>NZ_JASBOI010000004.1:0-191323 GCF_039907245.1 Corynebacterium sp. c24Ua_83 | reverse complement strand
GGACGTCGGTCCGCTGCCGTATCGCCTTACGTGGTCGTATTGGCACTTGTAGGCGGGAACCTCGCAGCCCGGGAAACGACAGTGCAGGTCGCGCCCAGCGACAGCTGCCTTGATGCTCTCCGTCGGCGCGTAACCCTCACACTCCGCGTAGCCCGGCGCGGACAGGTGCGTCACCCGCTGCAGCCAGGTCTTGGAAGCGGAGCGGTTCAGCCAGTGATCCTCCCCCAGCACGGCACCGTCGTTCGCCGGGTCGTGGTACAGGTTCAGAGTCACCGAAACCTCGGCCTTATCCGTGATCAGCCGCAGCATCGCCTCCGGCTGCGAGCAGGCGTACTTCTTGGCGGTAGCGCGCACGATCTTGTCGATCTCGATACCCTCCATCCGCGGGACCCGCAGCGTGAAGGTGGTGTACTCCGGGTCGCGGCAATCCACATTGAAGCTCGGCTCGGCCGCGGCGGCCTCATCCTTAGGTACGACGTTCCGATCGACCTCCCGCAAAATCTTCGAGATGCGGTTGTGGATAGTCCTCGGTGAAAACACGTGCTGGTCGGGACGTGAGGGCGTCAATACCTCAAGAACCTTGCCCTCAACCCTTTCCCGTTCGTCGGGCGACACCGGCAGCAGATCCTGCGCCACCCGCAGAACGTGGCGGGCGGTGTAACACCCCTGGTCAAACAGCTCGACGAGGCACGGATAGTCGCGCAACACGAAAGCGGCCTCGGCCCAGGCCTCTGCAACACCGGCGGAAACACCCAGGCGCACGGCGAGGCGGGTGCAGAAATCGGGCACCAGATCCTCCCCGTCCGGGGCGCATGCCATTATCAGTTGGAATTGTTGTTGATTGAGCTGCCGCGCCGCGACGGTCAGCGGGTCCTGCGAACTGGCTATTCGAAACGATGGTGGTGAGGTAGTCATGGAGTTCCCCTAA
The DNA here is from genome assembly GCF_039907245.1 of Corynebacterium sp. c24Ua_83. NCBI lineage: Bacteria > Bacillati > Actinomycetota > Actinomycetes > Mycobacteriales > Corynebacteriaceae > Corynebacterium > Corynebacterium sp. c24Ua_83. The sequence continues at coordinate 190,395 of NZ_JASBOI010000004.1, read as the reverse complement.
TCCAGCAGCGGGGTTGTGGTGCCCCCGCCAAACTTCCTAACTAAAGAATAGAACACACAATCAAACTAAGTCAATACCCCCGCCGAAACTTTCTTCTTTTTTATTGACGCCACCAGTCTCAACAGTAAAAATGCCCGTAAAGCTAAGGTAGAGCTTTTAGAAAGTCTGTTCGAGCAAATCCTCGGAATTGACGAGGTGATGCTTGAAGGCAAAAAGCACCGCGTGCACCCGATCACGCGACTGGGTTTTCGTGAGCACCCGGCCGACGTGCGTCTTCACGGTGGGCAGCGAAATGTACAGCTCGTCGGCGATCTCCTGGTTGCTGAAGCCCAGCGCGATGAGTTTTAGGATCTCCAGCTCGCGCGGGGTCAGCGGGTCGGGAAGGTCCAGCTCGACGGGCTCGCGACGCTGCGGGGTTTGCTCCATGCGGATGCTGCGCAACAGCCGTGCAGTGGCCTTCGGGCTGATCACGGCCGCCGAATCACCGACGGTGCGGACGGCGGAGATGAGGTCCTCGGGGTCGGCGTCCTTGAGGAGGAAACCGCTGGCCCCCGCCTCCACTGCGCCGAGGACGTAGTTATCGTTATCGAAGGTGGTCAGCACGATCACGCGCGCGCCAGAGCTACCGGAAACCACCCGGCGGGTAGCCTCGATGCCATCCATGCGCGGCATCTGCACGTCCATGAGGATGATGTCCACGGGCTGCGACTCGGCCAGCTCACAGGCCTCCTGACCGTCGGCGGCCTGCCACTGGACGGTGATGTCGTCCTGCGAATCCAACACCAACCCAAAGCCGGCACGCACCAGCTGCTGATCGTCGGCCAAACCTACGCTAATCACTTAATCCTCCTTCGCAAAAGGCACCGTCGCGGTGACGTTCCACCCTCCGGGGTACACCGCGGAAGCGCCCCATTTGGCCTCGCCACCGTGGATCGCCACGCGCTGGCGGATGCCGGTCAGACCGCGGCCGGAGCCCTCTATCTGCTCATCGCCCGGCGCGTTATCCACGCTAATGGTCACCCGGGCAGGCTCCCACTCCAGCCGCACCTGGGCAGGCACAGAACCCGCGTGCTTCAGCACGTTGGTCAGGGATTCCTGCACGATGCGGTACACGCTTAGGTCGCGGACCTCGTCCAACTGGCGCGGCTCGCCCGTGACGTGCAGCTCCACCTGCACCCCACTGCGCTTTGCATCCGCCACCAGGTCGGGAACGCCGGCCACCCCAGGGGTGACGGTGGTAGAACGCGGCGAGGGGGCGTCCTCGTGAAGAACAGAGAGCAGCTCCCGCATCTGGGTCAGAGCCGAGCGACCGCGCGCGGCGATCGTGTCGAGGGCTTCGATGGCCCTGTCCGGATCCTTGCGCCCTGCGTAGCGCCCCCCATCGGCCTGCGCGATGACGACGGTGAGGGAATGCGCGACGATGTCGTGCAGCTCGCGGGCGATACGGTTGCGCTCGCTGACGGTGGCGAGCTCAGCGCGGGCGGCCAGCGCCTCGACTGCCTGGTCGCGGCGCAGCGAATAGCGGCCCGTCAGCCACATCAGGGCAACGGTCACAGCGGTGAGCAGGGCGATTACTCCCCAGAACACCCAAAACTCAGCGGTCCGAAAATCCTCACCGCCCCACGCAAAATCACCATCTCCTCCCCTGCGCGCGTTGTAGAAAGTCCCCCACGCCATCGCGAAGAATGAGCCGAGCAGCAGTAAAGCCAGCCACAGCTTGCGGCGCAGCATCAGCTTCGCGGAGATGAAGTAAGCCTCATAAGCCACGACCCAGTATCCAAGCGGCCACACCAGCATCGCGGACGCCGCATAGGCGAACAGACCTAGCGCCGTGACTGCCACGCCCGGCTCGGGCCGAAACCTCTGCAGAAGCAGGCCGATAAAGCTGATGACCAGCCCCGTGACGGCAAGCGCGACCTGCCACGTGGAGTTCTCCATCCCACTGCCGAATGTCGCGCCCGCACCGAGGAAGAGGTATAGGAAGCCCGCGATGGATACGAACACCCACCAGGAGGCATCCCGCCACCACACCGGGCGAGGCACTGCTTGATAAGACATGTATGAAGAGTCTAGTTACAGGCGCACCTTATCGCCGTAAACAAGCAGGCCATTAACGAAACGGGTGAGGAACGGCGGCGAGAAGTGGCTGGTGGCCTCCAGCAACTTCGTCTTCCAACCAACCGGGAAATGCACCTTCGTGGGGCTGCGGCGCGGCGCGGTCACAGCCCTTACTACTTCTGCAGCCACATCCTGTGGGGTTGTGGACGCCCCTAGCCGCCGCATTCCCGCCGTCTCCACATCGGCAATAAGCGCCGTCCGCGAGTACAGGGGCAAGACGGTGCGAACGCGAATGTTGTGCTTATCCCACTCGAAATCCAGCGCCTCGGAAATGCCACGGACGGCGAACTTGGTGGCGGAGTAGGTGGCCATATCCGGGGTGCCGTAGATGGAGGAGGCGCTGCAGACGTTGACGACCACCCCATCGCCGGCCGCTTTGAGGTGTTCGAAGGCCGCGCGGCAGCCGTAGATCACGCCCTTGACGTTGACGTCAACGAGGGCGGAATCCTGCTGGAAGCTCCCGCGGTCGATGAAGTCGCCGCCGTAGAGAACGCCCGCGTTGTTGATGAGTGCATTGATTCCCCCGGCGCGGGCCGCGAAGTCGGTAACAGTGGCGGACCACTGGTCGGGGTCGGTGACGTCGAGGGTGCCGGGGATAATGTTCGGATGTTGGGCCCAGCCGCGGACCTTGTCTCCGTCGAGATCGTAGGCGCCGACGGTCCAGCCGGCCTCGGCGAAGGACTCAGCGATTGCGCGCCCGAAGCCTTGGGCTGCGCCGGTAACGAGTATTGATTTCATACACCTAACTATTACAGTAGTCAGAGTACAGGAGGTAGATTATGGCCTATTTAATCATCGACCAATCCGGGAACCCATTAAGTCGTCCGAATGATGGAGATGTTGTATCCAATCCAGACACAGGGCAGGTCCTTACCGTCAGCTTCCTGAGGATAACCACGCCCGACGAGGACTATGAAGTTGATTTTCTTCCCGGAATTGTCGACCTCTACCAAGGAAGCAAGGATAGATCATCCTATTCCACAAATATTCAAGAGATAAGCGTCGAGAAAGGAACTCGACTTCACAAAATTGGCAGTATTGACCATATAGATGATGTAACCCTGACGCATTTAGGGGATAAATACCGAGTTCAGGCCGCGAAACTAGACGACACGAAACCAGATAGTTTAATCCTCTGCGAAGATGGTTTTATAAGAACTTTGCAAGATGGTTTTTCTGCTGCCGACAGGCCTCAAGGAGTTTTCCCCGTTCTCCACAAAGTCGATGAGTAGGCAGCCCCGCCGAGAACTACCCAGTTAGAACGCTTCACCCCATCAGCTTCTGCTGCAGGGCGCGATCCTTTTCCAGCACCGCGTCGCGCATGTTCTCCTGGTACTCGACCATCTTGTCCATCAGAGCCTTGTCAGCCACCGCGAGGGTGCGTACGGCCAGCAGTCCGGCGTTCTTCGCACCGTCGATGGAGACGGTGGCGGTCGGCACGCCGCCGGGCATCTGCACGATGGAGAGCAGGGAATCCAAGCCATCCAGATTGCCCAGGGCACGCGGAATGCCGATCACCGGCAGTGGGGTGGCCGCGGCGACCATGCCGGGCAGGTGGGCGGCACCGCCGGCGCAGGCGATGATCACCTTCACGCCGCGGGTGTGCGCGGTGCGGGCGTAGTCGAGCATGCGCTCCGGGGTGCGGTGCGCGGAGACCACTCCGACCTCGAAGGGGATGCCGAACTCGGCCAGCACCTCGGCTGCCGGCTCGACGGTGGGCCAGTCGGAGTCGGAGCCCATCACCAGGCCGACCAGCGGGGTGCGTGCGTTCTCAGTCATCGGTTAGTCCTCCCATTCGGCGGTTTCCAGGAACTTCGCGGCCAGGCGCGCCTGCTCGCGCGTGCGCGCCGGATCCTCCCCCAGCATATTGACGTGGCCGATCTTGCGGCGTGGGCGCCAATCCTTGCCGTACATGTGGATCTTTGCGTTCGGGAAGCGACGCCACACCGCGTCCATGCGCTCGTGCATCGGCATCGCCGGATCCTCGGCCGCTCCCAGCACGTTTGCCATCACTACCACCGGCGCGGTGGGCTCGGTGGAGCCCAGCGGGCGGTCCAGTACGGCGCGGATGTGCTGCTCGAACTGGCTGGTGATGCAACCATCCTGGGTCCAGTGGCCGGTGTTGTGCGGGCGCATCGCCAGCTCGTTGACGATGATCTCCGGCTGGCCGTTCTCGTCGGTGGTCTCGAACAGCTCCACCGCCAGCACGCCTGTGACGCCCAGCTCGGTGGCGACGTCACGGGACAGCTGCTCGGCGGCGGCCAGGATTTCAGGCGTGGAGTTAGGGGCGGGCGCCACGGCCTCCACGCAGATTCCGTCTTCCTGCAGGGATTCCACTGCCGGCCACGCCTGCACCTCGCCGGACGGGGTGCGGGCCACCATGGCGGACAGTTCGCGCACCAGCGCGACCTTCTTTTCCGCCATCAGGGGGATCTCCTTGTCCAGCAGCTTCTCCACCAGCTCGCGGGCCTCGTCCACCGTGGCGGGGAACCACACGCCCTTGCCGTCGTAGCCGCCGCGGCGGGCCTTCAAGCACACCTGGCCGTCCACGGCCTCGAAGAACCCGGCGATGTCGTCGGCGGACTCGATGGCGGCAAACGCCGGCACCGGGGCGCCCAGCTCGCGCAGCTTTTTGCGCATCACCAGCTTGTCCTGAGCGTGGATCAGCGCAGACGGCTGCGGCTGCACGTTCACGCCCTCGTCGATAAGGGCATCCAGGAAGCGATTGGGCACGTGCTCGTGGTCGAAGGTCACCGCGTCGGAGTCGCGGGAGACCTCGCGGACGTGCTCCTCCAGCGCGTAGTCCCCCAGCACCACGTCGGCGGTCACCTGCGCGGCCGAGGAATCCGGAGCCCCGGCCAGCACGCGGCAGCTAAGGCCCAGCTCGATCGCCGCCTGTTGTGTCATTCGCGCCAGCTGCCCGTCACCGATGATCGTCACCAGCGGCGCGCCCGGCGCGTGCGCGGTCTCGCGGGCTAATGACCAGTCGGCTGTGTTTTTCCCGTTGTTCTCACTCACGCCTTCTAACTATAGTTCCCCGGCCCGACACGCCTAAGCTGGCTCTTCAGCAGCCGCTCGAACTTGCGGGTATAGGGAACCGAATGCAGCACCAACGGCACCCGGGCACCTGCCACGTACACCGCCACGTCTCCCCGGTGGGAGCGGCAATCCACCACGTTGGCCAGCGGGATCTGCCCGATCCGGCTGCGCAGGTGGCCGGTCGCGGTGATCAGCCGCCTGTCGGTCAGCAGCATGCGGGAGCGCGCGCGGAAGATCAGGTGGCGCACGCAGCGCCTCCAGCAGACCCACAGCCACGCAACCAGCAGGCCCCGGCGGAGCCAGAGGAAGGCTTCCACGGTGGGGGCGTCCAAAGCATTGGTGGCCAAGTACTGATCCAGAGCGCCGATGCCCATCCAGAACAGCCCCGTCCATAGCATCAGGCGCAGCACCGGGAAGAACATGGAGCGGCGCGCGGGGCTCAACTCCGCTAGGACCTGCTCGCCGGGGTCGAAGGTGATTTTGCTCATGCGTAGCGCCCTCCGTAGTCGCCCGTGCCGTCGGCGCGCAGGTGCACGATCTCCCCGGCGCGGATCACGCGCGTGCCCTCGCTGGTGCGGACCAGCAGCTCGCCGTCGTCGTCGATGTCGGTGGCCGTCCCCTCGACGACCTCATCGCCGGGCAGGAAAGCGCGCACGGAGGTGCCGATAGTCGCGGAAGCCTGGCGGTAGCGCGGTAGTACGGTCTGGGCCGCCCCTCCTAGTCGACGCCACCTCTCCAGATTCGCCGCCAGCTCCGCGAACACGGCCACCGCAACGTCCTCGCGGCTTGGGCAGGTTAGCCCCAGGCGGGCGCACTCCAGATCGATGGAGCTGGCGTGGGCGACGGGCAGCTCGTCGGTCTGCAGGTCGTAATTGATGCCGAAGCCCAGGATGATCGCCGGGTGCGGGTCCAGGTGCACAGCCTCCACCAGAATGCCTACCAGCTTGCGGCCGTCCAGCACGCAGTCGTTGGGCCACTTCAGCTGGATGGGGATATCCGCGGAGGCGCGGATGCCCTCCACGATCGACAGGCCGGTGAGCAGCGGCAGCAAGCTGATGCGGTCCACCGGCACGTCCGGCAGGCGCAGCAGCACGGAACAGATCAGCTGGCTGCGGGCCGGGGCCTCGAAGGAGCGCCCCTTGCGGCCGCGCCCGGCGGTCTGCTCCTCGGCCATGAGTAGGGACATGTCGGGCAGGTCCTCCCCGCAGCGCACGCGGTCGGCCAAATCGGTGCTGGTGGAGCCGGTGGTTTCCAACACCTCGACGTGACGGTAGCCCAGCGGAGCCAGGCGCTCGGCCAGGCGGCGGGGGTCTAGCGGCGTGCGCATGGGAGTACTGTCCTTTCTCTTCACATGCCTTCCCCCAGACACTCTAGCCCCACCAATCACGGCGCTGAAGTTTTTACACCGTATTATGGCGACCATGAGCTCTACCACCGACACATCGACAACTGCCGGGAAGATCGCCGACCTCCGCGATCGCCTGGCGGAGACCCACAAGCCGCAGGGAGACGAGATCCCGCGCGCTCGTCGCCGCGTGGACGCACTGCTGGATGCCGGTAGCTTCGTGGAGACCGACGCGCTGGCCCGCCACCGCTCCACCGCCTTCAAGGCAGACAAGTTCCGCCCAGTCACCGACGGCATTGTCGCCGGCTACGGCACCATCGACGACCGCCCGGTATGCGTGTTCTCGCAGGACGCCACCCTCTTCGACGGCCAAATCGGCGAGACCGCGGGCGAGAAGATCCTGAAGGTCATGGAGCTGGCCGTGAAGTCCGGCACCCCGCTGATCGGCATTTACGAAGGCGCCGGCGCTCGCCCAAACGAGGGCATCGCGGCCCTGGAGTTCTTCTCCCGCATCCAGAGCCTGCAGACGAAGCTCTCCGGCGTAGTTCCGCAGATCGCCCTGGTCGCCGGCCCCACCAGCGGCGCGTTGGTGCACTCGGTGGTTCTGTCCGACGTTGTCGTTGCGGTCAAGAGTGCCGGCGAACTGGTAGATGACGCCACAGACGGCACCGCCCACGTCGTCGCCGAAGACGACGCTTCCGCGCTGGGACTCGTCGCAGACATCCTCGGCTACCTGCCCAGCAACAACCGGGCACTCCCCCTGCGCGGGGACGAGACGGAGGCAGAGGCGGAGACAGACGAGCTGGACGGCCTGATCCCCGACGCGGATGCGCAGGCCTACGACATGCACGAGGTGCTGGACCGCGTGGTCGACGCGGGCTCTGTACTGGAACTCCAGAAGTTCCACGCGCCGAACTTGATCACGGCGCTGGCGCGCGTGGGCGGCCGGAGTGTGGGCGTCATCGCGAACCAGCCCGAACACCAGGCAGGGGCGATCGACGACGCGGCGGCCGAGAAGGCAGCGCGCTTCATCCGCTTCTGCGACGCCTTCAACGTGCCGCTGGTGACCTTCGTGGACTCGGCGGGCTACGCGCCGGACGTGCTGTTCCGCCGCACCGCAAAGCTGATCGGCGTGACGGCCGCAGCGAGCGTCGGCAAGATCGCCGTGGTCACCCGCAAGGCCTTCGGCGACGCCTACCTTTCCCTGGGTGCGAAGCGCCTGGGCACCGATCTGGTGTACGCATGGCCGACAGCGCAGATCGCGCAGGATGACAGCTACCAGGCGGAGCCTTACTCCGCCGCGGAGCGGGGCCTGGTGGACGCAGTAATCCCGCCGCGCGAGACCCGCGCGCGCATCGTCGACGGCCTGCGCCTGGTGGAGCGCAAGGCCGAGGACGGCTACCCGCGCAAGCACGACAACCTGCCGTTCTAGGAGGAAGCGCGTGACTGACTTTCAGGTGATCAAGGGCAACCCGGACGAGGTAGAGACCCGGGCGCTGCAGCTCATCGTCGACGACCTGGCCAAGGAGGCCGAGGCGCTGCGCAACGCGAAGCCGGATACGCGCGGGCACTACGGCCGCGAGCTGCGCCACAGTAACCCTGGCGCGTTCCGCAACCCGCGGATGCCGCGGGGCTAGGGCATGCAGCTGACATTGGCCAGCACCTCGCCGGCGCGCGAGAAGGTGCTGAACGCCGCCGGGGTGTTCCCGCGCAAGGTCTCCCCCGGCGTGGACGAGGAGGCCGCCGTCGCAGAGCTGGTGAACCCCACCCCGGCGCAATACGTGCAGCACCTGGCCACTGCGAAGGCGCGGGCGGTAGACGGCGAACTGGTGCTGGGCGGCGACAGCATGCTGCTGATCGACGGCGAGCTGCAGGGCAAGCCGCACACGCGCGAGGAGACGGTGCGGCGGTGGCGCCAGCAGCGCGGGAAGCGCACAGAGCTAGTCACCGGACATGCGCTTTTTGACGCCGCCACGGGCCAGATCTACGAGGAAGCAGTGGCCACACAGATCCAGTTCGCCGATGTCTCCGATCGGGCGATCGAGGCATACGCCGCCACCGGCGAGCCGCTGGAATGTGCCGGGGCCTTCACCCTGGAGGCGCTCGGCGGGTGGTTCATCGAGAGCATCGACGGGCACCCGTCGGCCGTGATCGGCCTGTCGCTCCCCGCCCTACGGCGGGGACTGGCCCACTTCGGCTACGACTTCTGCGACCTCTGGGGCTAGTTAGTCAGCCTTAACGGAGCGCTGCTCCGGGCCGACGTAGCTGGATAGCGGGCGGATCAGGGCGTTGTCCTCGTTTTGCTCCACGATGTGGGCGGTCCAGCCGACGACGCGGGCCATGACGAAGATCGGGGTGAAGAACGGGATGTCGATGCCCAGCATGTAGTAGGTCGGACCCGCCGGGAAATCCAGGTTCGGCTGGATGCCGGTGCGCTGGTCCATGGCCTTCTGCATGTTGTCGTACATCTCCACCCAGCGCTGGCCGTCGTGGTTGGCGGCGGTGCGGCGCATGGCGGCCTCCATGGTGGGCACGCGCGAATCGCCCTTCTTGTACACGCGGTGGCCGAAGCCCATGATCTTGTTCTTCGCGTCGCACTGGTCCAGCACCCACTGCTCGGCGGCTGCCGGGTCCTCGACGGCCAGGAAGTTGTGCATCACGGCCTCGTTCGCGCCGCCGTGCAGCGGGCCCTTGAGGGCGCCGATGGCGCCGGTGACGGCGGAGTAGACGTCGCTCATGGTGGAGCTGATTACGCGACCGGTGAAGGTGGAGGCATTGAAGCCGTGCTCCGCGTACAGGGTGAGGGACTGGTCGAAGGCCTCGACGTCGTCGCGGTTGTTGGCAGGGCTGCCCTCCTTGTCGTCGAAGCACATGTAGAGGAAGTTCTCGGCGATGTCGCGGTCGCGGGACGGCGGGATGTAGTCCAGGTTCTTGCGGCGGCGCAAGTCGTAGGCGATGATCGTCGGCAGCTTGGCCAGCAGCGTCAGCCCGGTGCGGCGCACTGCATCGGGGCTGCGATCGTCCGCGTTGAGGTCCTCCGTGCCGAACACGCTCACCGCAGTGCGCAGCACGTCCATGGGATGGGCGGTCTTCGGCAGGGAGTTGATGAGGTCCAGCATGCTGCGGTCGATGGGGCGCAGGGCGCGCTCGCGCTGGCGGAACTGCTCCAGCTCGCGGAAGTCCGGCAGTTCGCCGTTCCAGAGCAGGTAGGCCACGTCCTCGAAGGTGCAGTGCTCGGCCAGCTCCTGAACGGGGTAGCCCCGGTAGGTCAGGGAGTTGGTCTCCGGGTTCACCTTCGAGACACCGGACGTGTCCACCACCACGCCGTTGAGGCCCTTGTTGATGTTCTTGTCAGTGCCGGTGACGTTGGAGGTCTTGCCGGACTGGGCGCGGGGCGTGGTGAAGTTGGTGCGCCCGCGGTCGAAGGGTGCGTTGGAGACCTTGATCGGCTTAGTCATGGTGAGTGGTCCTTTCGGGTTAGAAGATGCCGCCGGGGATCTGTGGTGCGCGGGCCAGCACGTCGTCGCTGACCACGAGGTTCAGCTGGCCGAGCTCGCCGGGGGCCAGGTCCGCGGTGGCCTCGGCGACGGCGAGGAAGCGATCCTGTTCAGCCTCGTCTACCACGCCCTCGGTCAGGGTGCGGAACTTGTTGATGTAATCGGCGCGGCCGAAGGGGCGGGCGCCCAGCGGGTGGGCGTCGGCCACGGCCAGCTCGTCGACGATCTCAGTGCCGTCGCGCAGGGTGACTACTGCCTTGCAGCCGAAGGCCTTCTCGGCCGGGTCGGTGGAGTGGTAGCGGCGGGTCCACTCCGGATCCTCCACGGTGGAGATCTTGTGCCACAGCTCCACGGTCTCCGGGCGCTGGGCGCGCTCGGGGGCGTAGGAGCGCTCGTGGTGCCACTCGCCGTCTTCGAGGGCGACGGCGAAGATGTACATCACGGAGTGGTCCAGCGTCTCGCGCGAAGCCTTTGGATCGAACTTCTGCGGATCGTTCGAGCCGGTGCCGATCACATAGTGGGTGTGGTGGCTGGTGTGCAGCACGATGCTTTCCACCTGGCTGAGGTCCCCGATCTTGTCCCGCATGCGGCGAGCCAGGTCGATCGGCGCCTGGGACTGGTACTCCGCGGAGTGCTCCTTGGTGTAGGTATCCAGGATCGCCCGCTTCGGCTCCCCCGCCTCCGGCAGGGGTACGACGTAGTGGGCGTCCGGGCCGTCCAGCAGCCAGGCGATCACGCCATCCTCGCCCTCCCAGATCGGGGCCGGGGCGCCCTCGCCGCGCATGGCGCGGTCCACGGCCTCCACCGCCATCTTCCCGGCGAAGGCGGGGGCATGGGCCTTCCAGGAGCTGATGAGCCCCTTGCGGGACTGGCGCGTGGCCGTGGTGGTGTGCAGCGCCTGGCCGACGGCCTGGTAGATCACCTGCGGGTCCAAGCGCAGCAGCGTGCCGATACCCGCGGCCGCAGACGGCCCCAAGTGTGCAACGTGGTCGATCTTGTGCTTGTGCAGGGAGATGCCCTTGACCAGGTCCACCTGGATCTCGTAGCCGGTGGCGATGCCGCGAATCAGGTCGCGCCCGCCCAGCCCGCGCGCCTGCGCCACAGCCAGTATCGGCGGGATGTTATCGCCGGGGTGGGAATACTCGGTGGCCAGGAAAGTATCGTGAAAATCCAGCTCGCGCACCGCTACACCGTTGGCCCAGGCGGCCCATTCGGGGGAGACGGTGGCGTCAGTACCAAAAACGGCGCTGGGCCCGGTGTGGCACAGCGCCTGGGTGCGCGCCGAAGTGACTGGGCGGCGCAGGATGGAAGCGGCAGCGACGGCCGCGTTGTCGATAATGCGGTTGACCACCATGTCCGCGGTGTCTTGCGGCACCTCGACCGGGTCGGCGGCGACCTGCGCGACCTTCCATGCGAGGTGTTCTTCCTGCGGAAAGTCGTCGGCCGAGGGGTGGACGCGAACGTCGTGGTTAATCATCGCGGGGGTTAGATCCTTTCGGAGATGGAGACTGTGATGCGCCTCACTCTAACGCCCTGCGGCGGGTTATGTAGTTAAACAAATATTTTTTGACGCCGAAACGGCAGTGTTGCGCTAGTGCGCTTAATCGTGCTTTTCCTCCACACGCTTAATGGCCTCCTCGGCAACCAGCTGCTGGATGCCCATATCCAGCTCAGAGGTGAAGCCCACGCAGGAGCAGTTGATCTCACCCAGGACGTAGGTGTCCTCGCCCGTCTCGTCGTCATCGGCCAGCATGAAGTCGGCGGTCCAGATCAGCGGGATGTTGTCGCCACCCAGCTTCTCGGCGATGACTGGGCGGGCCTCGGCGAACATGTCCACCAGGTCCTGCCACTCCTCCGGCTTCTGGTAGGTGTACTTCGCACCGGAGAACAGGGTTGCGGAGAACGCGTCGCCGCCCTCGGCCGGCTTCTTGTGAACCACGAACACCGGGTGCGGGCCGACCAGCAGAATGCGAATCTCACCCTCGACAATGCGCGGCATGAAGCGCATGTCCACCAGCATGCCGTTGTCGCCGACGATGTACTGGTCGCAGAAGTCCATGAACTCGCCCAGCTCGCGGACCTCCGTGTGGTTGTCGACTGCCTCGGTGCACTTCAACTTCGCATCCAGGGGCAGAGCCGTGCCCGGCTCGATGGACTCGGCCAGCTGCTTATCTTCCAGCTGCACGCGCCAAATACCGGAGCCGGTGGAGCCGCGGTTCTGCTTCAGCACGCGCTCACCGTAGGACAGGGAGGTGGGGAAGGTCTTGTGGAAGGAGTCGACGTCGTAGTAGGCGGCGGTGTCGTCCGGCACCAGGTCGGTGTCGTTCAGCTTCACCAGCGCATCCTTCGCGCCGTAGGCCATCATCTCAGCCGGAGTGGACATGCCCACCAGGCCGGCCTCCTCGGTCAGCTTGGTCAGCATGTCGAAGTAGCCCTTTTCGCCGCCGGGGATGTGGCCCGGGTTGACGCGGGAGATGTAAGCGTCGTACTTAGCGGCAACGTCTTCGTAGATCTCGCTGGCCTTCTCCGGGTCGAAGTAGACAACCTCGGCGCCCCAGCCCTTCTCGCGGATGGCCTCGACGATGGGCATGGTGTCGCGGCGGTGGCCGTCCTCACCCTTGTCGTTTCCGCCCTGAACCTCAAAGACAACAATGTTCTTGTGCACGGTTTCCCCTAGCTCTGGAAGTAAAAAATGCAGTGCATGTGGCCACGTTTAGCCAACACCTTTAATTCTATGGCCAGCCAGCCCGGGCGGCAGTGTGAGAAAGGCTGGCAAGAAGGCGCTAGACTCTCAATCGATCGAAAGGCAGGTGTTTCATGGGAATCGAATTCGACCCCAGCCCTCAGCTCAAGCAGTACGCACAACCAAACAAGCTGGTCACGAACGCTTGGCTCGGCGCAAAACTGGGGACTCCCGGCCTCAAGGTCGTCGAGGTGGACGCAGATTCGCTTTTATACGATATTGGTCACATTCCCTCTGCCGTACGCCTGAAGTGGTACGAAGACCTCTCGGATCCGGTGTGGCGCGACCTTATCGGGCCAAAGGAGTTCGAGGAACTCATGGGGCGCCTGGGCATCTCCCGGGAGGACACGGTGGTGTTCTACGGCGACCACGCCAACCTGTGGGCCGTGTACGCGCTATGGGTCTTCGAGCTTTTCGGCCACCCGGATGTGCGGATCCTGGACGGCGGGCGAGACGCCTGGATGCAAGAGGAACGCGAGATTTCCTATGCCGTTGATGACGTTTCTCCGCGCCCCACCTACTCGGTGCCCTCCCACCGAAACGACCACACCCACCGCATCTTCGTCGACGAGCTGCGCACGAAGTTCGACGGCACCCAGGTGATCGACCTGCGCAATGCCGAGGAGTACACCGGCGAAGTAACCCTGCCCGGCTACCCTATCCGCCGCAACGGGCACGTGCCGGGGGCCAAGAACCTGCGCGCCGACTCCTCACTGCTGGCCAACTCGCGCTTCCGCCCCGCCGAAGCCATCGAGGCCATTCATGCCGAACTGGAGTTGGACCCTCACCGTGAGACCGTTGTTTATTGCAACAACGGTGCCCGGGCCGCGCTCGAGTGGTTCGTGCTGCGCTTCCTCCTGGGGTGGGAAAACGTGCGGGTTTACGATGGCTCGTGGATTGAATGGGGAAACATGATGCGCGTGCCCATCGAACGTGCCTAACCGGGGCGTGTAGCCTCATTAACTAACACCTAACTAGTAACCCGAAAGGATTGCCCGTGACTTCCAGCACCGCCGCTGACCTGACGAAGGTACTGATCGCCAACCGTGGCGAGATCGCAGTGCGCGTCATCCGGGCTGCGCGCGACGAGGGCATCGCTACCGTCGCTGTGTACGCGGATCCGGATGCAGAGGCACCCTTCGTGCGCATGGCTGACGAAGCGCTGGCCCTCGGTGGCCAGACCTCGGCGGAGACCTACCTGGACATCGAGAAGATCATCGCCGCCGCCGCTAAGTCCGGCGCCGACGCGATCCACCCTGGCTACGGCTTCCTTTCCGAGAACGCGGACTTCGCCCAGGCCGTCGTGGATGCGGGATTGAACTGGATCGGCCCGCCGCCGGAGGCCATTCGCAAGCTCGGCGATAAGGTCACTGCGCGAAACATTGCTCTTAGTGTTGACGCCCCTATGACTCCGGGCACTAAGGAGCCTGTCGCGGATGCTGCAGAGGTCACCGCCTTTGCGGAGCGCCACGGACTTCCGATCGCCATTAAGGCCGCCTTCGGCGGTGGCGGGCGCGGCATGAAGGTCGCCTACACGATGGACGAAATTCCGGACCTCTTTGAGTCCGCAACCCGCGAGGCCATCACCGCCTTCGGCCGCGGCGAGTGCTTCGTGGAGCGCTACCTGGACCGCGCCCGCCACGTCGAGGCGCAGGTCGTGGCCGATAAGCACGGCAACGTTGTGGTCGCCTCCACCCGCGATTGCTCCGCCCAGCGGCGCTTCCAGAAGCTCATCGAGGAGGCCCCCGCGCCGTTCTTGAGCGACGAGCAGAACGAGCGCATCTACTCCTCCGCCAAGGCCATCTGCCGCGAGGCCGGCTACTACGGCGCGGGCACGGTGGAGTACCTGGTGGGCTCCGACGGGCTGATCAGCTTCCTAGAGGTCAATACTCGCCTGCAGGTGGAGCACCCCGTCACCGAGCAGGTCACCGGCTGGGATCTGGTGCGCGAGCAGTTCCGCATCGCCCGCGGCGAGGAGCTGTCCCGCACCGAGGATCCGGAGATCGTCGGCCACTCCATCGAGTTCCGCATCAACGGCGAGGACCCGACGAACAACTTCATGCCGGCCCCGGGCCGCATCCAGACCTACCGTGAGCCCGCCGGCCCCGGCGTGCGCATGGACTCCGGCATCGAAACCGGCGCGGTGGTCGGCGGGCAGTTCGACTCCATGCTGGCCAAGCTCATCGTCACCGGCGCCGACCGCACCGAGGCAATCCAGCGTTCCCTGCGGGCCCTTGAAGAATACGAGGTCGAGGGCATCCCGACCGTGATCCCCTTCCACCAGGCCGCGCTGACCGACCCGGCCTTCGTCGCCGAGGACGGCAACTACCGCGTGTACACCCGGTGGATCGAAGAGGAATGGGACAACCAGCTACCCGCCTACGAGGAGCCGCTCGCAGCCGCCGCCGAAGGCGAGCTGCCGAAGGAGAAGCTGGTCGTGGAGGTCGATGGGCGCCGCGTGGAGGTGCTGGTGCCGGGCGAGATCCTGGCGGGTCGTGGCTCGGTGAGCCGCGCTAAGAAGCGCCGCGCGAATGCCGCGGACATCGCCATCACCGGCGACACGGTGGCCGCCCCGATGCAGGGCACCGTGATCAAGGTGGAGGTCGCGGAAGGCGACGAAGTGGCCGAGGGCGACGTTCTGCTGGTACTTGAGGCGATGAAGATGGAGAACGCCGTCAAGGCGCACAAGTCCGGTGTAGTGCAGTCCTTGAGCGTCGGAGGCGGCGATGGCGTCACAAAGAACCAGGCACTCATGGAGCTGAAGGACGACAGCTCTACTGAGAACGAATAGACGAGACAGGAAGCCCACCCCCATGACTGAAACCACCACCGAGCAGGCCAACAGCTTCGAAAGGAAGACGCCGAAGGGCATGATCTTCCTCGGCCTTGGGCTGCTGATCGTCGCCGTGATCACCGCTATCGTTTCGCTGGTGGGTGTGAAGGACTTCGGCAAGGGCTACGACGTACAGGCCGGCAAGGAGTACTACCTGCTGGCCGATGAAGACGCCCTGACCGCGAAGGAATGCGCCCTAGTGGACAGCGAGGGCAAGCAGCTCGTCGACCGCATCGAGGCCGCGGATCTGAAGTTCAGCCAGGATGACTTGGAGATCTCCGATGTCTCCCTGCCGCTGACGAAGAACAAGGGCGTGTACACCTCGATCAAGTTCACCGAGGACATCGAGGGCGCCAAGTACACCTGCGACCAGGGCAGCATCTACATCTCCAAGTACTCCTCTGGCACCCTGCAGGCACTGCGATGGGTGACGATGCTGTGCGGCGCTGCAGGCGTGGCGATTCTGATTCTGGCGGCGTTTGCGAACCAGCGTAAGCGGGGCGCTGATGATGCAGACGACACAGCGGACGCAGAGGACACAGAGGACTGAGTGGTAGAAAACCTTACGAACCAGCTGACCGGGACCTTGGCTAAGTGGAAAAGCTCCAAGCGGGGCTACGTATTGGCGCTTGACCAGGGGACCACGTCTACCCGCTGCATCATTTTTGATGCGCACGGCAAGATCATCAGCTCCAGCCACATGGAGCACCAGCAGATCTTCCCCCGCCCCGGCTGGGTGGAGCACGACCCGGAGGAGATCCGGCGCAACACCCGGCGCGTGATGGCGGACGCGGCGGCCTCTCACGACATTCCGGTGGAGGAGTTCGCAGCGGTGGGCATCACCAACCAGCGCGAAACCACCGTCGTGTGGGACCGCGCCACCGGCAAGCCCATCTACAACGCCATCGTGTGGCAGGACACACGCACCGACAAGATCGTGAGCTCCTTGAGCGAGGAGCAGAAGACCATGATCTTCGAGCGCACCGGCCTGAACGCCTCCACCTACTTCGCCGGGCCGAAAATCCAGTGGATCCTGGACAACGTCGACGGCGCCCGCGAGAAGGCGGAGCGCGGGGAGTTGGCCTTCGGCACCATCGACTCGTGGCTGATCTGGGAGCTCACCCGCCGCTCGCACAAGAAGTCCAAGGCGGGGCGCAGCGACCATGCCCGGCACGTCACGGACGTCACCAATGCCTCGCGCACCATGTTGATGGATCTGCGAACGCAGACGTGGGACCCGGAGCTGTGCGAGCTGTTCGGCGTGCCTGAATCCATGCTGCCGGAGATCGTCAGCTCCTCCGAGGTCGTCGGGAAGGTCCGCCGCAGCGGGCCGGTGCAAGGCGTGCCGATCGCGGGCATCCTGGGCGACCAGCAGGCCGCAGCCTTCGGCCAGGTGTGCTTTAACCAGGGCGAGGCGAAGAACACCTACGGCACTGGCAACTTCCTGCTGATGAACACCGGCACCGAGCCGCAGTGGTCCGAGCACGGGCTGATCACCACCGTCGCCTACCGGCTGGGCAACCAGCCCGCCGTGTACGCGCTGGAGGGCTCCATCGCCGTCACCGGCTCCCTGGTGCAGTGGCTACGCGACAACCTGGGGTTCTTCGATACCGCCGACGACATCGAGCCGCTGGCTCGCAGCGTGGACGATAACGGCGGTTGCTACATCGTGCCGGCCTTCAGCGGGCTGCTGGCGCCGCACTGGCGCCCCGAGGCACGTGGCATCATCGCGGGGCTGACCCGCTACGTGACGAAGGCGCACATCGCCCGGGCCGCACTGGAGGCCACGGCCTTCCAGACCCGCGAGGTCGTCGAGGCCATGAACGCGGACTCGCAGGTGGATCTGAAGAACCTGCGCGTCGACGGTGGCATGGTGGTCAACTCGCTGCTGATGCAGTTCCAGGCCGACCAGCTGGAGGTGCCGGTGACGGTGCCGGAGGTCTCGGAGACCACCGCCCTCGGGGCGGCCTACGCCGCCGGGCTGGCCGTGGGCTTCTACCGGGACCTCGACGAGCTGGTTTCCCTCTGGCAGGAGGAAAAGACCTACTTCCCCAAGGGCGACCCGCAGGAGCGCAAGATCGCTTACGACAAGTGGAAGCGCGCCGTTGAACGGACGTTCGGTTGGACCGACGATTAGGCGTCCACTGCTACCGTAGAGGTATGAACGAACCGTCCCGCCGTGAAATCCGCATCTCCGATGTCGACCGTAGCGACGCTATCAGCGCGCTCGGCGAGCACTTTGCCGACGGTCGGCTCACCATGACCGAGTACGAGGAGCGCGTGCAGCAGGCCACCGCCGCAGTGTCCGAAGGTGAACTTGAAAAGATCTTTTCCGACCTCCCCAAGCTGGAGGCCTCCCGGGAGCTGGTCCCCTACTACTCCGCCCGCGAGATCGACCGCCTGTACCGCAGCGGCCGGAACATGCGCCTGGGACTGCTGCTCAGCACCGTGATCGGCAGCAGCGCCCTAGCCATGCTCGTCAATAGCGTGTGGGCGAACTCCGCCATCCTATTGCTACTGATCCCGCTGGTCTTCGTGCTGCTCTACATCATGAAGGTCGGCCCTAGGGCCTGGTACGAGCCCAGCCCGGCACAGTTGGAGCGCCAGCGCTTCCGGGAGCTGAAGATGCAGCAACGCGCGCAGCAGGCGCAGTGGAAGTTCGAGCGCAAGCAGCGCACCCACCAGCTGACCAGCAGCGCGATGAAGTTCGCGCAGAAGCGCCTTAACGGAACTGGTCAATAACCCCGGCGAACAGGCGGATGCCGATACCGAGGGCGCGTTCATCGAACACGATGTCCGGCTGGTGCAGGTCGGGGCGCTCCCCCTTGCCAGTCCACGCGCCCAGGCGCGCCATGGAGCCCGGGACGTGCTCCAGGTACCAGCTGAAGTCCTCGCCGCCGGTGGATTGCGGGGCCTCCTTCAGCGCGTTCGGATCAACGTCCTTCACGGCCTGCGCGAGCGCGGCGGTGGAGACGTCGTCATTCATCACCGGCGGCACGCCCTTGGTGTAGCGCAGCTCGAGCTCGGCCCCGGTGGGTGCCACCAGGTGCTCTAGGAGTTCTCGCAAGGTTTCTTCGCCACGACGCCACACTCCAACCTCCGCGGTGCGGAAGGTACCGAGCAGGCGGACCTCCTGCGGAATTGCATTGAACGTGGAGCCGCCGTTGATCGCGCCGAAGGTCAGCACCGTGCCGGTGCGCGGATCCACGGTGCGGGACAGCAGGCCCGGCAGCTGCGAGGCGATAAGGCCTGCGGTGTACACCAGATCCGCCGCCAGGTGCGGACGGGAGGTGTGGCCGCCATGGCCGCGCAGGATGATCTCCACCACGTCGCTGGCGGAGGTGATCGCACCGGTGCGCACGCCGATCTCGCCGGTGCGCAGCTTCGGCTCGCAGTGGACGGCGAAGATGCGGGACACGCCATGAAGTGCGCCGGCTTCGATAACGTCCACCGCGCCGCCGTCCATGACTTCCTCGGCGGGCTGGAAGATAAAGCGAACCTGAACCCCCAGGGCATCCTCCCCGTGGGCGTCAACAAAATCGGCAAGGGCGACGGCCAGCCCCAGCACGATCGTGGTGTGGATGTCGTGACCGCAGGCATGCATTACCCCCGGTGCCTCGGAGGCGTAATCCAGGCCCGTGACCTCCTGCAACGGCAGCGCGTCGATGTCACCGCGGAAGGCGATGCGGGGCGCGCCGACGGGGCCGATGTCGGCGATCAGACCCGTGGAGGGCAGGGCCACGGGCTGCAGTCCGGCGCGCTCGAGTTCGGCGGCGAGGAAGCGGGTGGTCTCCGTCTCCATGTGCGACAGCTCGGGGTTGCGGTGCAGGTGACGGCGCCAGTCGATGACCCGCTGTGCGTTGTCCCGCGTCCAGTTCTGCACAAACTGGGCGACGGAATGGGTGCTGCTTTCCTGCGCGCGTTCCTGTGTGCCGTCTTGCACTTGAATACTCACGTCCCTCTCACTTTTACTGACCTGTCTAGTCTAGCGCCTGCGGTATTCTTGGTTGGCATGACTGCTTCCCCAAATCCCTATGAATTGGCCGCAGAGGCCGCGGCGGCGCTGAAGGAGCGCACGGGCCTCGATTCCTACGACTGTGCCGTGGTGCTCGGCTCGGGGTGGCGCCCCGCCGCCGACGTGCTGTGCGAAGGCGCGGAAGACCTGCAGGAGTTCCCGATGTCGGAGCTGCCGGGCTTCCTGGCTCCCACCGCACAAGGGCACGGTGGCACTGTGCGCAGCGCCCGCATCGGCGGCCGCAACGTGCTGGTGCTGCTGGGCCGCACCCACGCCTACGAGGGCCACGAGCTGTGGCGCACCGCCCATGCGGTCCGCACCGCAGCGGCCGCGGGCGTGCAGACCATCGTGCTGACCAACGCCGCAGGCGGCCTGACCGAGGGCATGAGCGTCGGAGAGCCGGTGCTGATCGCCGATCACATCAACTTCACCGCCAAGACACCCCTGACGGGCGCGAACTTCGTGAACCTGGTGGATGCCTACAGCCCCGAGCTGCGCGCCAAGGTGCAGAAGCTGCGCCCCGGCATGCGCGAGGCCGTGTACGCGATGATGCCCGGACCGCAGTACGAAACCCCGGCGGAGATCCACATGCTGCGCACCCTGGGCGCAGGCCTGGTGGGCATGTCCACGGTCTACGAGACGATCGCCGCGCGCGAGGCGAACGTGGACGTGCTGGGAATTTCGCTGGTCACAAACCTGGCGGCGGGGGTTACCGGCGAGGCTCTGAACCACGAGGAGGTTCTGCAGGCGGGCAAGGAAGCCGCCAACGACATGGGCAAGCTGCTCGGCGAGCTGGTGAACAACCTATGAGCCAGTTGAAGTTCGGCACCGCCGGCCTACGCGCCAAAATCGGCCCCGGGCCAGACGAGATGAACGTCAGCACCGCCACCCGCGCCACGGCCGGTGTAGCTGCGTGGCTCAAGGAACGGAAACGCCCCTTGCGCGCCGACGGGGTTTTTCGTGCGGCTGTGGGCTATGACGCCCGCTACGCCTCCCACGCCCTAGCCCGCGCCACGGCGGAAACTTTCGCGGGTGCAGGCTTCGACGTGACCCTCATCGCGGAACCCTCCCCCACCCCAGTGTTGGCGTGGCTGGTGCGCTCCCGGCGCATGGACGTGGGCGTGCAAATCACCGCCTCGCACAACCCGGCGCAGGACAACGGCTACAAGCTGTACCTGGACGGCGGCGCACAGCTCGTCTCCCCCGCCGACCGGCAGATCGAGGAACACATTGCCGCCCAGCTTACCGACGCGGCGAAGATCCCCCGTTCCGAGGCGAAGTCTGTAGACCTGTCCGTGGTCTCCGGCTACGTCACCGAGCTGGGCACCCTGGTGGCCACCGGCCGCCAGGCGGAGCTGGCGCCGCGGCGGAAGCTGAAGATCCTCTACACCCCCATGCACGGCGTAGGCGGCAACGCCCTGGAGTGGGCCTTGCGCGAGAACGGCTTCGGCAACGTGCACGCGGTGGCCTCGCAGCGCTGGCCGGACCCGACGTTCCCGACAGTGGACTTCCCCAACCCAGAGGAACCGGACGCCACCGACGCGCTGCTGGAGGAAGCCCGCGCCATCGACGCGGACCTGCTGATCGCGCTGGATCCGGATGCGGATCGCTGCATGCTGGGGCTGAAGCGCGCGGATGGCGAGTACCACATGCTGCGCGGGGACGAGACCGGGCCCTTACTGGCGCGCCGGGTGCTGGCGGGCGTGGGGGCGTCCACAAAGAACAAGCCTGTAGTGGCGACAACGGTGGTCAGTTCGCAGCTGCTGGGGCGCATGGCGCGCGCCGAGGGTTGGGACTACGTGGAGACGCTGACTGGGTTTAAGAACCTGGCGCGCGCTGCCGACGGGCGGCCCGGCGAGCTGGCCTTTGCCTACGAGGAGGCGATCGGCACCGCGCCCGCGCCGCACATCGTGGCGGATAAGGACGGCATTGCGACGGCACTGATTGCGGCAGCGTGGGCGGCCGAAACGGATCTGGCCGCCGAGCTGGACGACATCGAGGCAACCTATGGAGTGTTCCGGACCGCGCAGGTCAGCGCCCGTTTCGACAGTGCGGAACAAGCACAAGAGTTGATCGCGCGCTGGGCGGAGAACCCACCGGCCGAGATCGCGGGTGCGGCCATGCAGGCCGGGCCGATCGAGGATTCCGCGGGCAACCGCACCGACGGCGTGCGACTGGTGGGCACTTCCGGGGACATGGGACTGCGCGTGGTCGCCCGCGCGTCCGGCACCGAGCCGAAGGCGAAGTTCTACCTGGAGGTCAGCGCGGAGCCAGGGGCGGATGCGCAGGCTGTGGAGGCGCTGCTGGAGCGCCTAAAGGTCGATGTTTCGGGGGCCGTATAGGCGGTCGCCGGCATCGCCCAGGCCGGGGACGATGTACGCCTCCTCGTTCAGGCTGGGGTCGATGGTGGCCGTGAAGAGCCGGTGCACGCTTACGTTGGCCTCCACCAGCGCATCTACACCCGGCTGGGCGGAGACCATGCACACGCAGGTGATGTCGTTGGCGCCGCGATCCTCCAGCAGGCGGATGGCGTGCAGCAGCGAGCCGCCGGTGGCCAGCATCGGGTCGACCAGGAACACCGGCTGGTCGCTGAGGTCGTCCGGCAGCGCCTCCAGGTAGGGCACGGGCTCGTGGGTGGTTTCGTCGCGGGCCATGCCGATGAAGCCGACTTGTGCGTCGGGGACCATGGACAGCGCCGGATCGATCATGCCCAGGCCTGCGCGGATGACGGGCACGATGATCGGGGGCTTTTCCAGCCGCGTGCCCGTGGTGGTGGCGACGGGGGTTTCGAGCTCGAAGTGTTCGACCGCCAGGTCCGCCGAGGCCTCGTAGATCAGCATGGCCCCCAGGTCGGACAAAGCGGCGCGGAACTGTGCGTTGTCGCTGTTCTTGTCGCGCATGATGCTGAGCCGGGAGGCGACGAGCGGATGATTAACCACCTGAATTTCCATGGTTCCCCACTCTAGTTGATCCGCAAGTGAACCTTTTGCGCCGAGGCGGAGTCTAAAGAAGCTGCAGAGTGTTTTTGGGGAGGGGTTTCATGCTTTCAGGGGATGCGTTAACGGCCGATTCGGAACTGGTGGAGCGGCTAAAGGGGCGCACGCAGGATGTGAGTACCGCGCTGCAGGGAAAGGTCGCGCCACTGCACGGCGCCGTGGGCATGGTGGCGCCGCCGGCGCTTAAGGATTTTTTGCGGGCGCTGTCGACGGCGCGGGACGCCCACGATGGGTTGTTGCGGGATGCGGAAAGCTACTTTAATGACGCCACGTTTGCGCTGGGGAGCGTTCACCGCGGACTAGACGGACACGAGGGCGAATACTCCCACGCCTTCAGCGGGTTGAGGGAGGTCTGAGGTGCTAGACATAGCGAGCCTCGTGGCCCCACTGGCCGCGGCGATCCCCTCGCCCTTTAGTCCGGGCCTCAGCGCCAGCGTCTCTGGGGTAAGGGGCCTGCAAGATCTGGGGGATCTGGCGGCCTCCGCCCTGCAGGGACGGGCGGGCGATAACGTCCACGGTTCTCTGGACTCGGTTGCCAAGGTCGTTTCCCAGGCCTTAGGTGCAGGCGGCGCACTGGACAAGCTGGCGGGACAGGCAGCCCAGGCCGTAGAACAGGCAATCGGGGATTTGAGCGTCATCTTCGACGACTGCGTGCGGGAAGTCGGCCAGGCGGTGGCCACCAGCGGCATGGCGGGCCCGCTGGGACTGTTGAATGGCCTCGGCGCGGCGATGCCGGTGGTCGTGCGACACGTCGGGCGGGCGGAAGGTCGCGTGCACACTCTGGAGGAGGAGCTGCGCGGGCTGACCCTGGACGTGCAGCAGGTGAAGAAGGAGCAGATTCCCGAGCGGTTGCCCGCCAGGAATCCGGATACGGCAGAGGTCGCGGCGCCGGCGTCACCAGATAACAACAGCGCGCCGGGCGCACCGACGGACCAGGCACACAAGGCGGTAGCCGCGGCGAAGACGGCCCTGGGCACCCCGTATCAGTGGGGCGGGACGGTGCCGGGCAAGGGGCTGGATTGCAGCGGCCTGGTGCAGTGGGCCTACCAGCAGGCCGGGGTGGATCTGCCCCGCACGGCGAGCGCGCAGGCGGTCGGGCCGCAGATCCCGCGCGCGGAAGTTCAGGCGGGCGACCTGGCGGTGTGGGACGGGCACGTGGCGATGATCGTCGACGGCGGGAACATGATCGAGGCCGGCGATCCGGTGCAGATCAGCCCCATCAGGCAGGAAAACATCGGCATGCCCTTCAAGGGCTTCTACCGGCCGACGGCGGCGTAGGTAAATAGGCAAAGGACTTAGAGGAGAAAAACATGCCACTCATCAACGGACGATCCCACGGCAGCGGGTTGGCGCGCATCGTGAGCACTCCTCCGCCGCGCGAGTATCTGGCCGCTCAGTTCCTGGGCGAAATGCCGGAAACCGTGCCCGCGGTGCTCACGGCGGAGCTGCGCAACCGGCGGGCCGACCAGATGCAGGACTAAACACCGACGTAGCCAGACCGACCTAGTAGAATGCCAGCCATGGCAGCAGAAAATGGCTTGAGGACATTCGGCAACGGCATCGTCGCCGTGGAGTTAGAGATCACCAGCGGCACCTGGTACACCCTGTGGGCCCCGAACTGGCTGGTCAAGGGTGAGCGCTGGCAGGGCTTCCTGGGCGATGACGACGATCTTTTCGTCTTCGACTCCCCCGCCAAGCTCCTGGCTTTCCTCGAGGACGGCGGCCGCAACGAGCTGGCCGAGCACCCCAAGTGGGCGCAGTTCAAATCCGACTTGGTCACCAACGTGGTGCCCACCCGCACCGGCAAGATCAGCCTGATCGATGTGCCCCGCAAGCTGGCTCAGCGCCCGGGCTATGAATCCACCTCCGCGGTCGCCCGCGGTTTCGATCTGCTGCGTTCCATGGGCAACGTGCTGGGGCTAAAGAGCGTGAACAATTGGTTCCACTCCTATTCCATCCTGGATAACGTGCGCCGCGGCCCAGACCACTACCAGTCGCAGAACGGTCTGGAAGAGTGGTCGGGCGTTGGCCGCACCGTGCTGGATCGGTGGAAGGGCATGCTCGATGACGTCGAGGTGCACCTGACCGAGCCAGAGGTCGACGAAGAGAAGGTGAAGGACGCACAGAAGCGCATCGACGAAGCCCAGGAGGCCCGCGAGAAGCGTCAAAAAGAAAAGGAGGCCGAGGCGGCGGCTGCGGCCAAAGCCACCGAGGGCAAGGACGTCGATCCTTATGACAAGACCATCTGGGCTGACGCCGGCATCGATCCGATCCGCATCAGCCTGAACGGCCAGTACGTCTACACCTTGCGCTGCTACGTCGGCGACAAGCCGCGCTTCCTCGGCCGCCACGGGGAGATCAACACCTTCCCGAACTCTCGTGCCCTCGTGCGCTGGATTATTGACGCCCACGATCACGACCTCGAAGAGCTGGATACTTGGGGCGACCTGGTCAGCGCCGCCAACGCCGGTGAGCTGGAGGTCACGGTGCACGACTCGAACCAGTACTCCTTCGCTGGCCTGCACGATGACATTTCGGAATCCCTCGATGCCGTGGATTCCGACCAGCTGGGTCGCGCCTACGAGCTGCTGGCGGACGCCGCAGACTGGGCGGGCGACGACGGCGTGAACAAGATCCTGCTGAGCTACCCGAAGCTGCAGAACTACCTGGCTTACATGCTGGGCTCCCCGTCGGACGCTCAGCCGTCCGCCCCCTTCGACGAGGAGGCGAAGGGCTGGAAGGCCCTGGAGGAGGGCCTGATTAAGCGCTTCACGCGCTTCTAGAAATTAGATGGCTGGCCCTGGCCAGCCCCAGGGCATCTTCGCCTGGCTGTTGTATTTGAAAAGCGCAAATACACCAAGAGAGACGGCCGCCAACGAAAGGGCGATTGCAAAATAAACGCCGATTTCTGCACTCCCTTGGAAGACCTCCTCGAAAACCAGGCCTTCTTCCCGCAGTCGAGCACCCTCTTCCCTCTCCATGGCCTTCAATGCTCGCTGGATCTTCATGATCGACCAGATCGCCCAGCCTAGACCCACCAGACCCGCGCCGATAAACATGGAAGAGGCCACACGCGGCTTCACCGCCTGCCACAACATGACGGCACCCACAATCAGTAGCGACAGGGCTGCGACATTGGCTGGTACGCCGACTCCGGCACTGCTGAGCTTCGAATCAACAACGTCAGCACCCTCCGGAGCGCCTGTGACGACCACCCTGCCCCAGCCGTTCACATTTAGCCTCATAATCCCTTCATCGTAATTAAACGTCAGCTCCGTCCATTCGAGAAAGCTCGCAGTGAACATAAGCAAGGCTAAAGCTGTGGCGCCGCCGGAGACGAGCAGCATCCATGTGCTGGGACGGGAGCCATACGACGGGTTTGGTTGCGGACGGTATCCGTATCCAAACTGAGGGTTTCCACCCATCGCGCCGTAGGGATTGGGATTGTTCATGGATCAATCACTTCCGGTCATTCACGGGCAGCTACTAACAAAAGAGCTCGTCTGGGCTTACCATGACGAGCTCTCTTGCGATGTAGAAAAAGGTCCTTACTGCCCCGGCTGGTTAAACGGGTTCTGGTTACCTGGCTGGCCGAACTGACCCTGCTGATTCGGCTGGTTCTGTGGCTGGCCGAACTGGCCCTGCGGGTTACCCGGCTGGCCGAACTGGTTCGGCTGGTTGTTCCCCGGAACGTTCAGCTGGGGGCCGAACTTCACGATCGCCAGCACGCCGAGCGCGATGATCGTCAGGGCGATGATGATTGCCAGGAAGACCGCGAACTTCGGGCCGCCGTCCAAGGTGATGCCAGATGCGAACCCGTAATTACTGCTGGCGGACTGAGCTGCCTCCAGCTCGTCCTTTGCCTCCTTGTAGGGGCCGTTGAAATCAACGATCGTCCAGATCGCCCAAATCAGATGCACCGCGCCACCGGCGATGCCGAGGTAGACGGCCACGCGCGGCTGGATCTTCAGCCACAGCATCACGGCCGCGGCGATCAGCAGGCCCAAGGTCAAGAGCATGAAGAGCACGCCCAGGCCGGTGTTACCGAAATCCTCGGCGAAATCCTGCTTATCGGCATTGTCGCTCACCGAAAGCACGCCCCAGCCATTCACGCCAGCGGTGTACTTATCCTCACCGAGAGTGGTTGTTAAACCGACCCACTTGAAGAAGCTGAAGAACAGCACCAGCAGCGCTGCGATGCCAGCCACGCCTGCAGCCAGCTGGTTCCACGCCAGCGACTGCAGCCCCTGCTTCATTGCCTGACCGGCCTGCCCCGGCTGACCCGGCTGGTTTGGCTGGCCAGGCTGACCCGGCTGGCCAAACTGGTTCTGCTGTTGCGGCTGCGGCTGGTTCGGCTGCTGCGAGTACGGATTCTGGCCACCTGGGTTCGGTCCCGGCTGACCATAAGGATTCTGGTTGCTCATGGCGAATGCTCTCAATCTTTTCTGCGAATAATTCCTATCTAGGATTCGCCTAATTATTACAGCTTGCTACTGATTAAGCGACCGGAATGGCATTATCGATCAACAACGAAGAATTGGTCGAACGTCACGTTGCTGGCCACCTCGCCGTGTTCGTAGACCTTTAGGTCCTTCTGATTGATCTCGATGCGCGTTCCACCCCCGACCGGCACACTGTAGCTGCCGCGGCTCGGGTCTGCGTAGGACATGTCCACGTCCTTCTCGATCGAGTGGCCACCGACATAGCTTCGGTAGTAATAGTCGCCGTACTCCCCGACCTTGCACACCACGACATAATCGCCGTCGCCATAGGCTGCGTACAGCCACTGGTCGTCAGCATTGCAGTGCGCGGGGCTGCCCTCCCAGCCATAGCTGCTCAACCTATATTCTGGACTGGAAGATCCACTGCCTCGCGGCTCCTCCGAGGTTGGCTCGTCCTCCGGGGTTGGCTCCGCTTCGCTAGTCTTTTCACGCTCGGTGGTCGTGGCGGGGCTCTCGCTGCTCTTTTTGGACGCCACCGTCTCCGCCGCTACCGGCGATTCCTCGCCATTGCCGCCGTCCTTCCCCATAACTGCCGTGGCCGTCAGCACGCCCGCGACCAGCAGCGCCACCACGGAGATTGCGACGATGGAATACACCCAGGGAGAGGTCTTATTCTGCTGCGGCTGCGGGGCCTGCTGCGCAGGATAGTTGGGGTTCCAGTTATTCCAGTTGTTATTACTCATGCGGTGTTCCGACCCCTAGCGGTCGAGAATATTCATGTTCAGCAGCTTCGGGCCGCTATTGCCCACGCCGAAGAACAGTAGGCCCTTCAGCTTGCCGTTGTTGTCCTCCACGGAGACAAGGTAGAAGTCCTTGTAGCGGTCAACGCTCTCCTCGGTCAGGACAAACCGGGCGAAATCGTTGCTCTTGGTGACTTCTCTGGGCTGGAGAGCGAGGGCGTCAAACTCCTTATTCATGCCCTCGTATCCGCCGTCGTCCAGGTCGAAGTAATCCGAGGCATCGGACATGAATTCCTTGCCGACGTGATCGTCCATCCACATCTGGGTCTCGCCTTTCTTGCGCAGATCCAGAAACTCCTGGGAAAGGTTCTTTACCTCGCACTCGTCGCCGAAGAACCAGCTCACACCCTTGTAGGCACCGAACAGAACCAGGACTGCCAGGAGGGGGACAATAGCCGCCACGGTCAGCGCCAGCTTCGAGGAACGGGCGAACTCGCGCTTCAGCTTGGACGGCTGCTTAGGTTGCTGTGGTCGCTGTGGTTGTTGCGGCTGACCGGGCTGCTGGAACTGTTGGGGCTGCGCCTGCCCCTGCTCCGGCACCTGCATCTCACCCAGGTCACGCAGCGCGGCAATGTCGATCTCGGGGGCATTCGGATCGTCCAGGCGGGCATCGTACATGCCGCGCTTCGTCGGATCCGCAATCACCTGACGCGCCACCTGCAGCTCGTCCTCCCCTCCCGGGTTGGAGGTGTTACCCGTGCTCAGGCGCTTATCGATATCCTCTGCGATGTCCTGAGTACTTGTGCCCCGGTCAATCCCAAGCGACTCGTACAGGTTGTAATGCGCCACGGCTTGGGTCAGCTCCCATCCTTAGAACGTCGTTATACAGGCATTTAGCTTAACTTAAATCCCGCAGCTCGTGGTTGAGAGAATCCAATTCGCCCCCGCCGGCCATCTCCAGCGTCAGCTGCTCCAGAGTGACCTCGGAATAATCCGCGTCCAGAGTCTGCTCGCCCATGTTCAGCAGCACAAAGTGACTGCCCACCAGATACGCATGGTGGGGATTGTGGGTAATCAGCACCACACCCACCCCACCTTCGGCGGCGGACTTGATGAAGCGCAACACCATGCCGGATTGTTTGACGCCCAACGCTGCGGTTGGCTCGTCCAGAATGATCACTCGCGCGCCGAAGTACACAGCCCGCGCGATGGCCACGACCTGCCTCTGGCCACCGGAGAGGTTGGCGATGGGCACCTCGACATCGTCCAGGTGCACTCCCATCTTCTCCAGCTCCTCGGACGCGATGCGGCGCATCTCGTCGGCACGCAGCAGGCCGAAACGCCCGGTGAGCTCTTGGCCCAAGAAGAAGTTCCGCCACACGGACATCTGTCCGACCACGGCCAAATCCTGGTAGACGGTGGCGATGCCCTTATCCAGGGCATCCTTCGGGCCGTTGAAGTGGACCTCCTCGCCGTCGACCAGCACTTCGCCACTGGTGTGCTTGTGCCGGCCGGCGAGGATCTTGATCAGGGTGGACTTGCCCGCACCGTTGTCACCCAAGATGCAGGTCACCTTGCCCGGATAGATATCCAGGTCAATGTCCTTCAGCACGTGGACATCGCCATAGTCCTTGTCCACATTGCGGAGGCTGATAATCGGGGTGGCGTCAATAGACGAAGACATTTAGCTGCGACCTCCCGAAGTGAACTTGGAGACAGAGTTGTTGGTGAGCACCGCAAACAGCAGCATGGCCCCCAGGAAGAACTTGAACCAATCCGGGTTCCAACCCGCGTAGACGATGCCCTGGTTCGTCATGCCGAAGATCAGCGCGCCGATGGCCGTGCCGATGGCGGTGCCGCGCCCACCAGTGAGGGCACAGCCGCCGATGACCGCGGCGATGATGTAGAGGAACTCGTTGCCCACACCCTGGCCGGCCTGGATGGAATCGAAGGCGAAGAGGTTGTGCATGCCCACGAACCAGGCGGCGAAGCCGACGAACATGAACAGGATCACCTTCACTCGGCGGACGGGCACACCGGTGGCGCGGGCGGCCTCGGCATCGCCGCCGACGGCGAAGATCCAGTTGCCGAAGCGCGTCTTGAACAGCAGCACGCTGGCCAGGGCCACGAAGAGGAGCCACCAGAAGACGATGGTCTTAACCTCCACACCGAAGACGTTGATCGAGGAGGCGAAGACGGCCTTGGCGGATTCGAAGCCCTCCATGTCGGCGATCGACGGGGTGGCGACCTGGCCGGTGACCAGCTTCGTAACAGCCAGGTTGATGCCCTGCAGCATCAGGAACGCGGCCAGGGTGATGAGGAACGACGGAATGCCCGTGCGCATCACCATCATTCCGTTGAAGGCGCCGATGGCCAGGGCGATCAGCAGGGAGAGGAATACGCCCACCCAGGAGTTCAGCCAGAAGTTGTAGTTCAGCATTGTGGCGGCCAGGGCGGCGGTGGTGACGGCCACGCCGGAGGAGAGGTCGAACTCGTCGCCGATCATCAGCAAGCCGACGGCCAGGGAGATGATGCCCATCGTGGAGCTGGCGTACAGCACCGTGGAGAACGCATCGAGGGAGCGGAACGACGGCGCGACGATCATGAACAGTGTAAAGATCAGGACCGCGCCGAGAACCGAGGTGAACTCGGGACGCTTAAGGATACTCATCGCTTTCATCGCAATCCTTCCTTGGCCGCGTCCGCGATAGTGTCCACGTTGGACTTATCCACGAACGACGGGCCGGTCAGCACCGGCTGGCCGCCACCCACGGTGGAGCCGTTGCGCTTGGCCAGCCAGAGCGCGTCGATGGCCATGTAGCCCTGCAGGTAGGGCTGCTGGTCCACAGCCCACTCGATGGTGCCCTTCTTGATCGCGGCGACGAGCTCCGCGTTGGTGTCGAAGGTGGAGATCTTCGCCTTGGAACCGGCCTGCTCCTTGGCCTGCACGGCCGTCAGCGCGACGGGGGCGACCAGGCCCATGACCCAGTCGATGTCCTTCTGCTGCGCCAGCTTGGCCTGCACGGTGGACTGCACGCTGGTCAGATCCATGCCGTTGACGTAGAGGTTCTCCACGGAACCGCCGCCGAGGCCCTTCTTGATGCCCGCACAGCGGGACTCCTGGCTAGGGTTGCCCTGCTCGTGGATGACGCACAGCACCTTCTTGGCGCCGTCCTTCGACAGGCGCTCGCCGGCGCGCTCGCCGGCGACGGATTCGTCCTGGCCGAAGAAGGCGCTGACGTCGTACTTCTTGTAGTGCTCCATGCCGGAGTTCAGGCCGACCACGGGAATGTCCGCCTTCGCCGCGCGCTTCGCCGCCGGGCCCAGAGCCTCCGGGGTGGGCATGGTCAGGGCCAGGCCGTCGACGTTGGAATCGATGGCATTCTGCACCAGGTTCGCCTGGTCAGGTGCCTGCGGGGAGGAGCTGTAGCGGAGCTCCAGGTTGTTCTTCTTGGCAGCATCCTCCGCGCCTGCGCGGACGAGATCCCAGAAGGTATCGCCCGGCGCGCCGTGGCTCACCATCGCCACGGTGTATCGCGGGGTATCCACTCCCCCGCCGCCGTCGCCGGACGCACCGCCACGCGGCCGACCACCGGTCTCCGAGCACGCGGCAAGTACCGCGCCAGTGCACATAATCACCAGCATCGCCACCGCACGGCGGAGGTTGAACTTAATTCCCCAAGAATTCGCCATGCAGAGCATTTTGCCAGTTCACAGGGGCAAAACCCAACCCCAAGCGGGCTAACTTAAAGCATTCAGATGCGTCTAGCTGGAGGTTTGGTCGTCCGCTTCGCCGTCGCTTTCGTCATCATCCAGGCTGAGGCCCAGCTCCTCCAGCTCGGCCCTGAGGTTCTCCATAGAAAGCTCAATATCCTGCTGGCCCGTGCCCGCTGCAACACCCGCGCCGTGCGGCTGGCCGTGGCCGTGCAGGCGCTGCATGCCGTTGGAAAACTCGGTGCCCTCCGCGTCGCCTGCGTCCAGGGCCTCATCTGGCAGGCTGTTGCCGACCTCGGCGTAGGCCGGATAGATCACGTTGCGCTCGAGGTCCTCGCGCAGCCCCTCGTCGCAGTAGGCCACCTGCAGCGCATTACTCGTAAGCTCCAGCAGCTGCCACAGCTCCAGGTCGCAGTGCTCGGCCAGCAGCTCGAACTCGCGGGACATCGTGGTGCCGGAAACCAGGCGGTTATCCGTGTTCACGGTGCAGAAGAAGCCCATCTCGTACAGCAACCCAAACGGGTGTTCCGCCACGTCGTCGCAGATACCCGTCTGCGTATTGGAAGTCGGGCAGATCTCCAGGGCGATGCGCTGGTCGCGCATGAAGCGGGCGACCGGACCCAGCTCGATGCCGCTCATGGTGGCATTAAAGTCCTCGTACACACGCACGCCGTGGCCGATGCGTCGGGCGCCCTGCGCTAGGGCGTCACGAAGAGAGTCCACACCGGCGGCCTCACCAGCGTGAATGGTGAAAGGAACGAGGTTCTTGCGCAGCAGGTCGAACGCAGCGGCATGCTTCGACGGCGGGAAGCCATCCTCGGCGCCGGCAATGTCGAAGCCCACCACGTAACCTTCGCCCGGGGTGTGCTCGCCGTAGTTGTCCACCGTGAGCTGAGCGATCTCCTCGGAGCGGTCCGCGTGGCGCATGGCGCAGAGGATCAGGCGCACGTGGATGCGCCCGCCGCGCTCGGCGACCAGGCGCTCGCCCTCCTTCACGCCCTGCACGGTGGCCTCGACGACCTGTTGCAGGGAAAGGCCATCGGCCTGGTGCTGCTCGGGGGCGTAGCGCAGTTCGGCGTAGCAAACATTATCTGCGGCCAGGTCCTCGACGGCCTCGCGGGTGATGCGCACCAGCCCCTCGGCGGTCTGCATGACGGCGGTGGTGTGGTCGAAGGTGGTGAGGTAGGTCGGCAGGTCGCCGGAGTTCGCCGCCTCGTAGAACCACTTCTCCAGCTCCGCCGGGTCGGTGGTGGGCAGCTCGTAGCCGATCTTCTCGGCGAGCTCGACCAGCGTGGCGGGGCGCACGCCGCCGTCCAGGTGGTCGTGGAGCTCTACTTTGGGAAGGGACGCGATGATGTCAGAGTCAATCATGTCTAAAGATCCTAGCTGCATCCGCGCCCCACGCTCGCAGCTGGTCGCTAGCGCTTGAAGATCTTGGTGACCAATCCGCCAACGACCACGCCCGCGGCCGCGCCGATGCCGAGCAGGCCGGCGCGGTTGGCGTCGGTGCTACCCGCACGCACCTCCTGGCGCACGCGAATAACGGCGGCCGGCGGCGCATCCGGGCGCAGACTAGCCAGGGATTCCGGCGTGGTCGCAGCCCACGCGGAGCAGTACAGCAGGATGCGCCAGATGAAGTACATCAGCACCATCACACCGATCACCGGGCCGAAGGCCGCGCCGGCGGGGTTGGATAGCGCGTTGGAGAAGAAGATGGTGGCGAACTGTTTGAAGATCTCGAACAGGATCGCGCCGATGACGGCGGCCTTCACTGCGGACCTACGGGGCACCTTGGTGCGCGGCAGGTAGAGGATCATCCAGAAGAACACGCAGAAGTTGGCGATTAGCGCCACCAGCAGAGCCACCGCGAAGGTGATGTAGCGAATGCCCGGCACGTGGTCCAGGCCAACCGCACCCAGCAACTGGGTGGTCAGGCCGGAGTTGCCGATGGTGGTAATGGCGAAGGCGGCGATCAGGGAGACCAGCAGGCCAACCAGGCCAATCAGGTCCTTGACCTTACCGGAGACGAAACCAGAAGGCGTGCCGTCGACCTTCCACATCGCGGAAACGCCCAGGCGCAGGTGGGCGATCCAGCCCAGTCCGGTCCACAGGGCCAGCAGCAGACCGATGGAGAACACGGACTTCCTCTGTTCGATGGACTGCTCGATGATGGTCTGCAGCACATCTCCCATGCTGCCGTCGCCCATGTTGGCGACCCTGTCCATGACGTCGTTCAGCAGCCGCTCGTTGCCCGCCAGGACCATGGCCAGCACGGCCAGGGTCAGCATCATCAGCGGGAAGATCGTCATCACCGAGAAGTAGGTGATGCCGGCGGCGAACTGGTTACCGCCCTGCTCGGAGTACCGATCCTGCATCCGCAGCACGTGGTCCAGCCACGGCCACTTGTCGCGGTACTTATCCAGCGGACCTGGATCGTCCTTGCGGGATCGCTCCACGCCGTAGTTATCCAGCTTGCTCTTATCAGGATCGGTGGTCGCCAAGGGGACGGCCCTTCCTTCCGGTCGTCTCGTCTTGAAAGTTCTTCACATTAGTAAAGCACGGCGGGGGCTGCCGTGCTTTACTGTTTCGCGATAGTTGTTCCGCGTTATTGCTTCGCTACTGCTTTACTTCCGCCAGGAAGCCCACGCGCTCGTAGACCTGTTCGATGGTCTTCGAAGCGATCTCGCGGGCGCGCTCCGCACCACCGGCGAGGATGCGGTTCAGCTCGGCGGGGTCGGCCATGTACTCGTCGAAGCGCTGGCGCAGTGGGGTGCAGAACGACTCCAGTACCTCGGCCGTGTCCTTCTTCAGGTCGCCGTAGCCAGAGCCGGCCTGCTGGTAGCTCTCCACCAGTTCGTCGATGCTCTTATCCCCCAGCGCGGACTGGATGACCAGCAGGTTCGATACGCCCGGCTTGTTTTCCTTGTCGTAGCGGATCTCGCCGTCGTTGTCGGTCACTGCCGAACGAATGCGCTTGGCCGAGACCTTCGGGTCGTCCAGCAGGTTAATCAGACCCTTGGGGTTGTCCGTGGACTTCGACATCTTGGCCGTCGGGTTCTGCAGGTCGTAGATCTTGGCCGCGCCCTCGGGGATGAAGCCCTCGGGCACCACGAAGGTCTTCTTGTAACGGGAGTTGAAACGCTCCGCCAGGTTGCGGGTGAGCTCCAGGTGCTGACGCTGGTCTTCGCCGACCGGCACCAGGTGTGGGCGGTACAGCAGAATGTCCGCGGCCATGAGCATCGGGTAGGCGTACAGGCCGGAGGTGGTGTTGTCGCCGCCCTGCTTGGCGGACTTGTCCTTAAACTGCGTCATGCGGCGCGCCTCGCCGTCGCCGGTGATGCACATCAGCACCCATGCCAGCTGCGCATGCTCCGGCACGTGGGACTGCACGTACAGGGTGGAGCGCTCCGGGTCGATGCCAAGTGCCAGCAGCTGTGCCACGCCCGCGAGGGTGCGCTTGCGCAGGTCTTTGGGGCTGTAGCCGGGCACGGTGATGGCGTGCTGGTCAGGGATGAAGTAAAAGGTCTCGTAGTCTTCCTGCAACTGGATAAACTGCTTGACTGCTCCCAAGTAGTTGCCCAGGTGGTAGGAATCGCTGGTCGGCTGCAAGCCGGAAACGACGCGCTGTTTCTTCGCAGGTTGGTTCATATTATGTAACCCTACTCGTCGCTGTTCCGGGGTTCTTCGGGCGGGTTTTGTGACGCCCGCTCGTCCCCATATTCATACTCTCCCCGATCGACCAGTTCGAACCGGTTTTTCCTCTTGCGCTTCTTCTGCCCGGACTTGTCCTTCGGCGCCTTCGGAGCGCCAACGCTGCGCCGACGCATCTCGCGGCGCTGCACCCCGGCTTTGTTGAGCGCCCACATGGTCAGTCGCCCGGCGGGGTCGCGGAGGTATTCGCGCTCCTGGTATTCGAAGACAGGCAGGGAAATGCGGTAGAAGATCGCCAGTAGGCGCAGGCCGAAGGCGAAGATCAGGCAAATGACGATGACCAGCTGGGTGCCGATGGTCTCGTCCAGGTTGAAGTGCAGCATGCCCATGTACATCACCGCTACGAGGATGGCGATGGAGGCGTAGAGCTCCTCGCTGAACACCAGTGGCACCCGGTCGCACAAAACATCGCGCAGCACGCCGCCGAACACGCCGGTCACCACGGAGGATACGACGACGATCAGGGGGTGGTAGCCCAGCTCCAGTGCCACCTGGGCACCCAGCAGGGCGAAGGTGGAAAGGCCCACTGCGTCGAGCACCAGGAAGATGGTGCGGAAGTAATCCATCAAGAAGCTGGCGAGCACCGTCACCAGCGCGGCGCCCAGCACGATGGCCAGGAAGATCGGCTCGTCCACCCAGCGCAGCGGGTAGTGGCCGAACAGCAGGTCACGCACCGTGCCGCCGCCGAAGGCGGTCACGGAGGCGATGAGCATGACGCCGAACATGTCCATCCGCTGACGTCCCGCGGCTAGTGCCGCCGTCATTGATTCGGCGGTTAGCCCCAGGACGTAGAGGACGGTCAGCATGCGTACTCCACCAGCACCGGCGAGTGGTCGGACCAGCGCTGGTCGTAGGCCGCGGCCTTATCCACCCACACATTGTTGGCGGTCAGCGCGCGTTCCAGCATGCCGCGAGTGGCCACCTGTAGGTCGATGCGCCAGCCCGCGTCGGTATCGAAAGCCTGGCCGCGATAGGTCCACCAGGAGTAAGGCCCGGCCTGGTCGGGCAGCACCCGGCGCATCACGTCAAAGTAGTGCGGCTCCTCCACCGCACCGGCGGCCAGGCGGGCACTGGCAAGATCCCCCGGCGCGTAGTCCACTGCCCCGAAGAAGTCCCCGGCCACGCCTGCGGGGTTGCCGTTGCGGCCGGAATCCTCGGCATCCGCCACCTGGGTGGCATCGTCCGGGAAGGTGCCCAACAGGGAATCCATGAAGGCCCGCTCGTCGGGCAGGAAGCCGGACTTCTTGCGGTTGGTTTTCCAATTCTTCAGGTCCTCGCGGCGGTGGCAGATGTTCCAGTCTCCGCCGACCACCAGCTCGGGGTGTCCGGCCTTCTCGGCCTGTGCAGCCCGGTTGTGCAGGTACTCGCCGAAGGAATCCAGGAAGCGGTACTTCTCGTCCTGCTTCTCCGTCCCCGCCGAGCCGCTGGGCAAGTATAGGGAGGCCACGCGCACCGGCAAGTCCCCGGCATCCACCGTGGCCTCGATGTAGCGGCCGGAGTCGGCGAACTCCTCGCTTCCTGGACCGTCACCGAAGCCGATCTGCACGTCCCGCAGGGGCAAACGCGACAAGATGGCCACCCCGGCGCGCCCCTTGGCGGCGGCCGGCGCCTGAGCCAGGTGCCACTCGTCCAGAACGGGCTCCAGGGCAACGCGCGTCTGCTTTTCGTCCGCGCGCACTTCCTGCATCAGCACCACGTCCGCAGGCGTGGCTTTAAGCCACGGCAGGATCCCCTGGTTGTCCTC
Source organism: Corynebacterium sp. c24Ua_83 (assembly GCF_039907245.1). NCBI lineage: Bacteria > Bacillati > Actinomycetota > Actinomycetes > Mycobacteriales > Corynebacteriaceae > Corynebacterium > Corynebacterium sp. c24Ua_83. The sequence goes on along the minus strand of NZ_JASBOI010000004.1, from coordinate 153,458 downwards.
GTGGCGCACCTTCGCTGCCGCCCGAATTCCATTGACGTTAACCGTCGCAATAGTCAGTGACTTCATGAGTCCCTACCCTACTAACCCTGACCACTAACCCTTACTTTTCCTTAAAGCTCTAGGATCTACGCCCGGGCAGCCGCGAGCTGACGGCGTCGCAAATAGTAGGCAGGAATCCACAGCAGCGCGCCACAGGCGGCCATAGCCGCACCGGCGAGCGCCGGGGTGGAATAACCATAACCAGCGGCGATGACGGCACCGCCGACCGCCGCTCCCGCCGCATTAGCCATGTTCAGCGCCGAGTGGTTCAGCGCCGCGGCGAGGGTCTGTGCCTCGCCCGCTACATCCATCAGGCGGGTCTGCAGGTTCGGCACCAGGGTGGAGCCCAACAAACCGATCACGCCGAAGTTGATGATGCCCGCCACCGCGTTGTGGGACAGGAAGTAAAAGGCGGAAAGGACGACGATCAGGGACAGCAGGGTGCTGAGGATCGCGTACTCCAAGTTCCGGTCGGCCAACACACCGCCGATATACGTGCCGATGACCATGCCGATGCCGTAGACCATCAGCGGAATCCAGATGAGGTTTCCGTTGAAGCCCGCGTTCTCCGTGAGCGTCCAAGAGATATAGGTGTAGACCGCGAACATGCCGCCGAAGCCGACGGTGCCGATGGCGAGGGTCATGAGTACCTGCGAGTTCACCAGCGCGCCGAGCTCCGTCAGTGGCTTCGTGCGCGGCATCAACGTCATGTGCGGCACTGTGAACCACAGGGCGACGAAGGTGACCACGCCGATGGCCGCGACCATCGCGAAGGCCGCGTTCCAGCCGAAGGTGGAACCCAGCCACTGCGCGATCGGCACGCCGATGACGGTGGCGATGGAAAGCCCCATGCCCGTCAATGCCACGGCTTTACCGCGCTTGCCGTTCGGAGCCATGGAGGCGGCGATCAGCGCCGTGACGGAGAAGTAGGCGCCGTGCGGGAAGCCCGCGATGAAGCGGGAGAGCATAAGGATCCCATAGGAGTGCGCGAAGACACTCAGGCCGTTGCCGATCACGAAGGCGCCCATCAGCAGCAGCGCCAAGCGGCGGCGCGGGATCGAACCCGTGAGCGTGGTGATCAGCGGGGCGCCGACGACCACGCCCAGCGCGTAGGCGGAGATCACGTGGCCGGCCTGGTCCTCCGAGATAGCGAAGTCCTCCGCGATGAGGTTCAGCAAACCCATCGCCACGAACTCCGTGGTGCCGATGCCGAAGCCGCCCAGGGCCATCGCCACCATGGCGATGTAACGGTGGCGGGTGGAGATCTCCGTCTGGCGCGGAACCGGGCGGCGGGAGGGCAACTTTGTAAGTTTCGTTTCGCTCACGGGCATCGCTCGCTTTCATTAGTTGTAGGGACGGGTAAAAGGGCAGGTTGATAGGCGGGTTGACGGGGCTGCGGGAAGTGCGGCGAGTGGGTCGCAAAAGCGCGGCGGGTAGGCGTCAAAAAAAAATTTTCAAGCTTTAAAACCGAACAGGCCGCGCGGTGGGCAATAACCCCGTACTATTCACAGGTTTGTTATTTGCCGTATTCTTGGATCGTAAACCACTAAAAGACCAACTGACTAACTAGAGGCTGGGAGACGAACGCCACATGGCAAAGATCATCTACACCCGCACCGACGAAGCCCCACTCTTGGCGACGTATTCTTTGAAGCCGATTGTGGAGGCTTTTGCTTCGACCTCTGGAGTGGATGTGGAGACCCGCGATATTTCGCTGGCCGCCCGCATCCTGGCCGCGTTCTCCGACGTGCTGCCCGAGGAGCAGAAGGTTGACGACGCTCTGGCTGAGCTCGGCGAGCTGGCCAAGACCCCGGATGCGAACATCATCAAGCTGCCGAACATCTCTGCGTCTATCCCGCAGCTGCAGGCAGCCATCGCGGAGCTACAGAAGGCAGGCTACGACCTGCCGGATTACCCCTCCGAGCCGAAGACCGACGAGGAGCGCGACGCGCAGGCCCGCTACGACTCCGTGAAGGGCTCCGCCGTTAACCCGGTGCTGCGCGAAGGAAACTCCGACCGCCGTGCGCCGAAGGCCGTGAAGAACTTCGCTCGCAAACACCCGCACTCCATGGGCAAGTGGTCGCCGGATTCCAAGACGAACGTCGCCACGATGGAGGCCGACGACTTCCGCCACAACGAGCAGTCGGTCATTATGGACGGCGATGACACGCTGCGCATCCAGCTGGTCAAGCCGAACGGTGAGACGCAGGTGCTGAAGGAAGAGCTACCAGTGCTGGACAAGGAGATTGTTGACGCCACGGTGATGCGCGCCGAGGCTCTCAGCACTTTCTTCCGGGCTCAGGTGGCTCGCGCGAAGGCGGAGGGCGTGCTGTTCTCCGTACACCTGAAGGCCACGATGATGAAGGTCTCCGACCCGATCATGTTCGGCCACGCGGTGCGCGCATACTTCCACGACGTGTTCGAGCAGTACGGCGACCAGCTGCTGCCGGCAGGCCTGAACGGCGAGAACGGCCTGGGCGCCATCCTGGACGCACTGGATGCGGAGCAGGTGGACAACTCGACCGAGATCCGCGAGGCCTTCGACAAGGCTCTGACCGACGGCCCGGATCTGGCGATGGTGAACTCCGACAAGGGCATCACCAACCTGCACGTGCCCTCCGACGTGATTGTGGATGCTTCCATGCCGGCGATGATCCGCACCTCCGGCCAGATGTGGAACAAGAACGACGAGACCCAGGATGCGCTGGCGGTTCTGCCGGATTCCTCCTACGCGGGCATCTACCAGGTCGTTATCGACGACTGCCGCAAGAACGGCGCCTTCAACCCGACCACGATGGGCACTGTGCCGAACGTGGGCCTGATGGCGCAGAAGGCCGAGGAGTACGGTTCCCACGACAAGACCTTCCGCATCGAGTCCGAGGGCCGCGTACAGGTGCTGAATGGCGCCGGCGACGTGCTGATGGAGCACGAGGTTGCCGAGGGCGACATCTGGCGTGCGTGCCAGGCCAAGGACATCCCGCTGCAGGACTGGGTGAAGCTGGCCGTGAAGCGCGCCCGCGCTACCGGCGCCCCGGCTGTGTTCTGGCTGGATCCGGAGCGCGCGCACGACCGGAACGTGCAGAAGCAGGTGGAGACCTACCTGAAGGATCACGACACCGAGGGTCTGGATATCCGCATTCTTCCGCCGGAGGAGGCAATGCAGCTGTCCATCGACCGCATCCGAGCTGGCGAGGACACGATTTCCGTCACCGGCAACGTGCTGCGCGACTACCTGACGGATCTGTTCCCGATCATGGAGCTGGGCACTTCCGCGAAGATGCTTTCCGTGGTTCCGCTGATCGCCGGCGGTGGCCTATTCGAGACCGGTGCGGGTGGTTCCGCGCCGAAGCACGTGGCCCAGCTGGTGGAGGAGAACCACCTGCGTTGGGATTCCCTGGGTGAGTTCCTGGCGCTGGCGGAGTCCCTGCGCAAGCTGCAGGAGACCGACGACAACCCGCGCACCCCGATCCTGGGCGACGCACTGGATGCCGCCACCGAGTCCGTGCTGAACGAGTCGAAGTCTCCGTCCCGCAAGGTCGGCGAGATCGACAACCGCGGCTCCCACTTCTACTTGGCGAAGTTCTGGGCTCGCGAGCTGGCTGACCAGACTCGCGATGCTGAGCTGGCGGAGATCTTTAAGCCCGTTGCTGACGCCCTCGAGGCCAACGAGGAGAAGATCTCCCAGGAGCTGCTGGATATTCAGGGCCACGAGGTGGACCTGGGCGGTTACTACTGGCCGAACGACGAGAAGACGAACGCTGTGATGCGCCCGTCCTCGACGTTCAATGAGATCATCGACGGCCTGAACACCAACAAGTAGCCGCCGGGCTGGGTGGGCTCTGGGCCCTGGGCCGCGGCCCCATCCCGCTGGCTCTCGGCTCGAGCCCGCCGAATCTCGGCTTTAGCCCGCTGGTTCTCGGCCCGGCTCGGCTCTCGGCCCGCAATAACCCCGGCGCTGGCACTTTACTACTGGCGCTGGGGTTTTCTTATGCTCGCGCCCGCCAGCTGCCCACCAGCTCACCAGCCCCATCACCCATCCCCGCCATTCTCACCAGCCCACTAGCCTCATCATCCCCACTATCCTCACACCCGCCTCCCTCCAGCCCCACTCAGCCGGACCCCAGAAGCCCCAAATGTCGTTAGATCGGGAATACGCCGCCGCTGAAAAATGCATCGCTTCAGCGCCAACTTCCTGACCAGCGGTTTTACATATTTGCAAACGGTCGTCGATAACACATTCCCGTTCTAGCGACATTTGGCCTACCAACGAGGCCTTAGGTGTCGGAAATCTTGCAGAACATAGGCGGCAGGGGCGCCACCGGTAGCACGAAGCGCCTTAAATGTCGGAAAAGTTGCAAAACGTCTCGTGGTCAAAAACGAGGCTCGGTCGCGCAGCCCCGTGACCAGCACATTTACACTAATGAATATTACCACCAATAACGTTTTGCAACTTTTCCGACATTTCACCCCGGCAGAGGCACCCCACCTCAGCAGGGCCACCAAAGCTGCACGGCGGAGCTGCAGAGGAGAGTGAGCGGCAAGTCTGAGAGACGCATGCACCAGCAAAGCAGCAAAGCCGCGGAGCTCAGCGGCAACATAGCAGACGGAAGCAGAGTAGTTCTAGACCAAGCGGTACAGCGTTTTCGCAAGCAGCAAATACTCTCCCAACTGGGACTTTATGGCGTCAATAAGAAAAAAGTAGACAGAGCGGTTTACTTTTAGCGCACGTGGGTCTATCGTCGTAACACAGCAAAGCTAAACAGCAAACCAAAGCGCCAACCAACAACAAACCCAAAGGACCACACCAATGCCGAAGTACAACAACGAGAACGCAGAGCAGTGGGGCTTCGCCACCCGCCAGATCCACGCGGGCCAGCCCGTCGGCGACACCGGCGCGCGCAACCTGCCGATCCACTTCACCACTAGCTACGTCTTCAACGACGCAGAGCACGCCAAGCAGCGCTTCCACCTGGAAGACCTGGGCCCCATCTACTCCCGCCTGACCAACCCCACCGTCGAGGCGCTGGAGAACCGCCTGAACTCCCTGGAAGGCGGCGTACACGCAGTCGCTTTCGCCTCCGGCATGGCTGCCGAGACCGCCGCGATCCTCAACCTGGCCGGTACCGGCGACCACATCGTCGCCTCCCCGCGCCTCTACGGCGGCACCGAGACCCTGTTGCAGCACACCCTGCCGAAGCTGGGCATCGAGACCACCTTCGTGGAAAACCCCGACGACCCGGAGTCCTGGCAGGCCGCCGTCCGCCCGAACACCAAGGCCTTCTTTGCAGAGACCTTCGCAAACCCGCAAGCAGACGTACTGAACATCCCGGCCGTCGCGGAGGTCGCCCACGCAAACCAGGTCCCGCTGATCGTAGACAATACCCTGGCCACCGCCGCCCTGGTCCGCCCGTTGGAGTTGGGCGCGGACATTGTGGTTGCATCCCTGACGAAGTTCTACACGGGCAACGGCTCGGGACTGGGCGGCATCATCGTCGATGGCGGCTCCTTCGACTGGTCCGTCGAGCGCGACGGCCAGCCGGTCTTCCCCGGCTTCGTCAACCCGGACCCGGCCTACCACGGCCTGAAGTACGTGGACCTGGCCCCGGCTGCCTTCGGCATGAAGCTCCGCGCAGGCATTATCCGCGACACGGGCGCCACCCTCTCCCCGTTCAACGCATGGGTTGTGGCCCAGGGCCTGGATACCCTGACCTTGCGCATCGCCAAGCACAACGAGAACGCGAAGGCCGTGGCGGAGTTCCTGGCCGAGCAGCCGCAGGTAGCCACCGTGAACTACGCGGGCCTGCCGACCTCCCCGTGGTTCAAGGTCAAGGAGGAGCTGGGCTTGGAATACACCGGCTCTGTCTTGAGCTTCGATCTGAAGGTCGACGATCCAACCTCGGAGGAGGCGAAGGAAAAGGCTTGGGCCTTCATCGATGCTCTACAGCTGCACTCTGACCTGGCGAATGTCGGCGATGTGCGTTCCCTGGTGGTGCACCCAGCCACCACCACCCACTCGCAGTCCGATGCGCATGGCCTGGCCCGCGCGGGTGTCTCCCACGCTACGGTTCGTCTGTCTGTGGGCATCGAGGACATCACCGACATCATCGACGACCTGAAGCGCGGCTTCGCGGCCATTTAAGGCCGGTTGGTTTCTAGGCTTTAGGCTGATTCCATGAACCCCGAGTTCCTCCCCGCTTCTGGCGCGTCGCGCACGGTCTCTATCGGCGACGTGGTCACGGAGGCGGGTGTAGCTATTTCTGACGCCGAACTCCGCTACTTCGCGTTCTACGACTCTCCGGATGGCGCCGCGGACTATGCCGAGTTCTCCGCTGGCCCCGAGCCGGGGCTGTCCCCAGAGGAGCGGCCGATTGTGCTGATCGAGCATGCCCTCACCGGCGATGGCAATGCTGCCGACTGGTGGGCGGACATGGTGGGTCCGAACAAGCCGATCGACACCACCCGCTACCTGGTGCTCTGCGCGAATGTGCTGGGCGGCTGCCAGGGATCCACCGGCCCGAGTTCGCCGCACCCCGACGGCAAGGCATGGGGGTCGCGATTCCCCGCCCTGTCGATCCGTGACATGGTTACGGCGGAACGGTTGTTGTTGGAGCGTGTGGGCGTCACAAAGATCCATGCCTTGATTGGCGCCTCTATGGGCGGGGCGCGGGTGCTGGAGTGGTCGCTCATGTACCCGGAGATGGTCAACGCGGCTCTGCCGATCGCGGTGAGCGCGCGTGCGTCTGCGTGGCAGATCGGCCTGCAGTCCAGCCAGATCCGCTTCATCGAGGCGGATCCGGCCTGGCACGGTGGCGACTACTACGGCACAGGCGAGGTTCCTTCGCACGGGCTAGGCCAAGCCCGACGCATCGCGCACCTGACGTACCGGGGCGAGCTGGAAGTCGATGAGCGTTTCGGTGTGGATCCGCAAAACGGCGAAAACCCCTACGGGCCGTACCGCGACCCGCACCAGCGCTTCGCGGTGGAGAGTTACCTGGATCGCCAGGCTGAGAAGCTGGTTGCGCGCTTCGACGCGGGTAGCTACGTGGTGCTCACCGACGCGCTAAACAGGCACGACGTCGGCCGTGGCCGGGGTGGCATGAACGCCGCTCTGGGCTCGTGTGAGGTGCCGACGATGGTAGTGGGTGTGGATACCGACATTCTGTACCCGCTGCACCAGCAGGAGCACCTGTCGCGCAACTTGGGGGACTTCATCGGCATGTCGAAAATCACCTCTCCCACGGGCCACGATGGGTTCCTCATCGAATCGCGCCAGATGGGCCAGGTGTTGGCTAAGTTCCTGGCGAAGGCGGAGATCATCGCCGAAGGTACCGAGGGTGCCGAAGATACTGCGCGGGATTAGCTGGTCAGCGGGTCAACACTCACGGCGATCCACAGAATGATCACGCCGATGACGGCGGTAAAGGCGGTATCGAACTTGCGCGAACGCACCGCCAGCACACCCAGCACCCGGGAATCCAGGAGTAGGCGAAGCACGGCCAGGTAGATCATCGCGCTGCCCAGCATCACGCTAGCTCGACGCCACCTGTCCACCAACAACAGCGCCAGCACAGCCAGCAGCATCAGCCCGAACAGCCCCAGCAGTGCGTATTGGACGGAGCGGGAGAGCCGGGAGGGCGGGTTGTTCCGGTCGTGGGGGTTATCGAGGAGCTGCTGGCGAGCGTCGCCGATGCGAGCTGGGCGGGAGCGATTAGCCACGCAGCAGCTTCTCCGCGCGCTCGACGACGTTGCGCACCAGGAAGGCGCGGGTCAGCGGGCCTACTCCCCCGGGGTTCGGGGAGACGGCGCCGGCGACGTCCCACACGTCCGGGTGAACGTCGCCCTTCAGCTTGCCGTCCTCGCCGCGGGAGACTCCCACGTCCAGGATCGCCGCGCCCGGCTTGACCATGTCCGCGGTGATCATGTGCGGCACGCCGGCGGCGGCGACGATCACGTCCGCGGCCTTCGTCTCCGCCGCCAGGTCCTTGGTTCCGGTGTGGCAGAGGGTGACGGTGGAGTTCTCGCTGCGGCGGGTGAGCATCAGGCCGATCGGGCGGCCGACCGTCACTCCGCGGCCGATGACTACAACCTTCGCACCGTTCAGCTCCACGTCGAAGCGGCGGAGCAGGTGGATCGCACCGTTGGGGGTGCAGGGCAGCGGGGCGGGCTCGTTGAGCACCAGCTTGCCCAGGTTCACCGGGTGCAGGCCGTCGGCGTCCTTGTCCGGGTCGATGCGCTCCAGCACAGCGTTTTCATCCAGGTGATTCGGCAGCGGCAGCTGCACAATGTAGCCGGTGCAGGCGTCGTCGGCGTTCAGCTCGTCGATGACCGCGTTGAGCTCTTCCTGGGAGACGTCCGCCGGGAGGTCCTTGCGGATGGAGTTCACGCCGATCTGCTCGCAATCCTTGTGCTTCATGCGCACATAGGAGTGGCTGGCCGGGTCGTCGCCCACCAGCACGGTGGCCAGGCCGGGAGTCACGCCCTTTTCCTTCAGCGCGGCGACGCGCTGTTCCAGGTCGGCGAAGATCTCGTCGCGGTAGAGCTTTCCATCCAATTTAGTAGCTGCCATGAGCCCCATTATTCCACGCGGGCCCGCTGGGATCGAGGTGGCGTCATGGCTAAAAGAGCAACCAGTACAAGAAACTAGTAGGGCCTGCCGGGCCAGTGCGGCGCATATGCGACAGTCTGACGAACAGGGTTCATGGCGGCCACGACCACGCCGATGACGACGATGGCGATCCCGGCCAGCGCGACCAGGGTGGGGATAGTGAGAGTGTGCTGCAGGGTCGTTTCGGTATCCAGCCAGGTATCGAGGATTTCGAGGTAGCGCTGCCCATCTTCTGTGGTCATCACATCCCGGCCGTCAGGTCCCCCAGAGACCCAAGCTTTATCGCCGTACTCCCGGATCTCCTCACGGAACTCCCACCCCGGAACCACAGCGAACGCAGCCACGCTGCCCCACCACACGAGCATGCCGCCCCAGAAAATAGCGAGAGAATCTTTGCACCACTTCGGGATCGCGAGCGCAACGAAGTTGAGGAGGCACTGGATGCCGAAGAAGAGCGGGCCGATCGCCCCGGCGACAAGGAGTATTCCCACCCAGTCCTTGCCATAGAACACGAAGCGCAAGACGCAGTACACGATCGGCATTAGGCATGCGGCGAGCCAGCCGATGAGCAGGGGCATGAAGCGAGAGTCCTGGCCGGTGTGAGGCGGCGGGGCATACCCGTAGGCGGGCATGGGGGCAGGCGAGCCGTAGTGAGGGTACGTCATTCCACCGATCCTGTCAGAAGACGGGAGCTTTGGCTGAGCAAAAAGATGAACATGGTTATGGGAGGAGCTGGGCTGCAGAAATGTTCCCGCCTATGCCCCGCTGGCACCCTAAACCCCGCCGGCGAACCCCAACTGGCGCCACGCCTCGTAGGCCGCCACCGCCGCCGCATTCGATAGGTTCATGGACCGCCGCCCCGGCAGCATCGGGATGCGCACCTTCGCCGTCACCCGCGGATCAGCCAACACCTCGTCGGCCAGGCCAGTCGGCTCCGGGCCGAAAAGCAGCACGTCGCCCGGCCGGTAGTCCACCTCCGTAAACCACGTACCCGTCTGCGCGGTAAACGCGAACACCCGGCCCGAGCCGCGTGCCGGATCAGTCACGTGAGCCAGCGCCGCATCGATCCCCTCGTGGACATGCACGTCCGCCAGCTCGTGATAATCCAGCCCCGCCCGGCGCACATGCTTGTCGTCGAACTTGAAGGCCAGCGGCCCCGCCAGGTGCAGTGAGGCCCCAGTGCCCGCACACATGCGGATCGCATTGCCCGTGTTCGGGGGAATCTCCGGGCGGTCGAACACTACGTGCAGTGGAGGATTCACACCCGCAAACTGGTTTTCAGACGTCATTCCCCCAATCTAACCGGTACAAATGTAGCCATGAGCAACTCCCCCTCCCGCAGCTTCGACATCACCCTGATGGGTGCCACCGGTTTCGTCGGCGCGCTAACCGCCGGCTACCTGGCCGCCAACGCCCCCGCCGACGTGCGCATCGCCCTGGCTGGCCGGAACCAGACCAAGCTGGAGGCCCTGCGCGAGCAGCTGGCTGCCAAGCACCCCCGGGCCAAGGATTTCCCGCTGGTCATCGCCGATTCCAGCGACAATCGCTCCCTGGAGAAGCTGGCCCGCAACACCCGCGTGGTCATCTCCACCGTCGGCCCCTACTACCGCCACGGCTTCCCCCTGGTCCGCGAATGCGCCACCCACGGAACGCACTACGTCGACCTCGCCGGAGAGGCGCTCTTCATGCGCGAATCCGCTGATTCCTACCACGACCGCGCCACCGCCAGCGGGGCGCGCATCGTCCACGCCTGCGGCTTCGATTCCGTTCCAAGTGACCTGGGAATGCTGCTGCTGGGACAGAGGGCGTCCAAAAATAAAGACACCCTCAAGTCCGCCACCATGATCGTGAAGATGAAGGGTGGGCTCTCCGGCGGCACGGTCGACTCGATGCGCGAACAATTCGCCGCTGCCAAAGGCAGCCAGGAGAAGAAGCGGCTGCTGGCCGACCCGTACTCCCTCTCCCCCGACCGCGCCAAAGAGCCGGATCTGGGCAAGCAGCCGGACTTCGGCGTGGTGCAGGAAAGCGACATCGGGGGTGCAAGCGCCAGCAATAGCAACGAGGACGTCTGGGCCGGGCCGTTCATCATGGCGGGCTCCAACACGCGCGTGGTGCGCCGCTCGAACGCGCTGCTCGGCTACGAATACGGCGATAAGCTGCGTTACAGCGAATACCAGTACACCGGCAAGGGGCTGAAGGGTCGCATGCGCGCCTTGACCATGGGCGCGGTACTGGGCACTGCGGTGGCGGCGCTGAACCAGGACAAGCTGCGCACGTTCCTCTCCCGTTGGGTGCCGGAGCCCGGCGAAGGGCCGTCCGAGGCCGAACGCGATGCCGGATTCTTCCACACCACGCATTTCGGTGTGGGCACAGGCGGAGCCACCTACCAGCAGACCATCAGCCTGGACGCCGACCCGGGGTATAAGGGCACGTCCCTGATGCTTAGCGAGGCTGCGCTCACTCTTGTTCTTTGTGACGCCGAACTGCCGACAGGCTCCACCTACCAAGGGAAAACCGGCGGCGGAGTGCTCACTCCGGCCACCGGCCTGGGGATGCCCTACGTGCGCCGCCTGAGCGACGCGGGCATGAAGTTCAGCGACTAGCAGAACATGACTAGCTGAACAGGTTCTGCTCGTCCTCGGGCACGCCGTTCACCTGGTTTAGGTTCAGGGTGTTGAGCTGCGTGACGTGCTCCGGGGTGAGCTCGTCCAGCGAGGAAACCTGCAGTAGGCGCATGGTGCGGCGCACCTCGCCGGCCAGGATCTCAATGGCGCGGGCCACGCCGGCCTCGCCACCGGCCATCAGGCCGTAGAGGTATGCGCGACCGATCAAGGTGAACTTCGCGCCCTTGGCGATCGCAGCGACGATGTCCGCGCCATTCATGATGCCGGTATCCATAGCCACGTCCACGTCGTTGCCGACCTCGCGGGCAACCTCCGGCAGCAGCTGGAAAGGCACCGGTGCGCGATCCAGCTGGCGGCCGCCGTGATTGGAGAGGATGATGCCATCGACGCCCAGGTCGGCCAGCTTCTTGGAATCCGGCAGATTCTGCACGCCCTTGACGACCAGCTTGCCGGGCCACATCTCGCGGATGGTCTTCAGGTCCTCAAACTTGATGGAGGGATCCATAGCGGAGTCCAACAGCTCGCCAACCGTTCCGCCGGTGCTGGTCAGGGAAGCGAACTCCAGCGGCGGGGTGGTCAGGAAGTCCCACCACCACCAGGGGCGCGGGATAGCGTTGACAACGGTTCCCAGGGAGATCTCCGGGGGGATGGAAAAGCCGTTGCGGGCGTCGCGCAAGCGGTTGCCAGCGACGGGCGTATCCACAGTGAACAGCAGGGTATCGAAGCCGGCCTTGGCCGCGCGCTCCACCAGGCCGTAGGAGATCTCGCGCTCCTTCATCACGTATAGCTGGAACCAGTTGCGACCGTTCGGGTTGGCCTTGTGCACATCCTCAATGCTGGTGGTGCCCAGGGTGGACAGGCAGAATGGAATGCCCGCAGCCCCCGCGGCGCTCGCGCCCGCGAGCTCGCCTTCGGTCTGCATCAGGCGGGTAAAGCCGGTCGGCGCGATGCCGAACGGCAGGGAGGACTTCCCGCCGAAAATCTCTGCGGTGGTGTCTACATTGGATACGTCGTTCAGGATCGACGGGTGGAACTCCACGTCGCGGAAGGCCTGGCGTGCGCGGTTCATCGAGATTTCTTCGTCGGCGGCGCCATCGGTGTAGTCGAATGCAGCGGCCGGAGTGCGGCGCTTAGCGATGGCCCGCAGGTCCCAGATGGTCTGCGCATCGTTGAGACGACGGGCCTTGAAATCCAGGGTGGGCTTTTTAAACTTCAGCAGGTCGAAAATCTCAACGGGGTTCGGGATCTGGCGTTTCTGGTGTGCCATGGGAAAATCGCTCTCCTCACAGAGTTTCTTCGCGGCTTCCTTTTCCGCGAATTAGCGTGGTTTTTGTAGGTCGCCGTTTGGGGGCCAACAATTCCACGATAGGACGCTTCCCCGAATCTCGCCGTGCGGGTGTGCTGCGACCCCCTTTCCCGCTAACCAGCTAGCTCAGCTCCGCGAAGAACTCCAGTATCCGCTCGCCGATCAGTTGTCGGGACTTCGGCTTCACAAACTGGTGGCCCTCCCCCGGCACTTCCAGGAACTGCGGGGTGCGACCCAGCTCCACTAGCGCGTCATGCAGCTGCTGGGATTCCTGCAACGGCACGTTCGAGTCGTTAGCCCCGTGGATAAACAGCACCGGGGTGGTGATCAGCTCCGACTTGTGCAGCGGGGAGATTTCCCACAGCAGCTCGGCATCGTGCATCGGGTACCCGTACTTCGGGGAGGCCGCGCTCGCCAGCCACGGCTCGGTCGACTCGTAGTAGGTCTCGAAGCTCGTCATGCCGCAGGCATCCACCACGCCTAGGAACATGTCCGGGTAGCGGGCGGCCGCCAGCACAGCCAGGAACCCGCCGTAACTGCGGCCTCCCAGGAATACCCGCCCTGCGGTGCACAAGTCGGCGTCACAAAGAAAAGAAACAGTATCCGCCACGTCGTCGATCGCGGCGAAGCGACCGTAACGGTCGTCGGCGTGGATGAAGGCGCGGCCGTTGCCCTTGCTGCCGCGAATATTGGGGGTAAACACGGTGTAACCAGCGGCGACGATGTCCGCAAGCACGTCGTGGTGGGCGGGCCGGGACTGCCCCTCGGGGCCGCCGTGCAGGTGGACGTACACCGGGTGCCCCGGCGCGGGGTCCTCCGGCAGATACAGCCAACCGGAAAGCTCCAGGCCGTCGCGGGCGGTGTAATAGACCAGCTCCGGAACGTCGCCCTGCCGGGCGCGCTCGTCCAGGCGGTCGGTGCGGTCCGGATCCAGCGGCTCCACACGCCCGGCCTCCAGCCGCAGTACCTCCACCGTCGGCGGCAGGTTCGGCCCTTCGACAGTCAGCGCCAGCAGCTGGCCATCGTCCGTGATGGACAGGCCCGCTGCGACCATGCCCGGCAGCTCGACGGTGCGGCGGACTTGCACGCGCTGCTCATCGCCGAGGCTCAGCAGCTCCAGGTTGGAAATGCCCGCCTGGTTCCACAGCACCGCGGCGGTCGATAGGTCCTCGCTGATGGCGAACTCGTCGACGTCCGCCTCGGGGTTGCTGATCAGCTCCTCGCGCTCGATACACACCGGACGCTCGCCTTCGATGTCCACCACCAGGCGCATGAGCCGACGGCGATCCGCACCGTGATCGGTGACTACGAGAATCACCAGTCGGCTGTCAGTGATCGGCAGGATCCGCCCGTCCTCCGTGGTGGCTCCCGGCTCCGGCGGCAGCAATGGCATCCAGCGGCCTTGAGGGTTGACCAGCAGCAGTTCGCGGTTGCCGCGCGGGCCGACGCGCATGAGGCTATACCCGGCCTCCGAGGCGACGAGCAGCGCGTCGAGGCGGCGGTCCATCACCTGGTAGCGCGACGTATTTGGGTCGACTAGACGCGCTTCCGTCATGCCGTCGGCCGCCACGGCGTCCATCGCCAGCTTGTCGCGGTCCCATTCGACCAGATGCGTGCGGGCATCGAAGGTGTTTCTTAGCGGTGACGCCCCTTCGACCTCAGGGTCTGTAGATACTGTGAAGGTCTCGAGCTTTTCCGAGCCTTTAGGGGAAACCTCACAGGCGATCCATTGTGCATCCGGGGAGTGCAGCACGCGCGTGACGGGGCCTTCGATGGGCAGCTGCACGGGGCGTTCCTTACCCACGCCATCCTCAGTGAGTGCTGCCTGGACGGCGTAGGGATACCCGCCATCGCGGACGATGTAGGCGATGGCAGTGCCGTTGGGGGCTAGCGAGGGGGCGGTCGTATGGCGCATGAGTCCAGTATTCTAGCCAAGCCCTACCGGCTGACCTAACAGTTTCGCCTTTAGGTACAGACTGGTGCGGGTGGAGCGAAGAAACTCTATGCTGTGAAGACATGAGCATTTACGTAAACGCTTACTCCACTGTGCGCGCGGACGTGCCTTTCCGCGGACCGGGCGAGCCCGCCATTGCATCCCGCGAGTTGTGCTTCGGCTCGCCGGACCGGCCGTTTCTCAAGACGGCGGCCAACGGCTCTAACGAAGACGAGGAGCAGCAAACCCGTGACCTGCTGGAACACCTGGCAGGGTTCGAGGGCTACGTTGCTACGCAGGGTGAGGAGCGTTTCGGCAGTTTTAACTCCTACATCCACTCGGTGATGCAGCACGTCCACAGCGTGCGGCGCCACTACGTATTTGAACGCGCCGACGACTTTGACTTCTCCCACCTAGGGGAGTTCGCCGACTGGGCGCGTGAGGCCAACGCGGTCTTTTTCCTGACCGACGGAACCGTACGCAATGCAGGTGGCGCAGATCTGCTGGATCCCGCTCTAGTTGGCAGTTCCCAGTCCAGTGGAGCACAGGCGAACTCGGTGCCTCAGCACCCTGGTTCCGTGGAGCGGATGCGCCGCGTGCGCGGGGACCTGTGGCGGAAGGGGTTCCAGGTGGCGACGACACTGCCGCCGGTGCGTAGCGAAGCCGAGGTGCTGCTGCGCCCCGCCGAGGAGGTCTTCAACCGGGCCGTGACCTTGTCCGTGGTGGCGACCGTTGCGGTGGCAGTGCTGAACGGCGAACCCGTGGACTTCGACTCGCTGCGCGCGGGATCGCGGCGGGCCTTCGACCACCTCACCCCGATTGAGCGGTCCTTCCTCGACGCCGCAGAGGCTGCGCAAGGAGCACAGAGAGCGCAGGAGGAACAGGGAGCACAGGCCTATAACCAGGAGCTGCAGGACGATGCGTACCAGCTGGCCTGGGCCTACACCGCCGCCGAATTCCTCGCCTGGGCCGTCGGCCTGATCGACATTGACGTCTTCGGGTTCGCCCCCGTGGACCTTCCCGACCTGCGGGATGCACTGCGCGCCGTGGATCGCGAAGGGCGCGATGCGTCCGCCCTGCCGCTGCGCAGCCTTTCGGAAATCTGCGATGCTTCGGAGCACATCTACTCTTTGCGCTGGGTTTCCGTGGAACTGCAGTCCGATACCCCCAGCCAGACCGGTCCCGGCACCCTCCAGCCCCAGGATCACTCCACCCTGGTCGAGCGTCACCGCGCCGTCGCCTGGCTGACCGATCCGGTTATCGCGTACGACGACGTAGATCTCTCCACTTAAAGGTCGCACTAAGCTGCCCCCATTACGTGTACGCGACCGCAGCGGTTAGCGTCACCGGTGATGTGCTTCAAAGAACGCGGCGACTTCGCCCGACGCGGTCATCGCGTTCGAGCGGCGCTCGCGCGAACGATCCACCGCTCCCGCACCGGCCTCGCCCGTGCGCTCGCCCATCCACGTGTGGCCGGCATCGCCAATGGCCAGGTGCATGACCTCCATGTGTTGGCCGCAGTTAGGCCACTGGACGCGCTGCACGGCATCCGTCACGCGAGTGGCAATCGGCGCGCCCACACAATGTGCGCGGCTCGCATATAGCTGCGAGAACTCGAAGGCCCCCAGGTACTCGTCCTCGTATCGTTCGCCGCCACCGTATTGGATCGTCTGATCCTTTCGGCCGTGAATATCCAGGTACGGGGTGGTTTCACCGCGCTTGAAGCGGACGTCTTCTGGCTTCTTCGGGTCCGCGCCCTTCTCCGCACAGGCGCGCCACGTGTCCGAGTAGTAGGCCGCGGAAACGGCCGCGAAGGCTGCGAACTCGTCTGGCATCTCGCAGGCCAGCTTGCCTACGAAGCCCCCGCCGTTGGACATGCCCGTCGCGTAGATGCGGTTCGCGTCCACCTGGTAAGTAGAAGACACCGCATCCATCACATCGCGGACGAAGCGGACGTCCTCGCCAGCCTTCACCCGCGCGTACGGGGCGCCCTCCCAGGCATCGCCGATGCCCTGCGGGTACACCACAATCGCTTTTTTGCCTGCTAGACCGGTGTAGCGCGCCATCTGGGTGGCCTGCTCGCGGTAGCCGTGGAACGCGAAGATCAGCGGGAGGGGCTTTTGATTCTTCGCACCCTCCTGCTGCTTCTTGTCGTAGGGCTGCGCGCCGCGGGGGACGTTAATGATGTAGCGGCGGTCGCGCTTGCTGGATTTGAGTTCAAGGGTCTTGTTCTGCCCCGCCTTCGGCAGGTCACGGATCGGGTGGAAGTGCTGCGGGATGCGCGCCACCGCGGGAGAAACCTGCACGTTGGGGCCCGCAGGCGGAATAGCCACAGCTTCCGTCGGGGCGAAATCCGCCGGTTCCTTCACTGTGTTATGCGCCTGCGGATCGTCACGGGTGGCGTGGGTGATCTTCTGAATTGCCACGCCCATTCCGGCTGCGCAGAGCAGCAGAAACGCCGCGAAAACGGTTGCCGCGATGCGCCTGCGGCGGAACTGTTGTTCCGTGGGGCGGCTGCCGGTGGGACGCTCCGGCGCGTAGCCATTGTTGCGGCGGTCCGCGCGGTGCCGCCCGCCCTTCGCGCGGTTTTCGGCGCTTTGTCCCTGAGGGCTTTTCCCCTGGGAGCTTTGTTGATGACGCCGCCGGCTCCCCCGCCAGGAATCCTCCCCGAAGCTCGCGGAATCCTGGTCGCTGACCTGCGGAGGTACCGCTAGGTGGTGGCGCTCCTTCCGAGCCGAGTTTTCCCGCGCGTGGCGTGGCGCGCGCGGGGCATCGGGGTCGAAAGGCTTACGAGTCACGGGGACGATTGTTCTTTGCTCATCCGCCTGTGTCAATCACCGGCCCTCGTGTTCAGTGTCACCCTAGAGCCGCCCCAGTGCCACTCGAGCGTCACCTCAGCGGAAGTCCCGCGAGCCCGCGTGCGCCCCCGCGATCTCACCCGCCGGCCGCAGTTGTGTCTCCACCTGTTCCAGCAAATCCGCCGTCACGGTGGCCGCCCCCTCCGCGTTGTGGACAATCCCCCGCACGACCAGGATCTTTGCATTTAGCGCGACTGCCCGCTGCCGTGCCCACAGCCCCTGCGAGACCACAATATTCGCCAGCCCGGTCTCGTCTTCCAAGCCGAAAAACACCACCCCACCTGCGGTTGCGGGGCGCTGCCGATGGGTCACCACACCGGCGACGCGCACCCGCGTGCCATCGAGGACGCGCAGCAGGCTATCGGCTGTCACCACCGCCGCGCCGCCGCGCGGGGCGGCATCACCGGAGTGCACACCGCGCAGGGCAGGGCGCAGGTGCCACTCGTCCAGGTATTCGCGCAGGAGCTGCACCGGATGCTCGGCCGTCGTCACGCCCGTTGTCGCTAGTTCGGACGCCACCATCTCAAAAGCACTCATCCCAGGCAACGCCGGCGCCTGCACACCGGACGTCCCCGGCAGCATTCCCGGCCGCTCGGTCGCTGCCACCCCGGCGGCCCACACGGCCTGGCGGCGGGTTAGCCCGAGGCTCCCCAAAGCCCCCGCCCGCGCCAGCTTCTCCACATGAGCCACGGTCAGCCCGGCTTCGCGGGATAGGTCTTCCACGCTGGTGAAGCGGCCGATCCGTTCGCGCGCCTCCACGATACGCTCCGCCACCTCGGCGGAAATCCCCTTCACCCCGCCCGCCCCACTGAGCCCGAGCCGGATCTGCCCCACCGGCTCGCCGGTCCCCCGGCCTAACCCGTGAACTCCCGTGGGCCGGTTGGTGCGTGGGGGCGTCATTAAGGAAACAACCGCATCCACCTGCACGTCCGAAGCGTTCACGTCCACGGGAAGGACCTCTACGCCGTGGCGGCGCGCGTCGGCCAGCAGGGACTGCGGCGAGTAGAACCCCATCGGCTGGGCGCGCAGCAGGGCCACGCAGAACTCCGCCGGATAGTGGTACTTGAACCACGCGGAGTAGTAGACCAGGGAGGCGAAAGACTGCGAGTGTGATTCCGGGAAGCCGTAGCTAGCGAAGGCCACGATCTTGTCCCACAACCGGTCAGCCACTACCCCGCGGATCCCGTTCTTCGCCTCCACCCCCTGGTAGAAGCGCTTTTTCAGCCGCTCCATCTTCTGCGGCGAGCGCTTCGACCCCATCGCCCGGCGCAGGGTATCGGCCTCGGCGCCGCTAAAGCCCGCTGCATCCACGGCCATCTGCATCAGCTGCTCCTGGAACAGCGGAATACCCAGGGTCTTCGTCAGCGCGAGCTCCAAGCACGGGTGGTCGAAGGTCACGGGCTCCAGACCATTGCGACGGCGAATATAGGGGTGCACGGAGCCGCCCTGGATGGGGCCGGGGCGGATCAGAGCGACCTCCACCACCAGGTCATAGAAGGTGCGAGGCTTTAGGCGCGGCAGGGTGGACATCTGCGCGCGGGATTCCACCTGGAACACCCCCACCGCGTCCGCGCGGGAGAGCATCGCGTAGACCTCCGGCTCCGTGGGGTCCAGCCGCCACAGCTCAACCTCCCGGCCCCGGTGGGCACGCACCTGATCCACCGCGTGGTGCAGCGCCTCCAGCATGCCGAGCCCCAGCAGGTCGAACTTCACCAGCCCCACGGCCGCGCAGTCGTCCTTGTCCCACTGCACCACCGAGCGGCCTTCCATCCGCGCCCATTCCGTCGGCACGACCTGCGCGATCGGGCGGTCGCAGATCACCATGCCGCCGGAGTGAATGCCCAGGTGGCGGGGGTGGTCCAGCATCTGCTCGGCTAAGTGCTGTACTGCGTCGGGAGTCTGTTCCGGGTGGCGGGTCCAGGCATCGATCTGGCCCGGCGCGTAGCCGAGGGCACGCCCGGCATCGCGGGTGGCGCCGCGGCGGCGGTAGGTGATCACGTTCGCCACCTGCGCGGCGTTCTCGCGGCCATAGCGGGAGTACACGTACTGGATAGCCTCCTCGCGCCGCCCGGATTCAATGTCGAGGTCGATGTCGGGCGGCCCGTCGCGTTCCGGGGAAAGGAAGCGCTCGAAGAGCAGGCCGGAGGCCACAGCGTCCACCGTCGTGATCCCCAGTGCAAAGCACACCGCGGAGTTCGCCGCGGACCCTCGCCCCTGGCAGAAGATGTTGTTCTCGTGGCAGAAGGAGACGATGTCGTGGACGATCAGGAAGTAGCCGGGGAATCCCAGCTGCTCGATGGCTTCCAGCTCGCGGTCGATGGTGGCCCAGGCCTGGTTGGCGGCGGCGGAGGAACCGCGCGGGCCGTAGCGCTGTGCCCCGCCGCGTTCGGTGATGGCGCGCAGCCAGGTCATTTCCGTGTAGCCCTCCGGTACGGAGAAGTGCGGCAGGTTTGGCGCGACAAGGTCCAGTGTGAAGGCGCATTCTTCGGCAACCTGCACGGAGGTCTCCACGGCGCGCGCCAGCCACTCACAATCGCCCGCGAGCTGCAGCATCTCCTCGCCCGAGCGCAGCCACGAGCCGCCGACCGGGTGGGTGGTCGGCTCCGCGGCCGCTATGTCTTTCCGCTCGCGCAGCGCGGCCTTCGCCCCAGCCAGCCGGGAGTGCTTAGGGGTGGCGCACGTCGGGGCGCTGCTGACGATCTCGCGTAGGCCGTGGCGCACCGCCAGGGCGTGGAGACGCTCGTTGCGGTCGGCGTCGGCGGGGTTCATCGTGTGTTGCAGCTCCACCACGACGTTGTCCGCACCGAAGATGTCCACGAGCCGCGCGTCCGCCCAGCGCCAATCCAGCAGTATTAGCCAGTGGCCGCCCGCCACCTCCGCCAGCCGGGGCAAGCTGGGATACCGGACGGAATCTTTGTCCGGGTCGGCCATGCGGGCGTCAGCAATAACCCGGCTGAGCCGCGTGTAGCCTTCGCGCCCCTTGCACAGCACCGTGAGTGGCACGTCGAGGCTCAGCTCCGCGCCGAATACCGTGGCGAGGTCCGCTTTACTCTCCGCCACCGCCGTAGCGAAGCGCGCCGCACCGTAGAAGCCGTCGCGGTCCACGCACGCAAGCGCGCTTAGCCCCAGTTCACGGGCCGCCGTAACCATCTGCTCGGGCTGGCTCGCGCCACGCAGGAAGTTGTAGGCGCTGCAGGCGTGGAGCTCCGCGAAGGGGGTTGTTGCTTCTTTTTGTGACGCCCCCTCGGCCCCAGCGCCATCCGCCTCCGCAAGGTCGAGAGACGTGGTGCGCTGCTGGCCTTCCCCTACTCCGACCGCGCGGAGGTTCCGCAGCCCCGGCCCTCTGCCGGAGAGCACGCTTTCGAGCTGCGCCCAGCTCAGCGGCCGACCCTGGGAAAAGCTCCTGGATTGTGGCTTGCGTAGCGTGCGGCGAGATGCCAGGTTTGGCTCATCGGTGGGGTCGCGGGGTTCAACAGACACAGAGCGATTATAGAACAGACATTCTATTAACTACCAGCGGGAGCAAATCCCTTTAAAACTAGTGGAAACTAAGACTAGACTAAGTTGTTCATTCTGGTTTAGAGTGCTACTTTAATCGCACAGTTCAGCCCGGACATTCGATAGAGCACCGGGCTCCATGACTATCCAGGAGGATCCCATGTCCCTTCGCCGTAAAGTAGCAGCCGGTGTAGCTGCAGCAGTTATGGCCTTCAGCTTGACCGCCTGCGGCGGTGACGACGACACGATCAAGGTCGGCACCACCGACCAGGGCCAGAAGCAGTGGCAGGTGTTTGAGGAAAAGGCCAAGGAAGAAGGCCTGAACGTTGAGCTGGTTCCGTTCGGCGACTACAGCCTGCCGAACCGCGCGCTGGCCGACGGCGAGATCGACGTCAACAACTTCCAGCACCTGATGTTCCTGGCTGACTACAACGTCAACAACGACTCCAACCTGGTGCCGATCGGCGCTACCGAGATCATCCCGCTGGGCGTGTACTACCAGGACCACAGCGAGGTCAAGGACATCGAGGAAGCCGGTGAGGTTGCCATCCCGAACGACCCGACCAACCAGGGCCGCGCCCTGCACGTGCTGGCATCCGCTGGCCTGGTGAAGCTGAAGGACGACAAGATCCTCTCCCCGACCCCGGCCGACGTCGACGAGGGCAAGTCCAAGGTCAAGGTCACCCCGGTGGACGCTGCCCAGACCGTGACCGCCTACAAGGATGGCACCCCGGCCGTCATCAACAACTCCTTCCTGGAGCGCGGCAACATCGACCCGAAGTCCGCCATCGTCGAGGACGACCCGAAGGCAGAGGCCGCCAAGCCGTTCATCAACGCCTTCGTCACCACCGAGGAGAAGAAGGACGACGAGGATCTGAAGAAGCTCGTTGAGGTCTGGCACTCCAAGGACGTTCAGGATGCACTGAACGAGCAGTCCAAGGGCACCTCCGTCCAGGTTCAGATGGGCCCGGAGGAGCTGGCTAAGGTTCTGAAGGACACTGAGGACCAGATCAAGAAGTAGGCCCAATCGGCACTACTAACCCCAACTCTTAAAAGAGGTTCCCTATGGCTACAGACGCACAACCTGGCGTCGACCAGCCCAGCGCCGGCAATACCGGCAGTACCGGCACGGAGATCGTCTTCCGCGACGTGACGAAGGTCTTCAAGCAGGGCAAGAAGGAAATTCACGCCCTGCAGGACATCAACACGCAGATCGCGGCGGGCTCCATCGTCGGCATCATCGGCTACTCCGGCGCCGGCAAGTCCACCCTTGTCCGGCAGATCAACGGCCTGGACCGCCCCACCAGCGGGCAGATCCTGCTGGATGGCCAGGACATCGTTCCCCTGCCGGAATCGCAAATGCGCAAGCTGCGCAGCGACATCGGCATGATCTTCCAGCAGTTCAACCTGTTCTCCTCCCGCAACGTGGCAGGCAACGTCGCCTACCCACTGCGCCTGCAGGGTATGCCCAAGCAGCAGCGGGAAGAGCGCGTCAAGGAGCTGCTGGAGTTCGTCGGCCTGTCCGACAAGGGCAATGCCTACCCGGAGCAGCTGTCCGGTGGCCAGAAGCAGCGCGTCGGCATCGCCCGCGCGCTGGCCACCAACCCCAGCCTGCTGCTGGCCGACGAGGCCACCAGCGCGCTGGACCCCTCCACCACCCGCGACGTGCTGGAGCTGCTGCGTAAGGTGAACCGCGAGCTCGGCATCACCATCGTGGTGATCACCCACGAGATGGAGGTTGTGCGTTCCATCGCCGACTCCGTGATCGTGATGGAAAACGGCCGCATCGTGGAGCAGGGCAGCGTCTACGAGGTATTTTCCAACCCGCAGACGAAGACTGCCGCCAACTTCGTGGCCACCTCGCTGCGCAACACTCCCGACATGGTCGAGGCGGAGGCGCTGCAGTCCGAAAACGGTCGACTCTTCACTGTGACCATGGCCGAGGGAATCGGGTTTTTCGATGCCATCTCGAAGCTGTCCGCTGCAGGGGTGACGGTAAACATCGTCCACGGTGGCGTCACCACCCTCCAGAACCACAGTTTCGGCCGCCTTACTCTGCGCCTGACGGCCCACAATACCGACGGCGAGAAGGCGATCGAGGAGTTCCACAGCCACATGCAGGATTCCACCGAGATTGAGGAGATCCGATGAACACGATGACCCTCGCGCAAATGGATTGGGACCGCTACGGCAACACGTTCCAGAAGGCGATTTTCGAGACGCTGTACATGGTCTCGATCACGCTGCTGATCTCCTCGGTACTAGGCCTGATCATCGGCCTGCTGCTGTACACCACCCGCAAGGGCGGCATTCTGCAGAACCGGGTGGTCTACTGGATCACGAACTTCCTGGTGAACTTCATCCGCCCGATTCCGTTCATCATCTTGCTGACGGCTATCGGCCCGCTGACAGATCTGGTGGTGCAGAGCCGTATCGGTACGGAAGCGGCCATCGTCGGCATGGTCGTCGCCGCCACCTTCGGCGCTGCGCGTATTTTCGAGCAGAACCTGGTGGCGATCGACCCGGGCGTAATCGAGGCTGCCAAGGCGATGGGTGCCTCGCCGCTGAAGATCATCTTCACGGTGATCATCCCCGAGGCGCTGGGCCCGCTGATCCTTGGCTTCACCTTCATGTTCATCGCCATCGTGGATATGTCCGCCATGGCCGGTTACATCGGTGCAGGTGGTCTGGGTGACTTCGCGATTGTCTACGGTTACCGCTCGTTTAATGACGCCGTTACGTGGACGACCGTCGCAGTGATCATCGTGATCGTGCAGATCGCGCAGCTGGGCGGAAACTGGCTGTCGAAAAAGATCATGCGCCGCTAGCGAGCACGCGCTGCTAGAGAGCACGAAACCCGGGTGCTAGTTCACACACAAGTGAACTGCCCCGGGGTTTTGTCGTGCGTTTAGAATTCCGCGACCCACGTCACGGTCTGCTTGGGCTTCTTACCGCAGGAGGGAACGGAGGTTCCGCCTGGGTGCGCGCTCAGGCGGACCGTGATTGCCTGTTCTGCGCCCGTTTCTGGGCCCGCATCTGGGTTCGCATCCGTGCCCGCTTCTGGGGTCGCATCCGCCGCAACGGTCACGACGCGCACCTCGGTGGCGCCGTCTGCGTCTCCGGCCGCTTCCGGCTTGGTCACGCGCATGCTGGCGAGCTTGACGTGGCGGCCTTCGCTGGCCAGCTTCTCCGCCACGGCCAGTTCCGCGGCCTGGCCGACCGGGTCCCAGACTCCGCGGCCGCGGCAGCCCTCCAGCCACAGCTCGCCTTGCTTGGCGCGCTCCAGCATGCTGCTGGCGCCCGTGGTACCGAGCTGGCCGTAGGAGTAGTTGTGGGGCAGCAGGATCATGGAGGGGGCGAAGCGGTGGCCCTTGGTGTGGGAGGATTCCCAGACCATCTGGCCGTACTTGGCGGTGAGCTCGTCGGCTACCGGGCGGCCGAAGACCGCGCAGCACTTGTCGCGCTTGCCGTGGGTGCATACCAGCAGCAGCGGGCCGTCGATGCGCTGGCCGCCGGCGGCGCCGGGGGCGCTGAGGTCGAGATCCAGCAGCGCCTCGGGTCCGGAGACCTGCAGGCTTTCGAGGATGGGCGTGGGGTCGTCGCCGTAACCTTCGGCCCAGCTGATATAGAGCTGCCGGGTGGCGCTGGCTGCGCGCTGCTGACCTTCGCGGCCGGGGCGGCGAATGAACTGCAGTTGGGCGCCGTTGTCCTTGAGGAACTTCTCGACCTTTTCGGTGAGCTCCTCCCCTAGCGCGGTGCCGTCGAGGATGTCGTGGCCCCAGTTGGTGACGAACTCGAGGGCGAGGATGATCTTGCCCGGCTTGGCGGTGCCGGGGAGAGCCTCATCGGTTCGCTGGGAGCACATGTCCGCGTGGATTCCGCCGGAGGTCTGAGTGGCGGGCTTCCCGGTTTCGGGCTGTCCGGCCTGCGCGTTTCTAGTTGTAGGCATGCCTACAACAGTACCAAGTTGGAAGCTGCAGGCGGGCTAGTAAGTCGCTTCGATCCGCCACTGCTTCCCTTTGCATACCAGCAGAAATGCGTGGTCTTTCGGAGCATCCTTGCGGTGTCCGCTGTGGGGCCCACTATGGGTTTCTTCGCGGGTTTCCTCGCG
This sequence comes from Corynebacterium sp. c24Ua_83, assembly GCF_039907245.1. Classification (NCBI taxonomy): domain Bacteria; kingdom Bacillati; phylum Actinomycetota; class Actinomycetes; order Mycobacteriales; family Corynebacteriaceae; genus Corynebacterium; species Corynebacterium sp. c24Ua_83. The sequence continues at coordinate 128,484 of NZ_JASBOI010000004.1, read as the reverse complement.
GGCTGCGACCTGCAGCCGGGCGTAGCGCTTCCCCTCGGCCCACCAGTGCTCGTCGACCGGCCAGGGGCCGGCCCATCCGGTGATGCGGAGCCGCCGGGCGCCCCAGTGCAGAGTTTCCGGCGGGGAGCTCATCAGCCCGCGGCCGGTAACGTACACGGCATCACCCTGGCGGTCCAGCAGCGCCAGCCGCGCTGCGGGGTGCGCGGCGCTGGGATTACGTTCACTGGGGCCACGGCCGCCGGAGTTGCGACCGCTGGCACCGGGGGTGCCATCATCACTGGTTGGCGAGCCGATCAGCCCTGGCAAAGGGGGCAACAGTTGCCCTTCCCATTGGCGGGTCGGCAGGGCGGTTACCTCCTCCGGGTCGTCCTCCCCGTAGGGCACGGTGGCGATACGGCGGGCTACGGCACGGCCTCCGTGGTGGATGGGACGGAGCACGCGGTTCATGCCGATCAGTGCTTGCGCCCGCCCGGCGGCGGCACGGGCGGCGCGGATGCCTTCATCTGGCCCGCCCCACAGTGGCGCTGCCAGGCTGCCCGCCGGGACGGTCTCCACGGGAACGAGTTCGATGCACGTCACCCCGACGGTGTTGTCCGCCCAGTCGGCCTCGATGACCCCTCCGTCGGCTCCGCCAGCATTCCCCGCCCCGGCGCGCAGCCGGGTGAGCCAGCCGTCGAGCTGCCAGCGCACCCGCTGGGCGGTGTCCTGTTCCGACAGTGGTTCACGGCAGCGCCACAGTCTCTCGATGACGGTCGGCCCGGTGTATCCCACCGGGGGTTCCAGGTAGGCTCGCACGGCCAGACGCAGGCAGGCCTCGCCAGCTGCGAAGAGCTTGTTGTGCAGCGCAGTGGCTACATGTCGAGCAATAAACGCGGCGGTTTCGGTCCGCGCGATGGGTTCATCGGCCTCGTAGCGCAGCTCTAGATCTTCCCGGTGCCGTCGGGGCGCCACATCCCGGTCGACGTGCCCGCTGGCGATGCGGTGCCACTCCACGGCCTCCTGCCCGAAGCGCGCGGCCACGTCCGCGCGCGGCAACCCGGCAAAGTCGCGCATCGTGCGTAGCCCCAGCTGCTGCAAGGTGGCGCTGAGGTGTGCGGGGGCGCGCAGCTCCGGCTCGATGCTCAGCACGCTGATCGGCAACCCCGCGATGAACTCCGCACTGCCGCCCACGGGGATGCTCTTGCCCAGCCGGGCCGCCCATACCGCCGAGACCAAGTCATCGGCCACGCCGGCCAAGCAGTCGGCGTGTATCCGCGCGGCGGCATCCAGCAGCTTCTCCACCGCGCTGGCCTCGTTGCCGTAGTACCTGGCTAGCGAGTCCACCGGGAAGGCCAGCAGTCCGGGGCGGAGGGTCTCCACGACTGCGCTGACGTCCTGCAGCGCGGCCAGCACGTCCTCGTGCACGGAGGCCTGCCGGGTGGGATCGTCCGCCGCGATGTTCAGCTGCGGGTACGCCGCCAGGGCATGCCGCTGTTTCATTCCGATCCGGATTCCCTGGGCGCGCGCGGCCGCATTGCAGGCCAGCATCCGGTAATCGGCGATCACCGCAGCGGGCGCCAGCACGTCCCACCCGCGCGACTGCGCCTGGACGTACACCGGCCAATCCGGGAACCACAGCACTGCCACCCGCCTGTTGTGGGCTGCAGGCGCCTCCCGCACCGCGCTATCCGGAGTACGCATGTGCCGTGTCCTCTGTACCCCATGTATCCGCTGTGTCCACGGTGCCCGCTATGCCCGCTGTGCTCTCTGCACCAATCGTCGCCCGCACCGCACTCGGCGGCTGGGCCTTACCCCACACGCGCCCCGCGACCTCCACGGCACGGATGCGCCCACTCCCGCGGCTCAGCCCCAGCACACCGCATACCTGCAGCTCCACGTGCATCCTGGCCTGCGGCCACGCCTTCCCACACACCAGCAAGGCACATTCGCTCTTCCGCAGCCGCGCCTCCACGGGTCGCGCGAAGGTCGGCGCTACGGTCGAGCTCACGGCCCCGCCACCGCCCTGCTTGCCGAGCTGCCCACCCGCCGCAAACAGCACCACATCCATCCCTTCCACCAGCGTGCCCAGCACTGCCGCCGTGTGCGGGGTGGAATCCGGCACCAGCACCAGTCGCTCCACGTCACCGCCAGCGGCCGCCACCGCCGCGATCGCCAGCCGCGGATAATCGACCACCGCCACGCACATCCCCTGCGCCGTCAGGTGCGCCAGCACATCCACCAGCACCGCCGGGCAATCCGAAATCTGCGTTGCCTGCCCACGCGCCACCCCGCCACCCGGCAGGTGCTCGGCCAGCCACGCCGGGACCGGTGCGACGCGCACACTGTTTTCTCTGTGCAGTTCTTTTCTTTGTGACGCCACCTTCCCCGCCGGTGCCGATTCCAGCACCGCCGCGCTCGAAACGCTGGCCATCGGAGCTCCCCCGGATTCGATCTGCTGCATCTTGCGCCGCAAGCTGGCAATCGTCGCCTGCGCCGCAGATTCCCCTGCAGACTGCGCCATGGTTGCCACCTCCCTTCCCTTTTTCCGACACCGCATGTTCTATCAGCGCCCTCGTACAGGGCTACCCCGCACACAACACATATTAGAACACCTGTTCTAACTTGATGGGGTCGAATATATCCCTCCCCGCGCAGCAGCGTCAAGCGCAGAAACAAAGGCGCAGGTTGAAGGGGGCGGAAAAGGTGGCGTCACCTAAAATGGGCAACCATGAGCCCAACAAACCGCAACGAGCCCGTCATCGCCCCACCTACGCCCGTGCGTGCCGCCGCCTCGGTACTCTTCGGCCTGGCAGTGGGCATTATGGTTGCGCCGCTCGCGCCCGGCTTTCAAGCTATCGTGCTGATCCTCAATGTCGGCGCGGCGCTACTTCTGACGTTTAGCCACCCCTACCGCCGACAGGTACGCGCAGAGGTGGAAAAGCGTGGCGAGCGCTACCGCACCAGCGCAGCACAGGTCGCACCCCTATTCCCGCTATGGATCGCACTGATGGCGCTCCCGCTACTGAATACACGCTCGTGGGTTCTCATGGCCATCGCGTGGGTCATCGCCAGCGCGTACACCTGGTTTATCTACCCGCACATCGACGGCACCGCGCACATCAAGCCGATCGACAAAACCAAGAAGAAGTAGCGCTCAAAGAGCACTGCGCTAAAGCAAAACGGCCCGCACTCCCCAAACACCGGGGAGGGCGGGCCGAAAAGCTATTTCAGCTTTTATTAGGAGCCGGAGAGGCTTCCGGACAGGCTGCCGGAAGCACCGGAGCCGGCCGGAGCTGCACCCTTCTTCACAACGATCGGCGCCCCATTGTCGAAGGTCTTGTTGTTGTTCACAACAGCGCCGACTTTTACGCCGGCACCATTCTTGTAGGTACCCTCCTTCTCCGGAGCCTTCCAGGTGAAGTCCAGCAGCAGCGGAGTGGCGGTATTAACCTTGGGCTTCTGCTTAATCAGCAGTCCCTCCGTCCAGGAAACGCGAACCTCGGTCCGGTCATCGGTCTGCTTCACTGCGTACTCGGACTGCCCCAGCTCGTGGACACTATCACCCAGCAGACCACCCTTAATGCGCTCAACCTTCACCAGCTTGAAGCCCTTCGGCATCCACTCAAGGACCTCGTCGATGCGGGTATCGCCCTTCACACCCTGAATCTCAACACGGGTCTTCACGGTAGCGCCCGGAGCAACGGTGGCTGCGCCGTGAACCTGCTTGTACACGTCAACATTCCAGGCCGGACCACCGACGTTACCCAGCTTGACCTTGTCCCCCTCCGGGGTATCCAGGTCCTTCTTGCCACCCAGGGAGCCAGTCAGGCCACCCAGGGAACCAGCCGGCGCGGCGGATGCAACACTTACTCCCACTCGATGGTTCCCGGCGGCTTGCTGGTGACATCCAGCACCACGCGGTTTACTTCCTCCACCTCATTGGTGATGCGCGTGGAGATCTTCTCCAACACGTCGAAAGGAATGCGGGTCCAGTCGGCCGTCATCGCGTCCTCACTGGATACCGGGCGCAGCACGATCGGGTGACCATAGGTGCGGCCATCGCCCTGCACGCCCACGGAGCGCACGTCCGCCAGCAGAACCACCGGGCACTGCCAGATCACGTCGTCCAAGCCCGCGGCGGTCAGCTCAGCACGGGCAATCGCGTCAGCGGCACGCAGAGTCTCCAGGCGATCCTCCGTCACTTCGCCGATGATGCGGATGCCCAGACCCGGCCCCGGGAACGGCTGGCGTGCCACGATTTCCTCCGGCAGGCCCAGCTCGCGACCAACCGCGCGAACCTCGTCCTTGAACAGCAGGCGCAGGGGCTCCACCAGTTCGAACTCCACGTCGTCCGGCAGGCCGCCGACGTTGTGGTGGCTCTTGATATTCGCGGTGCCGGTGCCGCCGCCGGATTCCACCACGTCCGGGTACAGGGTGCCCTGCACCAGGAAGTCCACGCTGGATCCCTCCGGGGCATCGGCCAGCACGCCCGCAACGGCACGTTCGAAGGAGCGGATGAACTCCGCGCCGATAGCCTTGCGCTTAGCCTCCGGCTCAGTCACGCCGGCCAGCTTCTGCAGGAACGCCTCGCGCTCGTCCACCGTCACCAGCTTCGCGCCGGTGGCGGCCACAAAGTCCTTCTCCACCTGCTCGCGCTCACCGGCGCGCAGCAGACCGTGGTCGACGAACACACAGGTCAGACGGTCACCGATCGCGCGCTGCACCAGCGCGGCGGCCACGGCGGAATCCACGCCACCGGACAGGCCGCAGATAGCGCGCCCTTCGTCGCCGATCTGCTCGCGCACCTGCTCAATCAGCTGCTCGGCAATGTTGCCCGCGGTCCAGGTCGGCTCCAACCCGGCGGTTTCCAGCAGGAAGCGGCGTAGCACCTCCTGCCCCTTCGGGGAGTGCAGCACCTCAGGGTGGTACTGCACGCCCGCCATGCGCTTTTCCGGGCACTCAAAGGCAGCCACCGGCGCACCCTCGGTGCGGGCCGTCACGGTGAAGCCCTCCGGCGCCTCAGAGACGGAGTCGCCGTGGCTCATCCACACCTGCTGGCTCTCCCCCATGCCCTCGTGCAGCACGCCAGCCTCCGACTGGATCTGCAGCTCGGTACGGCCGTACTCGCGCAGGCCGGTCTTCGCTACGGTTCCACCCATGGCCTGGGTCATTGCTTGGAAGCCGTAGCAGATGCCGAATACCGGCACCCCTAGCTCCAGCAGTTCGGGGTGAAGCGAGGGGGCGTCATCTGCATAAACAGAAGAAGGGCCACCGGAAAGGATCAGGGCCGCGGGGTTCTTCGCGGCGACCTCGTCGGCGGGCATGGTGTGCGGGATGACCTCGGAGTACAGGTTCACCTCGCGCACCCGGCGGGCAATGAGCTGTGCGTATTGCGCGCCGAAATCCACGACAAGTACGGGCCGTGGAGCGGCGGCAGCTGGGTCTTGTTGAGTCACGTCCCTAACTCTAACGCACCTGCGCGCTACGGGGCACACCGGTCGCTTACTAGCTCCGTCCGTCCACGAAGCGCTGCTTGTACCACTCCATCGACGGTGGGGAGAAAATCAGCCCAAGAGATACCGCCGCAATCACGCCGAAGATCGTCGCGAGCCAGAACACACTCGCCTTAATCACCGTGATCGTGATGAACACCAGCGTGACATGCGTGAGCACCAGTCCCGACAAACCCCACGTACGTCCCTGGATAATCATCGCTCCGAACAGCGCGAAGGCAAAGAAGTACAGCCCCACCATCACGCCGGTGGCACCGACGTTCATCTTCACGGTCTCGTCGCCATGCTGTGGCTGGTAGCCCAGGTAGAGCACGGTCGTGGCGATGATGCCAATCACGCCGATTATTATTGACGCCCACGACAGCACCGCTAGCTGCATCGGCAACCGGTCAGTTGTGCGCTGCCACCACTGGGAAATCTTCATTCAGATCAGTTGTGTCTTTCTGTATTAACGGACGACTAACGAACGACTAGGTCGACCTTCTGGAAGCTCTTGATGTCCGTGTATCCACACTTGGCCATCGACCGGCGCAGGGCGCCGATAATGTTCTCTCCACCAACCGGATTGGCAGTCGGGCCGAACAGCAGCTCCTTCAGCGGCAGCGGCTCGTTCCCCAGACCTACCTCTTCCACCAGGCCGCGCGGCAGCTTCGGGTGCCCCGCCGTGGACGGCCAGTACCAGTTAGGAGCACCCGCGGAGGCAGCAGTGGCCAGGGGCAACCCCAGCGAAACGGCATCTGCGCCACAGGCGATGGCCTTAGCTACGTCACCGGAATTGCGCAGCGAGGAGTCAGCGATGATGTGAACGTAGCGGCCACCCGTCTCGTCCAGGTAGTCGCGGCGCGCAGCGGCCGCATCGGCGATGGCGGTGGCCATCGGCACGTCGATACCCAGCGAGTCGTTGTTGGTGGTGTGGCCAGAGCCGATGATCACACCCGCCGCGCCTGTGCGCATCAGGTGCATGGCAGTGGTGTAGTCCACCACGCCACCGGCAATCACCGGGATGTCCAGGCTGCCGATGAACTCCTTCAAGTTCAGCGGCTCGCCGTCGCGGTGCACGTGCTCCGCAGAGACCAGGGTGCCCTGGACCACCAGCAGGTCCATGCCGGACTTGATCAGTGCCGGCGCAAGCTCGCGGGCGTTCTGCGGAGACACACGAACGGCGAAGCGCACGCCGGATTCCCGCACCTGGTTCAGCCGCTCCTGCAGCAGGTCCACGTTCAGATCCAGGGAGTGGAGGCGCTGCAGCTCCGCGTTGGCGCCGAAGATCTCTGAGTCCGAGGTGGCGTCATCCTCCTCGAACAGTGCGGACTCTGCCTTGCGAGCAGCTTCAACAACCCCGCGCAGGGCGACATCCAGGTCATCCACGCGACCCCAGAGGCCTTCGGCATTGATCACCGGAAGGCCGCCCAGCTGACCAAACTCGATAGCGAACTCGGGCGTGACGATCGAATCGGTCGGGTGCGTCATCACCGGGATGTCGAAGGAATAAGCGTCGATCTTCCACGACGTATCCACATCGTGCGAGCTGCGGGTGCGCCGGGACGGCACGATGTCGATTTGGTTCAGGCCATACACCCGACGGGCAGCGCGCCCACGTCCGATGTCAACGTATTCCTGCATGGCTGGATTGCTCCTTAAAGGCGTGCTCTAGCGGTTCGGGTTGTAGTTCGGCGCTTCCATGATGCCCTGCACATCGTGCGGGTGCGATTCGCGCAGGCCCGCGCCAGTGATGCGCACGAAGCGTGCGTTGTGCAGCTCGGGGATCGTCGCCGCGCCGGTGTAGCCCATGGCAGCGCGCAGGCCACCGACCTGCTGGTGCAGGATCGAGCCGATCGAGCCGCGGAACGGCACACGGCCCTCGATACCTTCCGGCACCAGCTTCTCCTCGGACTGCACGTCGGCCTGGAAGTAGCGGTCCTTGGAGTAGGAGCGCTTCTCGCCGGTCAGGCCACGGCCCTGCATGGCACCCATGGAGCCCATGCCGCGGTAGCGCTTGTACTGCTTGCCGCTGATGGTCACGATCTCACCGGGGGTCTCGGCCGATCCGGCGAGCATGGAGCCCAGCATTACTGTGGACGCCCCAGCCGCCAGCGCCTTGGCGATGTCGCCGGAGAACTGCATGCCTCCGTCGGCGATGATCGGCACGCCCGCCTTCTTAGCCGGGACGGCTGCTTCCATGATGGCGGTGATCTGCGGGGCACCAACACCCGCGACGACGCGGGTGGTGCAGATGGAGCCCGGGCCGATGCCGACCTTGATGGCATCCGCGCCGGCCTCGATCATGGCCTGCGCTGCCTCGCGGGTGGCGAGGTTGCCGCCGACGACGTCCACGCGGTCGCCAAACTCCTTCTTCACACGGGAGACCATGTCCAGCACGCCGCGGTTGTGAGCGTGGGCGGTATCGACGATCAGCACGTCCACGCCGGCATCCACCAGGCTGCCCGCGCGGGTCCAGGCATCCTCACCGGTGCCGATGCCGGCGGCGGCCAGCAGGCGACCGGAGGAATCCTTAGCAGCCAGCGGGTACTGCTCGCGCTTGGCGAAATCCTTGACGGTGATCAGGCCGGTCAGCTTGCCAGCGCCGTCGACGATCGGCAGCTTCTCTACCTTGTTCTCGGAAAGCAGGCTCAGGGCAGCTTCGGCGGACACGCCTTCCTGGGCGACGACCAGCGGCATGGGGGTCATGGTCTCGGAAACCTTGCGGCTGAAGTCACTTTCGAAGCGCATGTCGCGGTTAGTGAGGATGCCGACCAACACGCCCTCGTCATCCACAACCGGCAGGCCGGAGATGCGGTAGCGGGCGCATAGATCATCTACTTCCTGGATGGTCATATCCGGGGAAGCAGTAACCGGGTCGGTGATCATTCCGGCTTCGGAGCGCTTGACGATCTCTACTTGCTGCGCCTGGTCCTCGATGGACAGGTTGCGGTGCAGCACGCCGATGCCGCCGTGGCGGGCCATGGCGACGGCCATGCGGGCCTCGGTGACGGTATCCATGGCGGCGGAGGCCACCGGGATGTTCAGATCGATGTTGCGAGTGAACTTCGTGGAGGTGTCCACGCCGGAGGGGATCACCTCGGAGGCGGCGGGCAGCAGCAGGACGTCATCGAAAGTCAGTCCAACCAGTGCAACCTTGTTGGGGTCGTCGCCGCCGGTGGAAACTGGGTACATCTTCGCGTTCATCTCTGGGTTCGTCACGGGTTGCCCGACCTTCCTCTAGAAAATTCTGCGGCGCTCCCCTGCCAGGGCTTGGGTGCCTGGGAGTTCTCGCCGTCTTTTCGCCGATGTACTACAGAATAACCCTTTGCAGCGCGTTTTTGTGTGCCGGGGTTAGGTAGCGGAAGACGGGGTGCGCACTACGGCGCCAGGTGGGTCAACGAGGTGACAAATACGCCACTGGGAAGCCGAACACTCAAGTTACCTCCCGTAACGATCAACAACAGCGGAGGCGTGTCCCAGCCAAACCTATCTGCGAAAGCCTGGAGGTTTTGAGCAGCCCTATCCAGTACCTGGGAGCTCTGTCCCAACTTAACCTCCACAAGCACCGTCCTGCCTGCCAATTCAAAGACCGCATCTACCTCTAGCCCGGATGCATCACGGGCGTGAAAGATCTGCCGCCCCGTGAGCACACGCAGGTCGTGCACCACCTGGGATTCAAACATCTGACCTGAGTATTCAAGGTTCTGCAGTAGCTTTTCCGGGGATGCCTCCAACACAGCTGCAGCCAGCGCAGGGTCCGCAAGGTGCCGTTTCGGCACCTTGCGGAGGCTGGCACGCGAACGCAGATGAGAAGACCAGGCGCGTTGCTCCTCGGCAATAAAGATCCGCTGTAGCGCAGTGAGGTACTCCCTAGTAGTCGCTCGATCAATATCAATATCGGCAGCGATCGCGCTAATGGACTGCTCTGTCGCCACCCCTCGCGCCAACGAGCGCAAGAGCGCCTGAACCTTCACGGGATCCCGACGCCTGCCGTCGGTGACATTAATGTCTACGTGCGCCACGGTCTCTGCGTAGCTACGCAGGTTTTCCTGAGCCGCAGCTGTAGAAAAATGTCGGTTTCCAGGCCAACCTCCGTGGGCCATACGGTCGATGACTCCTCGGATATCCAACACAGTTTCACTGTTGTGCGTCAGTTCGCCTTCTTCCACCAGCTTCGAAAGGGACACAGCACCGTTGGAATGGCCAGACTCGTAGAAACCGAAGGTGTGCATTCGCAACCGGGCTATTCTTCCCGCCCCGGAGTGGCGGGACTGCTCCTCCCCCGGCGCAGTTGAGCCTGTAAGGATGAATTGCCCCGGTGCTTGGCGCCGGTCAATCTCATGCCGCACTAGGTTCCACAGTCGGGGCTCCTCCTGCCATTCGTCGAATACGCGGGGAGTGGCGCCGCTCAGCGCCAGGTCTGGCATGGTGTTGAGCTGTGTCTCTAGATTAAGATCCGTATCCACCTGCACGAGGCTGCCCGCTATTTGGCGCGCCGTCGCAGACTTTCCGCAGCCTTTCGGCCCTTCGATGAGCACTCCGCCGGCACGTTCTAAGGCGCTCTGTAGTCGTCTATCTTCAACTCTAGGAAGGTATTCCACAGCTAACCTCACCAGCCATTTTCACTTGATCCATCAGTTTACTGCCGTTTCATTCCCCACTTTATCAGCGATTCATCCACCAGTTTGTAGACGATCTATTCCCCAGTTTGGGCGCGTTTCATTCCCCAGTTTGGAGTGAGGCGATGCTTTTGCCTTGCATTACCGGCTACAGGGTACGGTGTTGGTGTGAGCTTTAACCACGATCAGATGCCGCCGGACCCTTTCGCCGATGATCCGAACGACCCTGCGTCGTTCCTGGATCCCGACGAGTTTGATGAGGCCGTTCCGCCGTTGTCTCCCGATGAGGTTCAGGCTCTGCGGGAGGATCTGCAGAACGTCCGGGATTTCCGCAAGCTGTTGGAACCGCGCGGGGTTCGCGGGATCACCATGCTGTGTGAGGATTGCGAGGACAGTCATTTCTACGACTGGGACATCATCGAGTCGAATATTCGCACGATGCTGAACAACGAGCTGGTGCCAGTGCACGAGCCGTCAGCGCAGCCAAACCCGAATGATTATGTGACTTGGGATTATTGCCTGGGCTATGCGGACGCGATCGATTTCGCGTTCCACGGACTGCGTCCGCCGTTCCTCTGGGGGAAGTAGTTAGCTACCTTCCGCGCGCGGGGAGTTGTAGTCGGTAAGCACCGGCAGCGGCTCTGGGTTACGCGCCCCGCCCGTGGTCGGGGTCGGTCGATCCTGACGGGGCGACGCAGGCTCGCGTGGCTTCTGGGTCTTCGAGGTCGTCGTTTTCGACGTCGTATCAGTGGGGTTAGCCGGCGCCGGGACGCCCATCGGCATCGCCGGTCCCAGCTGCCCGGGGGCTTCCGCCCCTCCAGGGGTTTCCGTTCCACCGAGCAGGATGGTGGTCGTTGGGATTGCCTCCCCAGCCGGCGCCTCAGGAGCCTTGGAGCTCTTCGTAGCGGGCTTACTCGGCTTACCCTTTTCCTCCTGGCGCTGCTCGCCCTTGGGCTTACGGTCGCCCTGTTCGCCGCGGCTCTGCTTGTCTGCGACGCTCTCTTCATTGAGGACGCTACTTTGTCCGCCCGCGGAGCTCTCAGCAAGACTGCTGGAGCCCTCCACCTCGACAGCGTCCTCTTCAGCCACTGTCTCGCGCTTCACGTGCGCGCCCTGCGAGCTGGAGTAGGCAGCGTATCCCAGACCTCCCACAGCAATAGCGGCAGCCACTCCGCCGGCGATCAGCATGCTGGTCAGAGAAATACCTCCGGCAGCAGCCGCCTTGGCGCTAGTCCGCAGCAGGCGCGAACTGTTGCCGGCACCCCCAGCCGCTTCCGCCGGTTCAGCTTCGGATTCTTCGCCACCGTCTTCCGCAAACAGGAAGCTTACGTCCGGCGCGGGCGGAATATCCCGGTAGAACTCCTCACGGTGCGCAACCAGGTCCGCAAAAACAGGGTCATTGGAGTCAAAGTTTTCCGTTTCCGGAATCGCCTCGCCGCGGCCGATCGCATCAAGGATGCGATCTACATCCAGGATGGAAGCGAAGTTTTCCTCGCCCTCCCGGAAGCCGTCATTCTGCGCCATGGCTGTTGAGCTCTTTTCTTTCCTGAACTACCCGAAGGTAGCTGCCTACTGTTGAATAATTCCGTGTTTCTTTAGCTTCATAACCGCGCGGTGCTGAGCTACGCGAACGGCCGTTGGCTTCGAACCCACGATCTCCGCAGTCTCCTCTGCGGAGTAGCCGTGAATAACTCGAAGAAGAAGGATTTCTCGTGATTTCTCACTAAGAATATCGAGCTTCCTAGCCAAATCGTTACATGAATCTTGGCTTAAGTACACCTCTTCAGGTAAATCCTGGAAACTCTCTTCCTCTGGCAGCTCCTCCGTCGGATCGGATACGTCCCGCTGTTGGAAACGGTAGGCGTCAGTAATCTTGTTTCGCGCCACCTGGTAGACGAAGGCCATAAACGGTGCCCCACGATCCTCATACCCGGGTAGAGCCTTAGCAACCGCAATGCAGACATCCTGTGCAACGTCATCGGGCGTGGGGTAGCCATTCATGCTCAGCTTGCCGCGACAGAAGAGAACCACCTTTGGGTGGATCAGCTGAATAAGACGATTAACTGCACGACGGTCTTGATCAATGGCCGCCGGGAGGAGATCTCGAATCTCCTCGTCGGTTTCCTGGTCTGCAGCCATCGCCTCTACTCCGTCAAATGCTCGAACGTCTTTATCAATGTGGATTGAAACTATCACACCGCGCCGACAGCCCCAGATCGACTAAAAAGGGGACTGTTCGATTACTCCTCACGCGGATGCAATGGAACAAACCTGAAACATGTTCCCATTTTTGCTCTGGTTTTTCAGCTAACCTCAACCTTCCTGGCAGCCTTATTTGGCAATCCCCCAGCAAGATCACGGGAAGATGGCAGCAAGCAGCGAATTTTTTAACCCCCTTTGGGGGAATCTAGGCGTGGCGTAGAAACAAGTTAATCCATTGTTCAACTAGCCGCATTCCCGCAGGTAGGCGGCTACCGCTGTGTGAAATAGGTATGTCGGAACAGGTTTTGGATACCCAAAAGGCACTCGTTCTTTACTTAGAGTTCATTTAAGGATTGGAACCTCTCAGACGTCACTACAAGTGAGCATCTGACTTTTCACGAGGAGTAACCACCTAATGCCACAGCCCAGCCAGCTTCCGGGACCTGCTTCTTCGACTTGGGAATGGCAACTCCATGGCGCATGCCGCGGGGCTGATTCTTCTGTCTTCTTCCACCCGGATGGCGAGCGTGGCCGTGCCCGTGCCATGCGCGAGCACCGCGCCAAGGCCATCTGCCGTGAGTGCCCGGTGATTGAGCAGTGCCGCAACCACGCACTCAGCGTGGGCGAGCCCTACGGCATCTGGGGCGGCCTCAGCGAGTCCGAGCGCGACGCTATCCTGCGCCCCACTTCTCGCAACCGCAACCGCCGCGTAGCCTCCTAGCAGCCGACTGGGTGCACAAAGAATAAAGGGAGAGGGACTATCCCTCTCCCTTTAATGCTGCGCTGCCTAGCAGCGGGCTACAGCGGCTATCCCACTAGTGGGCGTGGCCAGCGTGTGCCCCTGCCTGGGCAGCCGGAGCGGCCGGCTTGTCCACCACGGCGGTCTCAGTCGTCAGCACCATGCGGGCGACGGAGGTGGCGTTAACCACAGCGGAGTGGGTCACCTTCACCGGGTCGATGATTCCCTGCTCCAGCAGGTTGCCGTACTCCAGGGTGGCGGCGTTGAAGCCCGAGCCGTTGGGCTGCTCGGCGATCTTGGAGACCACAACGGCGCCGTCCAGGCCGGCGTTGTCGGCGATCCAGTATGCCGGGCGACGCAGAGCGCGAGCCAGGGAACGCAGGCCGATGGCCTCATCACCTTCTGCCTGGCGGGACAGCTCCTCGATCTCAGCGGCGATCTGCACCAGTACGGAGCCGCCACCGGCGATTACACCTTCCTGGCTGGCGGCACGTGCAGCGTTGATCGCATCCTCGATACGCAGCTTGCGCTCGTTGACCTCGGTCTCGGTAGCGCCACCGGCGCGGATGACGGCCACGCCGCCGGACAGCTTCGCCAGACGCTCCTCGAACTTCTCCTTATCCCAGGAGGAGTCGGTGCGCTCGATGTCGTTGCGGATCTGGTTGCGGCGCTCCTCGACGGCCTCGGCGGAACCAGCACCGTCGACCAGCACGGTCTCTTCCTTGGTGATGTTCACGCGACGGGCAGAACCCAGCTGCTCCAGAGTGGTCTCAGAGAGCTTGTGGCCCAGCTCGCTGTCGATGACGGTACCGCCGGTGACGATAGCCAGGTCGTCCATGAACGCAGAGCGACGGTCGCCGAAGTACGGAGACTTCACGGCCGCGACCTTCAGCGACTTGCGGATGGCGTTCAGCACCAGCATCTGCAGCGGCTCGCCCTCGATGTCCTCGGCGACGATCAGCAGCGGCTTACCGGAGTTGGCAACCTTCTCCAGCACCGGCAGGAAGTCCGGCAGGGAGGAGATCTTCTCGCGCACCAGCAGGATCAGCGGGTTTTCCAGCTCTGCGTGGCCGGTCTCCTGGTCCGTAACGAAGTACGGAGACAGGTAGCCCTTGTCGAAGGAAACACCCTCGGTGACGATCGATTCGTCCTCGATGGACTGGGACTCTTCGACGGTCACCACGCCGTCCTTGCCCACCTTGTCGAAAGCATCGGCAACCATGGCGCCGATCTTTTCGTCGCGGGAAGAAACGGTGGCGACGTTGGCGATGGCGGCGTTGTCCGCAACTGGCTGCGCCAGCTCGCGCAGCAGTTCCACAACGCGCTCAGTGCCCTGGGCGATGCCGCGGTTCACGGCGATCGGGTTGGCGCCGGCTGCCACGGTGCGCAGACCCTCGTTGATCAGAGCCTGTGCCAGTAGCGTAGCGGTGGTGGTGCCGTCGCCGGCGATGTCGTTGGTCTTGATGGCAACGGACTTAACCAGCTGGGCACCCAGGTTCTCGAAGGGATCTTCCAGGTCGATGTCGCGAGCAATGGTCACGCCATCGTTGGTTACGGTCGGGCCACCGAAGGCCTTGTCCAGCACGACGTTGCGGCCGCGCGGGCCTAGGGTCACCTTCACCGCGTCCGCCAGGGCGTCTACGCCCTTCTGCAGACCCTCGCGGGCCTCTTGATCAAATGCGATGAGTTTTGACATGCAACTACCCGCTTACTTTTCGATGACAGCGAGGATGTCGCGCTGGGTCAGCAGCAGATACTCTTCGCCGTTGTACTTCAGCTCGGTGCCGCCGTACTTGGAGAAGATGACGGTGTCCCCCTCCTTCACATCCACCGGGATGCGGTCGTCGTCATCTGCCCAGCGGCCGGGGCCGACTGCGATGACGGTGGCCTCCTGCGGCTTCTCCTTAGCAGAGTCCGGGATGACTAGGCCGGATGCGGTAGTAGTCTCCGCCTCGACGATCTGGACGAGGACGCGGTCCTCAAGGGGCTTGATGTTGACGTTAGCCACGATTGAATACCTCCGTGTATTCGAGCTGTAGGTTTCACTCTTGTGAACTGTTGTGCCGGTTGGTTTTCCAGATACAGCCGTCGTCGCGGGTGAACAACTGTGAGTCAAACAACCTATCTGGCACTCTACCCTCGCAAGTGCTAACGCTCAACCAGCCCCGGTGCTAGGTCCCCGGCGCTAGATCCCCTTAGTCAGGTTAACCACCGCGTTGTACCACAGCTCGTAATCCTTGGCGTTGTCTTCCTTGTAGTTCTCAACTGCGCGGATGCCGTTGTGGATGGACTCGATGTCCTCGTCGGTCAGCCCAGCCCCCTCGTCGCCGACGAACAGCACGGGGCCGAGGATCGCGCGAGCCGGGTCAGAGATGAAGCTGGAGTCGCCGGTCTCCTGCTCCTTGCGCCCCATGGAAGCCAGCGGGTTCGGCTCCGGGTTCTCCGCCTTGCGTGCGTCGGAGGAGTAAATCGCGGCGACGGTCAGGCCACTCTCCACGAAAACCACGTGCAGGCGATCCTGCTCGCTTCCGCCCAGAACGTCGGCAGCTTCCGACAGGTCAATGTCCATTTCCTTCGTCTGAAGGTCCGGCGTTACCAGCATGCTGCGTGGCATATTAGGCTCCTAGCTTGTTGTGTGATGAAGAAGTTGTGAGTTTTTGGACAGTCACAGAACATCTTGCCAGCAAACTAGTGATTGCGCAGGACAGGCTCTTCCACGTCCAGCGACGGGTCGGTAGGCGTCGCTAAACCGCTCGGTTCCTCCCCTGCCGCAACGAGGCGCGCCGCGAGCGCCGCCATCATCACGCCGTTGTCGGTGCAGAGCTTTGCCTGCGGGATTTTTAGTTCGACGCCCACTTCTCCGCACCTTTCGGCAGCCACTTCCCGCAGGCGCCTGTTCGCGGAAACACCTCCGCCGAGCAGCATCACGCGGGCGTCCTTATCCTCGCAGGCGCGCAGCGCCTTGGTGACGAGCACGTCCACCACTGCCTCTTGGAAGGAAGCACACACGTCTTCAATGGGCAGGCTCGCACCCTCTTTTTCCGCATTCTCCACGTAGCGGGCGACGGCGGTCTTCAACCCGGAGAAGGAGAAGTCGTAGCGCGAATCCTGCTGGCGCATCATGCCGCGCGGGAAGGCGATGGCCTTGGGGTCACCTTGCGCCGCCAGTCGGTCGATCACCGGACCGCCTGGGTAGCCCAGTCCCAGCAAGCGCGCGACCTTGTCGTAGGCCTCACCCGCGGCATCGTCCAGGGTGCTGCCGAGTTCTTCCATCGGGGCGCCCACGCCTGTGATGTGCAAAATCTGCGTGTGTCCGCCGCTGACCAGCAGCGCGATGGCGTTGCTGAGGTCGCTGTCGGCGCCAGCTCCCTCGTTGGAGCCACCCGCGGCTCCCTCGTCGAGGGTTCCGACAGCCACGTGCCCGCCCAGGTGGTTCACGCCATAGAAGGGCACCTCCCATGCCAGGGCGTAGGCCTTCGCGGCGGCGGCACCTACCAGCAGGGCTCCGGCCAGGCCGGGTCCAACGGTGGCGGCCACAACGTCCGGAGTGCGGAAACCGGGGACATTCTCGCGCGCATCCGCCAGGGCGGCACGCATGGTCGGCTGCATGGCCTCCAGGTGCGCGCGAGAGGCGATCTCCGGGACCACGCCTCCGAAGCGGGCGTGCTGCTCCATGGAGGAGGCCACCTTGTTCGCCACGATCTCCAGCTGCGCAGCACCGTCGTCAGCTACTGCTTCACCAGCAGTTGCCGTGCTGGCGACGATGCCCACGCCGGTCTCGTCACAGGAGCTTTCGATGCCCATGATGTAGGTAGGCCGGTTCGAGGCGCCGGTATCTGGGGTCGGGGTGACGTCAGAAACAAAGCCGGGGCGCACCATGCCGGGGCGAACCATGGTGAAGGCATCGGCGCCAGAGGGTTGGTAATAAGCGCGGCGGGTGCCTTCGATGGTGAAGCCGTAGCGCTCGTACAGCCCGACAGCGGGACGGTTGTCGGTGCGGACCTCGAGGAACACGGGGGCGCGCAGACGGTCGGCGACAGCGACCAGCGGATCCATGAGCAGTTTGGATAGGCCCCTCCCCTGCCATTCGGGGAGAATGCCGATGGTGTGGATCTCCGCCTCCGGGTCGTTAGCTGGGCCGCCGACGGCCAGGATGGCGTAGCCGATCAACTGGGGTTCGCCGGGGCCATCGGCAGAGTCTGCAGCTGCCTCGGGAGCGGCCTCCAGGGCGAGGCAGTGCGTGTGCGGCGCGGCGATCTCGCTGGCGAAGGCTTCCGCGGACCAGGGGGAATCCTCAGAGAAGAGGATCTGCTCGATCTCCGCACAGGCGGGCGCGTCGGCGGGAGTGAGCGAGCGCACGCGAGCCGTCTGAGAGTCAGCGTTCTGGGTGTCTGTGGCCTGGGGTTCTGCGGTCTGGGGTTCTGCGGCCCCGGCCTCGCCACTCTGCCGTGCGACATCTGCCTGCACGTGGGAGAAGTCCAGCGCCTTCGAGACAGCCTTCGCCTTCGGCTCCTTCGCATCCGGACGGCGCAGGTACAGCGCGCGCAGTGCCGACGCGTCGGCGAGCAACCCCGGAACCGAACCGAGAGACTCCAGCGCGGCGAGCACCAGCCCGCGGGGCGTGGGGTGGGCATCCACGCTTTCGATCTGGCAGCCCTCTTGGGAGCCAAGAAGCTCTTCCGCCTGTTCTGCGACCGCGGAAGCGCTGAGCACCCGCAGCGGCCAGCGGTCGAACTCGCGCTGGATCTCTCGCACCACGTCTGGCGCGTGGACCGAAGCTGGAACCTGCACTTCAGAGCACAGCCGCCCCGCCAGGCCGGGGTAGAAACTCATACGGGAGTGATAGAACTCCCGGCGCCGGGCGTCGGAGACGATCAGGTAGTCGCCGAAAGCTTTAGACCCGACCCAGGAGGTTGCGTGCCCCCACGCCGTGGCGGCCGCGCTGGGGATGCCGTGGACTGGGATCGAGAGGGCGTCACCAAAAGCAGCAGCAGTAGCCATGCCAACCCGCAACCCAGTAAACGGCCCCGGACCGGTGCCCGCGACGACCGTATGCAGGTCGCGAGGGGAAAGCCCCGCGTCGGCGAGGCACGCCTGGATGTTTGGCGTGAGCAGCTCCATATGGCCGCGGACGTTATCCACCAAGCGCTCGGAGAGCACGCGTACCTGGCCATTCGCGGAGATCTGGACAACTCCGCAGGTGACGTAGTTGGTAGAGGTATCGACGGCCAAGGCGTAAATCATAGGATTTATTCTATGGCGGATGGAAGCGGTGGTGAAAACAAGAAGTCCCCGAGAGGCTCTCGCAGTAAACCTCTCAGGGACGGTGTACGACTGGCGGGTTGATCAGGCCCGTAAATGCCAGCGTCTTGTGAAACACCCCTCACGGTGATTCGTCAACTATAATTGCACGGCCAAGCTCCTCAAAGCAACCCCGTCCGAGAGATTCCCCAGTTTTTCCTAAGAATTTGCCAGGGAGCGTCCAGCCGCTCCCAGCTGAGCTAGACCCAGCGCCACGTGACGGTGCGTGCGTCCGTGGCCGAAGCTTCAGGATTTGCCGGGTCAGCGGCGCTTTCCACGCCACCGGCAGTGCCGTCCACGCTACTCCGGTCGATCTGCACGTCAAGCACCTTCTCGCTTAGGGGCTCCACCACTCCGCGGCCCCATTCCGCCACCACGACCACGTCGTCAATGTCCGCGTCAATGTCCAAGCTCTCCAGGGCGTCGAGCACCTCGTTGCGGTCGATGTGGCGCCCCGGCTCGATGCCCTCCTCCACGTCCGCACCCAGCAAGCGGTAGGCGTCCATGTGCAACAGCCCCACCCCGCGCTGCCCGGCGCGGTGAGTCCGCACGATGGTGAACGTCGGCGACTGCACGCGCCCCTTCACTCCCAGACCAGCGGCCAGACCCTGGGTCAGGGTCGTCTTGCCCGCACCCAGCGGGCCGGAAAGCACCACAACGGTCCCGGCCTCCAGCTGCTTGCCCAGCTGCTCGCCGAGAGCCCGCATGTCATCGGCAGTCGCGGCAGCGCAGGAACCGTCGGCGGAGAAATCCGGGCGGCCACCCTTGAATACCCGCTTGATCCTCGAGCCCCGCGGCATCGTCAGCACCTCGTAGCTGATCGTGCCCGCCAGCTCCGCGAAGTCGTCTGCACTGGTGCCACCCTGGCCGAAGATCACCGCCCAGTCGCCCGGTTTCACGTCTGCGGCGCCGTCGGCAGCCCCTTCAGCACCATCGGCCGGCCCCAGCTCCACGACGATCTGATCCATGCACACCCGCCCGATCTGCGGATATGTCTTCCCGTTGATCGTCACCTGCATCTTTCCGGATACGCTTCGCAGCAGCCCGTCAGCGTAGCCGAGCGCCACCACGGCGGTGCGGGTATCGCGCTGTGCCCGCCAAGTGTGGCTGTAGCTCACCCCCTCCCCCTTCGGCACTACTCGGGTTGTTGTCACTCGGGCGCGCAGTGTCATCGCAGCGCGCAGTTCGACGTCCACCCCGATCGGGTCGATGCCGTATAGTCCGACGCCCGGTCGCACCAGCTCATAGGCGAGATCAGGGCGGTGCAGCGTAGCCGGTGTGTTTGCAATGTGATTGCGGGGTACCCGCAGCCCACGGGAGCGGCAGAACTCGATAGCTTCCGCGAAGCGGGAGGCCTGCAGGTTGTTCGCCTCCGACTTGGGATCGTCGGCGCTGGCCATGTGGGTCATCACGCCGGTGACTTCCACCAGTTCCGTCTTGGATGCCAGCAGCTCGACTGTTTCCTGCCACTCGGCGGGGCTCACCCCGGAGCGGGAAAGTCCGGTATCCACCATGAGCGTCACCCGCGCGGGAGCGCTGGCCTGCGCCTTTTCGGCCTGCTGCACCAGGGCACGCGCGTGCGCCAGCGAGGGCACGCCAACGTTGATGTCCGCGGCGAATATCTCCGCCAGGTCCTCATCGGGTGTCCACATCCAGGCGATGATCGGCGCGGAAGCGTAGCGCTCCCCCAGTCCCCCAAGAATCTCGCGTAGGTGCAGAGCCTCCCCCAGAGTGGCCACCCCCAGCTGTTCCACCCCCGCGTCCAGCATTGCGGGAGCCACCACGTCCACCCCGTGGTTGTACGCATCGGCCTTCACAACGGCCAGCACCCCGGCGGGAGCCGCAGCCTCCCGGAACACGCGCACATTATGCGCGATGGCATCCAGGTCAACGACTAGTTCCGCAAGGTGACGATCCGACATGTTCATAACCTTAGCCACCCTTCCTGGGATTCCAAGAAAAGGGGCACGGCAGGGGGCGTCACTAAGAAAGAACCCCGAACTATTCGACGGTGACGGACTTGGCCAGGTTACGCGGCTTGTCGATGTCCTGGTTGCCGCACTGGCGCGCGATGTCGGCGGCCAGGAACTGCAGCGGCACCGTGGACAGCAGCGGCTGCATCAGCGACGTGGTGCCCGGGATCTCCAGCAGCCAGTTGGCGTACGGGCGCACAGCCTCGTCGCCTTCCTCCGCGATGACGATGGTCTTCGCGCCGCGGGCGCGGATTTCCTGGATATTGGAGACGATCTTGGAGTGCAGCACCGGGCGGCCGTTCGGGCTGGGCACCACGACAACGACGGGCAGGTCGTCCTCGATCAGGGCGATCGGGCCGTGCTTCAGCTCACCGGCGGCGAAGCCCTCTGCGTGAATGTAGGCCAACTCCTTCAGCTTCAGCGCGCCCTCGAGGGCAACCGGGAAGCCCACGTGGCGGCCCAGGAACAGCATGGTCTTCACTGGGCCGAGCTCCTCGGCCAGCTGCAGGATCTGCTCGCGCAAACCGAGTGTCTTCTCGATCTTCTCCGGCAGCGCCTCCAGGGCGTAATAGATCTCCGCGATCTCATCGGCGTACTTGGTGCCACGAGCCTGAGCCAGGGCCAGGCCCACCAGGTAGTTGGCGGCGACCTGCGCCAGGAAAGCCTTCGTGGAAGCCACGCCGATCTCGGGGCCGGCGTGGGTGTACAGCACGGCATCGGACTCGCGCGGGATCTGCGAACCGTTGGTGTTGCAGACGGCCAGCACGCGGGCGCCCTGCATCTTCGCGTGGCGCACGGCCTCCAGCGTGTCGGCGGTCTCGCCGGACTGGGAAACGGCCACGACGAGGGTGCGCTGGTCCAGCACCGGGTCGCGGTAGCGGAACTCGCTGGCGACCTCGATCTCTACGGGCAGGCGGACCCAGTGCTCGATGGCGTACTTGGCCAGCAGGCCGGAGTGGTAAGCCGAGCCACAGGCAACGACGAAGACCTTTTCCACTCCGCGCAGGTCCTCGTCGGACAGGCGCTGCTCGTCCAGCACGATATGGCGGCCGTCGAAGTGGCCGGCTAGGGTGTCGCGGACCGCGGCGGGCTGCTCGTGGATTTCCTTCATCATGAAGGAATCAAAGCCGTCCTTCTGCGCGGCGTCCAGGTCCCAGTCGATGGTGAAGGGCTTGCCCTCCACCGGGTTGCCGTCGAAGTCGTAGATGTCGTAGGAATCGGCGGTGATGACCACCGCGTTGTCCTGGCCCAGCTCCACAGCATTCTTGGTGCGGTCGATGAAGGCCGCCACGTCGGAGCCGAGGAACATTTCGCCCTCGCCCACGCCGACGATCAGCGGGGTGGAGCGGCGACCCGCGACGATGGTGCCCGGGTGGTCGTCGTGGACGAACAGAACGGTGAACGCGCCGTCCAGGCGGGAAAGAACCTTCAGTGCGGAGGCCTGGAAGTCGCCCGCGGTCTCGCCTTCGTTGTAGGCGAGCGCCAGCAGGTGTGCTGCAACCTCGGAGTCGGTCTCGGATTCCAGCTCGATGCCGGCGGCCTCGATCTCCGCGCGCAGGGTGGAGAAGTTCTCGATGATGCCGTTGTGGACGATGGCTACCTTGCCGTCGAAGGAACGGTGCGGGTGTGCGTTTACGTCGTTCGGGCGACCGTGGGTTGCCCAGCGGGTGTGGCCGATACAGGTAGAGCCGTGGAAGGAATCGCGACCGACTTCCTCGATGCGGTCGATGAGGTTTTGCAGTTTGCCTTCCTTCTTTTCGAGGTGCAGGGAACCCTGCTCGACAACTGCGATGCCAGCGGAATCGTATCCGCGGTATTCCATTCGCTCCAGCGCATCCAACCCGATTTGGAGGGCCTCGGAGTCACCTACGTAGCCAACAATTGCACACATGCCTCTGACGATACACAATGGCTTGTCCGTTTCGGTAAGCTGTGGGGCTGTGGCAGATAAGATGAAGAACCTGATTACTCGTTTGGGCAAGCGTGGCCCGCACCGCGTGATGGTCGGTGACCTGAACTTCGCTGGAATTCCGGGGCGCGTTTACACCCCGGCGGAAGGCAACGGCATCCCCGGCATCGCTTTCGGGCACGACTGGCGTGTCGGCGTGGATGCGTACCACGCGACGCTGCGCCACCTGGCCAGCTGGGGGTTCGCAGTGGCGGCGCCGGATACGGAGAAGGGCCTCTCCCCGAACCACCGGGGTTTTGCCGCTGACTTGGAGACCGCGCTGCAGATCCTGGCTGGTGTGCGCCTGGGCAACGGCAACGTCACAGTGCAGCCGAACGAGCTTTACCTGGCTGGCCACGGCATGGGGGCTTCGGCTGCCGTGCTGGCTGCGACGGGCCGCCGCCACCGTAGCGAGCTGAAGGGCTACGATACTGAGCCCACCATCAATGGTGTGATGGCCGTGTACCCAGCGGATACTTCCCCGGATGCGACGGAGGCCGCGAAGTATGTGAAGGCTCCGGGTCTGGTGCTGGAGGCTGGCCGTTTGGGCGAGACCCCGATGGGTAACGCCAAGCGCATGGCCGCCCACTGGGGCGGGGACGTTGTCTACCGTGAGCTGCTGGGTGCTTCCTCCAGCGGCTTCCACGAGAAGTATGGCCGCAACTTTGCCCTGGGCGCCGGCCTGCCGCAGTTCAGCCAGCAAGAGCTGGCTCGCGGCCTGATGACTGGCTTCGTTCTGGCCGAGGACGAGAAGAAGTACGCCTCCTTCCGCGATAGCCACGCCGAGCTGAAGAAGACCCGCACCGCCACCCAGCACGAGCTGTACAAGAACCTGCCGGAGAACGTGGATCTGGACGAGCGCCTGGCGGAGATCTTCTAGAGCTCAGCTTCTTAAGGTTTGACCTCTTAGTCGAAGATTCGCCCGCGCACCCCGCGGGCGCCAGTGCTCGCGGTCGCGTTCACGTTCGCGCTTCCGACCGTCTTATTTGCTCTGTCCCCCTGAGCCTTCTTGGCCTCCTCAAGTTGGCGCGTGCATTCCTTGAGTGTCTCTTCGAACTCCCGCACCGATTCTTCGACCTCTGCCATGTAGTCGTCGACGATGCGCTGGTAGCGCGCCGTAAGTTCTTCCCTGCCGGTCACCACTCACCGCTCCTTTCGATATTGACGCCCACTGCCGCAGCCCCCGCAGCAGCCAATTCCACAGAGGCGCCTGTCATTTCAATGGATGCAGCTCCCGCTGCCGATACCCACACGTCCGGAGTCCACTGCTTAGAGGGCGCCGGCTGCGGCTTTGGATGATTCTCCACATTTGGCTCCGGTGCAGGTTCCTGGCTGGGTGCTGCGGGCGTGATCGGTTCGCCCTTCGTATCGCTTGACGGCGGTGTTGGTGCCTTGTGCTCAGGTTTCGGTTCTTCGCATTGCTGCGGTGGTTCCGGCTTCGGCTCCGGTTTCGGCTCGGGCTTCTGCTCCTCACAGGGCTCAGATGGTTCCGGTTCCGGCTGTGGATTCCCGACCGACTCCGGCTCCGGCTCGCACTCTTCCTTGTGCTCAACCTGTTCGGTTGGTGGAGCTGGCTCCGGCTCAGGTTCCGGTTCCGGACACGGCTCCGGCTTCGGCTCCGGGCACGGCTCAGGCTCTAGCGTTGGTTCCGGTGCCGGCTCCGGGGCAGAAGCTGGACAGTGATCCGCCGGTGGAGCCAGCGCCTCCGTCGCACAGTGCACGATCTGCTCCCACAGCCTCACCGCACCCTCGACGTTGATCTGCAGTGAGCCCGCCAACGGAGGCGCCAGAGGGGCCGGCGGAGCTGGTGGCGCAGGCGGCGGCACCAAGGACTGCGCGGGCATAGGCGCCGGTGCTGGCGCGGGCGCCGGCTGCGGCGCCTGAGCCATAGCCGTCTGCGTAACCACCTGAGCCGCCGCCTGTGGCGCGGGGTGCTGTGCAGGCCCCGTCTCACACGGCTGCTCGGCCACCTGAGGAGGCGTCACTACCTTCTTCGGTGCTGGGCAATCACCTTCCGGGGCCTTTACAGGCTGCGGGCACTTGGTCTCGGCAGGCTTGGGATCCTGGCAGACCGGCTTGTCCGAATTGCCGGGCTCGGCGGCGGGCTTCGCGTCGCGGATCAGCTGATCCATGGTGGTATCCAGACAATTGTTGCGGCTGCGCAGAATGTCCTCCGAGAGCTTCCCCGCCAACTTCGCCAGCAGATCGAGCAACGGCTTTCCACCGCTGATCAGGCCGACCGCCGCCATGCCGAAAAGCTCCAACTTCTCGGCAATATCCTCGATCAGACTCACCGAGTTCTCCGAGGTCGTGCCCATGATCTCAGCGGTATCCCGCACCGCCACACAACGATCCTGCACGCAGTGTTCGTGGTTCAGCTGCTCCTTCCCCGCCTTCTCCGTCGCGGTCCCCGGCTGCGCTTCACCCGTGCCCTTCAGGCTATCTTTCACGCTCGCCGCGGCGGCCAGCTCCGGCGCCTGTTGTTTCTGGTTGCTCGCCGGCCCAAGCGACGTAAGGATCGTCTCTGGGTTCATGCCGTTGGTAAATGACGCCGCAGCCTTCGCCCCCTCCACGTCAGCGCCAAAGCCGGCCATCACAGCGAGCGCAGCGTTCAGCCGGAGGTCCAGAGAGCCCGTCATGCCCAGCCACCCCCTGCGTTCAGGCTGGCGGAGTTTTCCTGCTCGGCCTGCCCCACGCGATCCACCAGCCCCGTCAGGTCTTCACCTGCCTGGGCGAGCCGGCGGGCGTAATTCACCCGCACGTTATGCCCCTGATCAACCAGATCCAGAAACTGCTGCGCCTTAGCCTGCAGCCCCGTGCCGAACGCGGCCACCGGCACGCTCGGCCGGTTGCCATCCAAATGATTCGCCCAGCTCAGCTGCGCATCGCGCAACTCCGCCACCCGATCGGCGGCGGGCACCGGATCTAAATGCAACTCTCCCACGGTCTCATCCCCCTTCGAACTCCCCTGCAGCGCTCAGCACTAATGTCCCGCACAAGCGCCTCACACAAGCGCTTCGCGCTGCACAACAAAACATCCGCACAGTTAGACTGCGCGGATGTTAAAAAGGTTCGCCGGAGTTTCCCGGCACCGTGAAGGGCCGGCGAGAGGACTAGAGCCTAAACCTCCGCCACCACAGCCGCGAGCTTCCCCGCGATACGACGGGCCGTGCCCGGATCAGCGGCCTCCACCATCACGCGGAACAGCTCCTCGGTGCCGGAAGGGCGCAGTAGCACGCGGCCAGCGTCGCCCAGATCCTCCTCCGCCTTGGCGATGGCCTCGACCACGCGCTCGTCGTCGGCGATCACGGATTTATCCGCCACCGGCACATTGATCAGCGTCTGCGGCAGAACCGTCATAACGCTGGCCAGTTCGGACAGCGGCTTGCCGGTCTGCGCCATGCGCGCCATCAACGTCAGTCCCGTCAGGGTGCCGTCGCCGGTGGTAGCGTGCTCGGAGATGATGACGTGGCCGGACTGCTCGCCACCCAGCGAAAGATCAGAGGCCAGCAGCTCAGCCAGCACGTAACGATCGCCCACCTGCGTCTCCAGCACCTTGATGCCGTTGGCGCGCATGGCCAGCTTCATGCCGAGGTTGGACATGACGGTGGCAACCAGGGTGTTCTGCTTCAGCTCCCCGTTTTCCTTCATCGCCACGGCCAGGATCGCCATGATCTGATCGCCGTCTACGACATTGCCCTCGGAATCCACGGCCAGGCAACGATCCGCATCACCGTCGTGAGCCAGGCCCAGGTCCGCCTGGTGCTCCAGCACGGCCTTCTGCAGAACTTCGATGTGAGTGGATCCCACCCCATCGTTGATATTGAAACTATTCGGGCGGCTGTGGATCGCCACAACGTCCGCGCCGGCCTGGCGGTAGGCCTCCGGGGCGGCGGTAGAGGCCGCGCCGTTGGCACAGTCCACCACCACGCGGATGCCATCCAGCGGGTGGTTAATCGCCGTGCCGACATGAGCCAGGTAGCGCTCCAGGGCGTCGTTGGACTCATCCAGGATGCGGCCGATCGCCGCGCCGGTTGGGCCCGTCTCGGGCAGCTCCAGCATGGTGGCTTCGATCTCGTCCTCCACGTCGTCCTGCAGCTTGCGGCCGCCCGCGGCGAAGAACTTAATGCCATTGTCCGGCATGGGGTTGTGGGAGGCGGAGATCATCACGCCCATGTCGGCGCCGAAGTCGTCGGTGAGGAAGGCTACGGCAGGCGTCGGGATCACACCAACATCCAACACGTCCACACCCTGCGAGGCCATGCCCGCCGACAGAGCGGCCGTCAGCATCTCCCCCGATACGCGCGGATCGCGGCCCACCACAGCGGTCGGGCGGCGGCCACCCACTTCCTCCTTGGATACCAACACGCGCGCGGCGGCGGCACCCAGCTTCATCGCCAGCGGCGCGGTCAGCTTCCTGTTCGCCAGGCCGCGCACACCATCAGTTCCGAACAATTTACCCATAGGGCGAGATCTTACCCGGCCACCCCGCAGGTCGGGCGGGTGCCACTCCCGCGGGCAGGCAATTGATCTGAAAGCCAGACAAAAGGGAAACCCCCACGTCCCAACCGAAAAGTTGATCGGCTGGGGCGTGGGGGCGTCGCCACCAAAAAAATGGAGCGATTTAACGCTTGGAGTACTGCGGTGCGCGACGTGCCTTGTGCAGGCCGGCCTTCTTGCGCTCCACTGCACGAGCGTCGCGGGTCAGGAAGCCAGCGCGCTTCAGGTCGGTGCGCTCTGCCGGGTTGTACTTGTTCAGTGCGCGGGCGATAGCCAGGCGGAAAGCGCCAGCCTGGCCGGAGGGGCCGCCACCGTTCAGGTTGGCCTGGATGTCGAACTGGTTCTCGCGGTCCAGCAGAACCAGCGGAGCCTTGATCAGCTGCTGGTGCAGCTTGTTCGGGAAGTAGTCCTCCAGGGAACGGCCGTTGCACAGGAACTCGCCGGAGCCCGGAACCATGCGGACGCGGACGACGGCCTCCTTGCGGCGGCCAACGGTCTGGATGGTGCCCTCGAAGACAACCGGCTCAGCCTCAACCTGCTCAGCCTCGTCCTCGGAAGCGATGGAGTCACCGATGGTGGCAACGAACTCTTCGTTCACTGCGTCGGTAGCGGTGTACTCGCCCTCGAAGTTCTCCTCGACAGCAGCGTTCTGCTCGTCGGTTACGTTCTCGTTGTACTCAGTCATTACTGTGCCACCTGCTTGATCTCGTAGGTCTCAGGCTTCTGGGCCTCGAAAGTGTGCTCCGGGCCAGCGAAGACGCGAAGCTTCTTGATGGACGCGCGGGACAGCTTGTTGTGCGGCATCATGCCCTTGACTGCCTCCTCGATAACGCGCTCGGGGTGCAGCTCCAAAGAACGACCCAGGGACATGGTCTTCAGACCACCCGGGTAGCCGGAGTGACGGTAGCGCATCTCACGCTCGCGCTTGTTGGAGGAAATGTGGACCTTGTCCGCATTGATGATGATGACGTTGTCGCCGCAGTCAACGTTTGGTGCGAAGTAGGGCTTCTTCTTGCCGCGCAGCAGGTCAGCTGCGGTAACAGCAAGACGACCCAGCACCACGTCGGTGGCGTCGATGACGTACCACTTACGGGTGATGTCACCGCTCTTCGGGTGGAAAGTAGTCACAGGGGACTCCTTAAAGTCTTGATCTTGGAACTGCCAGCCAGATGAACACTTAAACGTGAAGTACGTGAGTGCTTCTGCGGCGGCCGGTTGGGACCCGCAGAAATGCATGCGCCCGGGCAGGCCGGGCACTGTGCACACAACCCTTGGGAGTTTAGTGCAGGTTGGCGCGCAGACCAAAACGCCTACCTGGGCGCGCGAGCTGGTCGCCGCCAACGTTGCACAGTAAAGAACCCCGGCTTTAGCTCTCCCCTGCCATTGGGGAGGGCGAGCCGGGGCTCTGTCGCTGAGTCCTTGTTGTTACTTACGGACGTCGCCGTCAAGGTTGGAGTCGATCTGCTCCTTGCGGACCTCTTCGGTGTGACGCTCGGTCTCGGTGATCTGCTCCTTGTTCAGGGATACCTTCTCCACCGGGACGGTCTCCTTGTTCACAGAGACACGTTCTTCGTTCAGGGTGACAGAGGCTTCCTGACCAGCTTCGTCGATGTTGCCCTTGAGGTTAGCTGCTTCTTCCTCGGAGATCGGAGTGCGCTCGACGCGAACCTCTTCGCGGGTGACCGGAACCTCTACGGTCTCGGTGTCGGTGACTACGTACTTGCGCAGGCGAGCCTCGCCGGTCTGCACCTTGTCCTTCTGAACATTCAGGCGCTCCTCGGAGCGGATGATCTCGCCCTCATTGTTCACGGCAGCCTCGCGGTTGGCGGCGTCAGTGTTAGCAGCTTCGCGCTCGGTGGCACCCGCCTGGTCCGCGTTCGCACCTGCAACGCCTGCACCAGCAACACCTGCGCCTGCAGCACCCACGCCAGCGCCAGCAGTGGTGTTACCACCGGCAGCCTCGTGGCGATCCAGGGTGGAGCGCTCCTCGCCTGCATCCTTCGCGCCTGCATCCTGGTTGCCAGCGCCCTCGCCGTAACGGGTGGTGTCCTCAACATTGTCAAGGCCGTAGTGGCGGTAGATCTCGTTCTGCTGCTCCGGGGTCAGAGCCTGGTCAGCGTCGAAGTCCGGCGCGTCCTTGACGCGGTCCTTGGCGAAAGCCAGGTTCAGGTTCTCGCCGTCGAACTTGTGGCCGCGCATCGGAACCAGGCTGGAGTTCATGCCGAACAGGCCGTGGTTAACCTCAACGAAGGTGGGCTGGCCGGACTTGTCGTCAACGAAGATTTCCTTGACGCTGCCCAGCTTGTCGCCAGCGTTGTCGTATGCGGTTGCCTTGAAAAGATCCTTGATGTCGTTGCTCATTTTGTTAATAAATCCTTTCACCTTGTTGGTACGCAATACGGGGGTTTGTCTTGCTTGGTGAGTACCAACAGTGGGGAATTACGTAGTGGTGTAACAACAGCAGTGGTGTAGCTGATTGTTGTCGTCTTTCCCGTACACAAAAGACGCTACGCATGGTTTTATTAACACTTCAACCAAAATGCTTTCCAATAGGCATGAAGCTAGATTTATCCACCCATTCTCCCAGGTCATTGCAAACATCACGATTGTGTCAAGTTTTCTAGCACTGCAACCCGCCCGCTTATTCCACAACGCGAGGCGTCAATTAAAGAAAAATCTCAGGCTCCCCTTTTCCATTTCAAAGGGGGCCTGAGAATATGACGGGAGAAGATTGTTTAGCTGGCTTTATGCCCAGCTATTTGCTGCATTGGTGTTGATTTCACTCATGCGATCATTTGCCTGGCGGACGGTGCGGGCGATCTGCCCCAGCACCTCGTTGATCTCCTGTGCGGAGTCATCCCACTTCTTCTGAGCAGCTTGGTAGCTGTCGGAGGCCGCGCCCTCCCACTCGCTAACCATCGGCTGCAGATCGCGCTTGAGGTCTCCCAGCAGACCGTTGATGGTGCCGTTGCCACGGTTGATGTCATCCGCCGCATTGGCGATCTGTGCAAAGTTGTACTGAATCATTCCTGTCCCCTTCTGTAATGAATTCTGTAATGAATCTCTTGTGGGTCCAACGGACCCGGGTTAGGCGTTGAAAGCTGCCGCGTTGTCCACGTCAGTGGTATCGAAGTCGCCTGCGTTGGCGCGGATGTTGTCCGCGATGCTCTGCAGTGCCTCGTTGAGCTTCCGCGCGTTTTCGTCCCAGCGCTCCATCAGCGAGTGGAAGGAGGTCTGTGCCTGCCCCTTCCAGCTGCCGGAAACGTCGTCCACAACACCTCGCAGTCGGCTGAGCTCGCCCTGGACCTCGTCCTTCACACGGTCGACGTTGTTCGCCGCCTGGTTCATCGTGCTGACATCTGTTTTAAAGCTCATGCTTTAAAATCCCCCTGTTGAAGATTCTGCAATTTGTCGATCATGCCGCCGGGTATCCCCTTGAAAACCCTGTTGAAGGCGTCATCGTAAGGGTTATACTCGCCGTCCTGTGAAAAGGTTCACGGTAGTCCCCACATTTCATGCTTTCCCCTATTTTTCCGGACGCGCCGTCGCCACAAACTCCTGGCACACCTTTTCCCGCTGCTCATTCCACTGCCTGTACTGGCAGCCCACCGAAATCTGGTGCCCGTCCACCAGCCGCACGTGCCACAGAGTCGTCGAACTCGGATAGTTCTCTTCGTAGCTCACCGGCTGGGTGGACACAACGGTCACCCCGCTGACGCCCGCGCTCACATCGTTCAGTGCGCCGAGCATCGCCGCATCCATCTCCTCCTGCGTCTTCAGTGGCGTCTCCTTGGCCGCCACCAGCACGCGCATCCCCTCGTCATCGCCGACATATTCCTCGCGCGCACGGGTTGCACCACCCAAGTGCCACCCATCCACGTTCACGCTGATCGGTATGTCCGCGCGCCGTGAACTCTGGTCGGCCGTGGTCACACCCCTCCTGTGCGGCTCGGGGAAGGGTTCGTCTGCAACGGGTTCCTCCGACTCGACACTCGAGTCACCCTGCACGCTCGCAGTGCTCTCGGTACTTCCAGTAATTCCAGTGCTTCCTGTACTTCCCGCACCATCGGCGCTAACCGTGTTCTCTGCTGCCTGTGAGTCGAGCACCGTGAACGTCGCCACCAGCCCGCCGACGATAAACAGCGCCAAGGCGGCCAGCGCCGCGGGTAGCCTGCGGTTGTCTTTTCTTTCTTCCTTTCTTATTGACGCCCCCTCCTCCACCTCCTGCCACTCATCCGTTTCCTCTACGGGCTCTGCCGCCCCGCTGTCTACCTCTCTGAGGCGAACGGGTTCGGCAAGGTTGAGGTGTTCCAGCTCCTGCTGTGCCAGCGCGAGCTCGCTGGCCACCCGCAGCACCATGTCGTTATCCACCAGCCGCGCACGCACGCCCATGATCCGCAGATAGTGCACAACCTGCACTGCAAAGGAACCGGTGACGAGAACGTCTACCTCCCGCAGTCCGATGCCCCAGGGGAACAGCTCGCGAGGCTCCGGCGGGTTCACCGCCGCAGCCTCCGGGTGTTCCTGCCTTTGTTCCAGCACCTCGCTGACCATCTCAAAGAGTTCAGAGAGCCTGCCGAGGCTCAGCCCGGAACGCTGGAACTCCACGTCGTCCATTGCGTCCGCTCTACTCACGGCACCCGCGGCGCTCGCAGTGCCCGTGGCCCCCGCTGCGCTATCGGCTCCCTCGTACTGCAAGTATCCCGGCCGTTGCATCTCGGCATCGCCGGTCACCACGAACTCCGTGGCCAGATCCGTCACCGTCATGCCACTGACCAGCACACCCGATTCCTGCAGCGCCAGCGCCTCGGCCAGCAGTCCCCGGGCTTCTCCAATCTTCTGATCTACCCTCATTTTCCCCACCCCGCTCATTACTCTCAATCGTTCCTAGTTACTCTCAACCGTTCTCAGTTCTCTTCTGCCATTTCGGCCACGTGCACCGTCCAGGTTTCTTTGTGCACATAGGCGGCGCGCCCCTGTGGGCGTCGTACTAAACGAACCCCCGCGATCGGTCCATCCTCGCGCGGCGCAGAAAACAGCAACCACGCGCTCTGGTCGCGCATGGCCTGCGTCAACGGCTGATAGGCCGCGCGGGCGAACTGCCCCGAGCGGCGGCCGAGCACCAGGTGCAGGCCAATGTCGGCGGCGTACGGCAACAGGGGAAGCAGCTGGTCGAGACCGGGATCGGCGTCCGCATCGTCGACCACCACGAATAGCTCCGGCCCGGACCACCAGGAGCGTTCCCGTAGCTGCTGCGGGGTCACGTCGCTGCCTGGAATGCGCTCCCGTAGCGTGGCAACCCACTCGGCCAAGTCCGCGCGGAAGTCCTCCGGCACGCGGTAGCCCGCAACCCCCAGCAACCCGCGGCGCGTGTCCGTGACCAGGAACTCCGGCGGCTCGCCGGTGTGGCTGCGGGTGTCAGCGACGGATTGCATCACGGCGCGCAGGGCGGTCGTCACACCGCTGCCCGCCTGGCCAATGGCCACCAGGTGGGGGAAAGTACCCCGATCCCAGCGGACCGGATCCAGGCGCGGGCCGCCGATAGCGAATGCCTGCGGGTCGCCCAGCTCCTTCCAACCGATGCGCTCCGGCAGCACCCGCATGGCCACCTCCGTCTCGCCGCGACGGGCACTTTCCATCCGTACGTGCTCGACGTCCTGCGCGGTGGAGTTTGCGAACTGCACGTGCTTGCCGCGGGGCGACACACCCCGGCCAGGCACGTCGGGCAGGGATTTCTGCGCATCGCGGAAGTGCGCATCCAGCGGGGTCATCCGCAGTTCGATCTGGCCGGTCAGCACGTCCCGCAGCGAGGGTCGGAAGTTCCACCGCAGTGCTGTGACCACCACGTGCAGGCCGCGCTCCAGCCCAGTGGTGGCCAGGCGGATGAGGCGCTGTTCCTCCTCGCCCGCCCCACCGCTGGCAGTCCCCACCTGGTCTAACCCGTCGATAACCAGCAGGCGCTGGCCTTCCGTCTGCTCCATCTCGTCGAACAGGCGAGCCAGCCCGTCGGGGCCCACCACCGCCGCCACCTGCGGCAAACGCGCGAGATCCCGCAGGCCGCCGCCCGGGTCGAAGATGTACACGGGCCAGCCCGGCGAGCTGAGAACCCACCCCAACACCAGGCTGCGCACCGCCGTGGTCTTGCCCGTACGAGGCTGACCGACGATCGCCCAATGCTTGCGCCGCAGGTCCACATCCATCGGCACCTGCAGCCCCTCGAAGGGCAGGTCCTCCAGTCCGATGCGGGCCACGCCCGGCGCGCGGGGCTCCATGACCTCACTGGCGGGCAGGTCTTCCGGCAGCGGCGGCAGCCACACCGGGTTCTTATTCGGCCCCTCTAGCCGGTCAATCACCATCTGCATGGTGGTGGTCTCCGCCTCCACGGTGGAGCCCAGCACTCGCACCAGTCGCTGGTCGCGGGGCAGTTCCGGGCCGGAGACATAGGCGGAGTGGAAGCGCACTTTGTCCCCGGCGGAAAGAATCGCCGCTCCTGGGGTTGCGGGCAGCTCGTAGGCCTCGGTGGTGCCGATCAGCGCCCGGGATTCGGAGGCAGAAAACGTGCGCAGGGCGATGCGGTAGCTCAGGTGGGATTCCAGGCCGCGTAGGCGTCCTTCCTCCAGGCGCTGCGTGGCCAGCAGCAGGTGCATCCGCAGGCTGCGCCCCAGCCGTCCGATCGCGGCGAAAACCTCGGCGAACTCGGGCCGGGCGTGCAACAGCTCGGAGAACTCGTCCACCACGATAAACAACGCAGGCATCTGCCCCGGGTAGACGCGGTTGTATTCGGCCGCCGTGGTCAGCCCTGCGGCGCGGAGTTTCTCTTGACGCCGATGCATCTCCCCCAGCAAACTATCCTGCATTCGGTCGACCAGCCCCGCCTCCTCAGCCAGGTTGGTGATCAGCGCAGAAGTGTGGGGCAACCGGTCCATCCCCAGGAAACTGGCGCCGCCCTTGAAGTCCACGAGCACGAAATTCAGCTCCTCCGGGCTGTGCTGGTGGGCGAAGCTAATCACTACGCTTTTCAACAGTTCCGACTTCCCGCTACCTGTCGCACCCACACACAGACCATGCGGGCCGATGCCGCCCAAAGCGGACTCCTTGATATCCAGGTACACCGGCGCACCAGAAAAGCCGATGGGTGCGCGCAAGTCCCCGCCCGGCAGTTCCAGCAGCGAAGTGCTGGATTTCACGGTGGACCTGGCGCGGCAGATCTGCGCCAGCTCCACCTCACTGAGCTGGTCGGCCACTCCGAAGGGCACCCAGCCATCGACGGTCCAGGCGCTCAGCAGGCACCCGCCGGCGGCATCGTCCACCTGCAGCAACAGGCCGTGACCTTTGGCGTTTTCCACCCACTCCTCGCTCGGGTCGGTAACCACCGCGCCGGCAACCACGGGGCTCTCGCCCGTGCAGAAGTGCACCTTGCGCGGCCCGTCATGCGGCAGCCACTCCTCGAAAGGCCCGGTGATTCCGATGATGTCCGGGTCTTGCATCGCCAGTTGCGCCTGCATGGCGCGTGCCAGGCCAGCAGCCCCGTCGCCGAGCAGCACGATGCAGTGGAAGCTCGCCAGTTCCACGGACACCGGGGCTTCGATGGTGGCATAGCGCAGCGCGACCTCCCGCAGGCTCATAGCGCTGACCGGCTCCAGGTCCTCCGGCGGGGCGTTCACCGG
The DNA here is from genome assembly GCF_039907245.1 of Corynebacterium sp. c24Ua_83. NCBI lineage: Bacteria > Bacillati > Actinomycetota > Actinomycetes > Mycobacteriales > Corynebacteriaceae > Corynebacterium > Corynebacterium sp. c24Ua_83. Next base: position 94,061 of record NZ_JASBOI010000004.1, on the reverse strand, counting down.
CACCTCTAGCGGATCGTCCGGGGTCTGCACGGCGGTGCCGATGCGCACCACGCCCGGCTCGGCAGTCACGTCGGTGCCGGTCTGCACGTGCGTCCACAGCGCCTGCGGATGCGGATGGGCCGCCAGCATGCCCTGCAGCTGCTCGGCGTGGCTACGTTGCACGCTATCTTTCAGCGCGTCGATATGCCGGTGGAACGAACGTCGCGTCTCGTCCACGTTTGCGCCAGGCTGGAACATCATCGCCATACTGCCCAGCATCATCAGCGGAAAAATAAAGCTGATCGGGTTGCGCCCCGACCCGGAGAGCACCATGGCAGCCACCATGCCCACCACAGCGATCAACATGACGGCAGGCAAGAGCAGCCTGATGAACGGTTGTTTATCTTTCGGCAGCGTCGGCGGCGCCTGTGTTTGCATGCTAAAAATCCCCCGGTTACCTGCTAGTCCCCAACTAATCCCCATCCAACCCCCTGGATGTGGTTTTTGATTCTAAACCTTCCCCGGACAACCCGCAGGGCAAGCGAGCTCGCCTCGCCTGAGTTACTATCTGTGCCGTGTAATAAACACCGGCGGGGTCCAAAGGGGGGATCCTCGCTGCAGATTCAATCGGGCACGGCCTAAACGTGCACCACCAGGGGGATTTCTACTGTGCTAGCTCTCAGCATTTCCGTGCCTGCGAAGGGCACCACTATCAACGCTGCAATCGCCGACCATGTGCCTGTCGCGGAGCTCATACCGCACCTTGTGGATGCGGAGCCGGGGGAACACTGGATCCTCCACCGGGCGGTTGGGCAGGTTCAGCCCCAGCACACTCTGGCGGAGGCAGGGGTGCGCCCCGGAGAGTCGCTGACCTTGCAGATCGCCACCGTTCCCGCCCCGCCGGCCGAGGCTGTCGAGGAGCTCTCCGGCCCTATCCCCTCCAGCCCTGCTGCCTGGATCGCCGCGGCCATCGTTGCGCTGTTCAGCCTTCAAGCCACTCCCGCGTGGCACCCTTTGGATAATCAGCTGGTTGGAGCTGGGGGCGTCCTTAACCTCAACCATTCGGCAGACACCGCAACGATCGTGGCAACCGCAGTGGCAGCACTGGCCACGGCGGCGGCTTCGCTGCACCATCGCAACTTCACCTACCTGGCGGCGATCCTCGGTTTCGGGCTGGGGCTGCACGTGAATGTGCTGTGTGCATGCTTTGTGGCGGCTCTCATGGTGTGGCGCAGCGGCCCGGCGCGGATCGTGACGGCCACGTGGGTGGTGTTCGCAGCGATGAACTTCTGGCCGGGGGTTACTCTGCTGCTGGCGATGTTCGCGCTGGCTTACTCGGGGCAGATTGCGATCGGGCTGGCGGGCATTAAGTTGCCGAAGGTGCCCGCGACTGGTGTGTTTACTCAGCCGACGACCACCCGTGCGGGCCAGGTGGTGGAGGTGCATTCCGCCCTGGTGGTGGCCATCGTGGCGGTGCTGGGCGCGTGCGTGTACCAGTTGGCGCCGTGGGGTGAACCGCTGAGCCTGTGGCGTGCGGCGCTGCTGGTGCTGGTGGCCGTGCTGGGAGTGAGCGCGCGCAGCACCCGGCCGGTGCATTCGGTGGCGCTGGCGGTGCTGTCCGCGGCGACGATTCTGTGGCTGGCGCTGCACGAACCCTGGGGTGCGGCGTGCCTGGTGCTGGTTGGCCTGCCGGCAGTGCGCGTGCAGTCGCCGATGCTGGGGCGGGTGATCGACATGGTAGAGGCCGTTGCGTTCTGTCTGGCTATCCCCCTGGCGCTGCAGACCACGGGGATCTTCGAGGCGATTCGGGGCATCGGCTGATGATCATTCAGGATTCCTCGCCACACGGGAACTGCCAGGAAGGCACCGTTGCGGCGCCGGGTACCTTGCCTTTGCCGGATATTGACGCCCCCTCGTACCCAGCGCTGCACGCCCTGTCCCGGGGCCGGGACGTGGACGTGGCTGTGGTTGATACGGGTTCCGCCGGGCCGGGCGTGGTGGGAGACCGTGATTTTTGCGTGCTGCACGGGTCCGTGGTGACCAGCGTGTTGCGGGCAATAGCGCCGGAGGCAAAGGTGCATTCGTTTAGGCATAACGCGGTTGCCTCCCGTGCTGAGGGCACGGTGGAGGATCTGGTTCGCGCGATCGACCGGGCGCTGAAGGCGCGGGTGAAGATCATCAATATTTCGATGGTGGCCTGCGAGGATACGGCGGAACTGCGGGAGGCCATAGGGCGGGCAGAGAAGGCCGGGGTGCTGGTGGTGGCTTCCACGGGCAACACGGGCCAGTGCCCGGAGGGGGCGCCGACATTTCCTTCCAGCCTGGATTCCGTGCTGGCCGTGGGCGCGGTGGCGCCGCGGGCACAGGAGCTGGCGGCAGGCGCAGGGGCCGGTGCAGGGTCAGTTGCAGGGCCAGCTGCCGGGAAGGAGAACTCCGCCGACCAGGGTCGCGTGCCCGCGCAGTACAGCGCGCCGACGCACTGGGTGGATCTGTTCGCCCCCGGCGGGCCGGTCGAAGGGCAGGTGGATGTGCGCGGGAAGGTGCACACCATCGTCGGTAACCCCGATCCTTTCGAGGGCACCAGTTTCGCCGCGCCGGTGGTGTCCGGGACAGCGGCGCTAGTCTGGCAGATCGTCCCGCACCTTAGTGTGCAGGAGGTCCGCGAGCTGCTGACCGCCACAGCCTCTCCCGGCGCGAGCGGACCGGGATTGGGGAAGCAAATGCTGGTTGTGAATCCCGCCGCGGCCGTGGATAAGGCGCTCGACCTGCGGGATGCGCGGATCCGCGTTGGCGACAACGGCAGCGACGGCAACAATGGCAGCATTGGCAGCGATGGCTCGACCGGCGCACACTACGAGCTGCAGACCGTCAGCACCCAGCCTCACCAGCCGGGGGCCGCCGACTATTCCGTGCCGGTCGTGCTCTCCCTCGTGCTGGCGCTAGGCATCATCGCCACGGTCGTCTGCCGGGCTTTCTCCGCAGACAGCAGGCCGCCGTCTGGCAGCGAGGCCACGCGGGCGAACTGAACCTCCTGTTCCGCGGTGAACCCCAGGGCGCGCAGCTCGGTCTGGCTGCCCACGGAGTAGCGCACTCCGTTATCACTGACCAGCACGTATCCGCGCTCCGTCTTCAGCGCCGACGTGCCCCGCGGGCCGTAAAAGGCGGTTGGTTCGTCGGCAGCCAGCACGGCGCTGATTCCGGCTGAGTCCGCGCCTGTGCCATCCTTCCCTGCGCCGCTGCCAGCTGCGGCGCCATCCTCCGGCTCCGCCAACCCTTGCGGCCCCGCGCACACCATCTGCGGCTGCGCCCAGGTCACGGGCTGCTCGCCGTCGAACTCCGGGATTCCCGCCAACACGTCCACGCTCGGCTGGCGCATCACATCCGCCAGCGGGGCTTCCACCGGCGGCACGGGGCTGCTGGCCAAAGCAAAGTCGCGCCGCGAACCTTTGACCTCCCCCACGCCCGCTCGGTCCACCAGAAACGCCCGGTCGCCAGAAGTGATTACCCTGCCCGCCACGTCGAAAGGCGTGGGCATCTTCGTCTTCCCCGTCGGCATGGCGATGTCGGGGCTGCGGCGGAACTGTTGGACCAACCCATCGCTGGCGGGCACCGCCTCCGTGCCGAAAGCCCGGGCTGCATCTGGGGTTATGCGGGTGCGAGTGGTGGCGTCAATAAGCCAATAACCCGAAGGCGCAGCCAGCAGAGCGTGGCGATGCGCCTTGATGTGCTCGACGGCCACGACCGTGCCCACGCCACCGTCCGCACGGTCGCAGTACAACCACTCGCGGTCCGGCGCGGCAGAAAGCGCCGGCACCTGCGGAATACCGATCGGCTGGCCCAACGGAACTTGGGATAGCTGCTCAGCAGTGGTTTTCTGCACCTCGACGGGCTGCTGCAGAATCAGCCGCGCGGAGGCGACGTTCGTAATCGGATGGTAGGAATCCTCCAGGCGCAGGTGCAGCGTGCCGGTTTCATCGGCCACCAGGTCGGCTCCATCCAAGCTCGGCTGCGGACGCAGTAGCCCCAGCATCACCGCACCACCGGCGATCAGCAGGCTCAGCAGCACGCCGACGACCAGCGCCCGCCGCTGGCTGCGCAGTGGATCGTGGGCCATCCGCGGGTCCCCAATGACCAGCGCGAGCTCGAGCCTGCGCAGCAGAAAGTTAAATCCAGATACTTGTATCCCCGTTGTGCGCATGGTTACTGCGCTCCCCCCTTTGTTGTTTTTGTTGTTTCTAGCCCCCGCTAGCGCGCTCAAGTATTTCATGGTTGAATTGCTGGCGCGAGGCGAACTTCGCCTTCGGGGGAATTTCATACTTTGGGGGATGGGAATAATGGGTTCAGTGGCACTTTTTGCTGCCGAGACTTCTGACGCTAGGCATACCGCCTGGTGGGCATGGGTTTTATGCGGTTTGGTGGCGATCGGGTGCATCGTGGCGGGCTGGTTCGCCTTCGCTCGCAGCCGCGCCACCACGGGTCAGGGCACGCGCTGGTTCCGGCTGCTCTGCGTGCACGACAGGTTGTGGGGCGAGCCGTCGTCACGGCGGATTTCTGGCGACCGGTTGGCCGGTGGTTTAGGTCTTTCTCTTATGGACGCCACCCTCTCCACCGCTACCGTCCCCACCAAGCCTTTCGGGCGTGGCTGGTTGGGGGATGCCTCTGCCACGCTGGTGGGCGTGCCGGAGCACGCGGCGGCGCGGATGCCTTTTGCCGCCAGCGGGTGCGGGGTGTGGGCTCTGCCCGCGGAGGCTCCGCCGGTGGGCGCGGAGGTATCCGGCTTGGCGGACCAGTTGAGCGTTCCGGCTGCGCCGGGCTGGTTTATCGGGCTGACCGATGCCGGCGAACCCATGCTGGTGCACCCCATCCCCGGCGCGACCTTTGCGGTGTTTGGAACGAGTGCGCAACTGCGCGCGCTGGAGGGGTCGATGAACTGGCCGGAGGAGCTCTTCGAGCTGCGCAGGTTTAGCGGTGGTGTTGGCGGGGCAACCGCCCCAAGGGACGCAGCGCACGTGCCGAATGCGTCGGGTATGGCGGAACAGCTGGGTCCGGCGGATCCGACAGATCCAGCTTCAAGCAAAGAGGACACGAAAACTCGGGTGCTGCTCGTGGAGATTCCTGCAGCCTTGCGCGGTTCACGTCATGGGAGTGTTGGCTTCGCCGCTGCGGAGGACGTGCTCGCCCAGGGGCGCGAGCGCCTGCAACTGTTGGGGCACCCTACAGTGGATGTGTATATCGCGGTTCCGCCGGTTGGCACGGGCACCATCCTGGCTCACGGTGAACACCGGGAGTACTTCAACTTCTTCGCCGTCTCGGCGCCCGCGCCGAAGCCAGCGCCGAAACCTGCGCCGCAGCCGGTTCCACAGAACGCGCCGGTTGCCGCTGTGGCTACAGCTCCGGCGGCGGCCGCGGCCACTCCCGCGCCCGCTCGTTCAAGGCGCGCAAGGCCCCGCCGCGCGAGGTCGAATGCTCACAAGCACCGCTTCCCTCACGGGGCAGTGCCCGGCTCTGCATCTGGCTCCGTGGCTGGCTCTGCATCCGGCGCGGTATCTGGCCCGGCGGCTGGCTCCGCATCTACTGCGTCTGCGTCCGCCGAGCCACTCCCACTCCCGACCGGCGAGCGCTTGGCGCGGGTCGTCAGCGCACGTTCCGCCAGCTCCTCGTCGGCCGGGTAATCCACCCGCACCAGGTTCAGCCCCTCTGCGGGCGCGACCGGCACGGCCGAACTGCGCTTCGTCTCCTTCAACAGCCCCGGAGTGAAATCCTCCGGTCGCTTGCCCGATCCGACCGTCAGGGCCGCCCCCACCAGGGATCGCACCATCGACCAGCAGAAAGCATCCGCCGTCACGTGCGCCTCGTAAGTCTGCGGTTCCGCCTCCGTGGAGACGTCCACCCAGCGGAACTCCTGCAGCTCGCGAACTGTCGTGGCACCCTCGCGGGCCTTGCAAAAGGCGGCGAAGTCGTTCAAACCGATCAGCGCGTCGGAGGCCGCCTGAGTCTTCTCCAGATCAATCGGGTGGCGCCACGCTGCCGTATCCCGCGCCCGCACCGGCACAGGCCCGGCCGGGTGAGTCGTCACACGATAGATGTAGTGCCGGCGCAGCGCGGAGAAGCGGGCGTCAAAACCCTGCGGAGCAACACTCGCCCCGTGCAACCGCACGTCCGCAGGCAACATGCGGGACAAGCGCCGCACCAGATCCTCCGGGCGAGTCAGCGAGCGCTGCTCGAAGGCATCTACCGGGATGTCCGCGTGGCAGACCTGGCCGCTGGCATGCACTCCCGCGTCAGTTCGCCCGGCGACGACCAGCTCAATGGGATGGCGCGTGACCAGTGAGAGCTTCTCCTGCAGCACTCCCGCGACCGTGCGCAAGCCCCCGGACTGAGTGGCCCAGCCGTGGAAGTCCGTGCCGTCGTAGGCAACATCAAGGCGCACGCGCACCAGCTTGGCGGCTTGGTTGGGCTGGTCAGCCTGACCGGCCGGGTCGGCCTGCGGAACCTGCGGGGTATCGGGCATGGGCGGGGCGCCTCCTTCGGATGGACGTTCGGCTAGCTGCTGCTGAACTGCTGCATTCGCCATGGGCACTGTGCGCGCCTTAGTCTAGTCTGCGTGCAAGACAACGAATTCTCCGCCTCCACCCTCGATTCGCGCGCCCGCCGCCTAGTCGCGTGGGTCGCTGCCCTTAATGGCCTTGGCTTCGTCGTTGAGGTGACGATCGCTCTGCTCATCGGCTCCGCCGCCCTTTTTGCGGACGCCGCAGACTTCCTCGAAGACACCCTCATCAACGTTCTGGTGCTCACCGCCCTGGGGTGGTCGGTCGCCAGCCGCCGGAAGGCCAGCTATGCCCTGGCGGGGTTGATTCTGATTCCGGCTTTCGCAGCGTTCGGCACGGCCGCGTGGAAGGTTGTGACGGGCACTCCCCCGGAGCCCGTGACTCTGAGCGTGACGGCCATCGGAGCTCTGGTGATTAACCTCGTCTGTGCAGTGCTTTTGCTGCGACTACGCGGGGCAGATAGTGCGTTGGTGCAGGGTGCTTGGCTGGCCGCGCGGAATGATGCGGCGGCTAATGTGCTGATCCTAGGCGCCGGTGTGGTGATGATGTTCTGGGCTAGCGCGTGGCCGGACATTGTGGTCGGCGTGGTCATCGGTCTGATTAACCTCTCGGCGGCAAAGGAGGTCTTTGAGCAGGCTCGAGCGGAAGAGCCGGAGCTGGAGATGGACTAGGCGACTGGGACGGTCTACGGCGGGGGTGGGTGGCGTCAATAAGTAAACAACCAATAAGCAACAAAAGGCGGGCCACGAGCTACCCGATTGGGTAACCGTGACCCGCCTCAAAGCTAGGCGAAAGCGAAAGCTAAGCCAGAGCGAAAGCTAGGCGAGAGCGCCGGACTTACTTGTCCTCAGCAGCCTCTTCAGCCTTAGCCTCGTCGGCAGCCTCGGCAGCCTCAGCCTCAGCGGCCTTGTCGGTTGCGGTGTCAGCCTCAACCTCCGGGGCCTCCTCAGCCTCTTCAGCCTTAGCCTCAGCAGCCTCGGCCTCAGCCTTCTTGGCCCTGGAAGCAGCAACGCGGTTAGCGCGCTCCGCCTCGGTGGAGGCCAGCGGCTCCGTCACCAGGGAGATCTGGGAGATCGGAGCGTTGTCGCCCTTGCGGTTCTCCAGCTTGATGATGCGGGTGTAGCCACCCGGACGGCCTTCGAACTTCGGAGCCAGCTCGTTGAACAGGTAAGCAACAACTTCCTTGTTCGGGATGAGCTTCAGCACGTTGCGGCGGTCCGCCAGGGTGCCGCGCTTGGCCTTGGTGATGATCTTCTCGACGTAGGGGCGCAGCAGCTTAGCCTTTGCGTCCGTGGTCTTGATGGCGCCGTGCTCAAACAGCTGAGCAGCGAGGTTGGACAGGATCTTCTTCTGGTGGGAAGCAGAACCGCCCAGGCGGGCGCCCTTCTTTGGGGTAGGCATTAGTTCTCCTCGTGTGGATCTTTAAATCAGTGAGCGCGTGCGGTTAACCACCGGGTTATTCCGCGATGTCCTCGCCCTCGGTGTCGATGAACTCACCGGTCTCTGCGTCGTAGCCTTCGATATCGGTGATATCGAAGCCCTCCGGAGCGTCCTTCAGGCCCAGGCCCAAGCCAGCCAGCTTGACCTTGACCTCGTTGATGGACTTCTGGCCGAAGTTACGGATGTCCAGCAGGTCGGACTCCGTGCGTGCAGCCAGCTCGCCGACGGTGTGAATCTCTTCACGCTTCAGGCAGTTGTAGGAGCGGACGGAGAAGTTCAGGTCCTCGATCGGCATGCTGTAGGCAGCGATGTGCTCGCTCTCCTGCGGCGACGGGCCAATCTCGATCCCCTCTGCTTCGTAGTTCAGCTCCTGGGCCAGACCGAACAGCTCCACCAGGGTCTTACCTGCGGATGCCATGGCATCACGGGCGGTGATGGAGTTCTTCGTCTCCACGTCCAGAATCAGCTTGTCGAAGTCCGTGCGCTGTTCCACACGGGTTGCCTCGACCTTGTAGCTGACCTTCAGAACCGGGGAGTAGATCTGGTCGACCGGGATGCGTCCGATCTCAGAAGAAGCTGCAGCAGCCGGAACGTAGCCGCGGCCACGCTCGACAGTCATCTCGATTTCCAGCTTGCCCTGCTCGTTCAGGGTGGCGATGTGCAGGTCCTGGTTGTGGACCTCCACGCCAGCCGGAACCTCAACGTCGGCGCCGGTAACCTCGCCCGGGCCTTCCTTGCGGATGAACATCGAGACGGGCTCGTCGGAGTCGCTGGACAGAACCAGGGACTTGATGTTCAGGATGATGTCGGAAACATCTTCCTTCACGCCCGGGATGGTGGTGAACTCGTGGAGCACACCCTCGATGCGCAGGGAGGTCACTGCCGCGCCCGGGATGGACGACAGCAGGGTCCGGCGCAGGGAGTTACCCAGTGTGTAGCCGAAGCCCGGCTCCAGCGGCTCAATGACGAACCGGGAGCGGGAATCGTCGATGAACTCTTCCGTGAGCGCGGGGCGCTGTGAAATGAGCATTGTTTAAGCTTCTCCTTTTTCGGCGACCGCTATATGACGCCGTTAGGGGGACTACCGCCACCAGGTTTGGTAGACGGTGCGGACGGTAGAAAACCGCGTTTGGTGTTCTATCCGAAGTAATTCTAACGAATAGGTTCGTCAGGTTTACTTCGAGTAGAGCTCGACGATCAGCTGTTCCTGCAGCGGAATGTCGATCTGAGCGCGCTCGGGCAGCTGGTGCACGAGGATGCGCAGAGTGGACGGTACGACCTGCAGCCAAGCAGGAACGATCGTATCGACCAGGGCTTCCTGAGCCTCTTCGAACCACAGCATCGAGCGGGACTTCTCACGCACGTCGATGATGTCGTACTGGGAGACCTTGAAGGAAGGAACGTTGACCTTCTTGCCGTTCACGGTGAAGTGACCGTGGGAAACCAGCTGGCGAGCCTGGCGGCGGGTGCGTGCCAGACCTGCGCGGTAGACAACGTTATCCAGGCGAGACTCCAGCAGGATGACCAGGTTGTCACCGGTCTTGCCCGGGCGACGGTTGGCCTCTGCGTAGTAGCGGCGGAACTGCTTCTCCAGAACGCCGTAGGTGTACTTCGCCTTCTGCTTCTCCTGCAGCTGCAGGAGGTACTCGGACTCCTTGATGCGAGCACGGCCAGCCTGCCCCGGAGGGTAGGGGCGACGCTCGAAGGAGTTGTCGCCGCCGACGAGGTCGACGCGGAGGCGACGGGACTTACGGGTTACGGGGCCGGTATAACGAGCCATTTTCTATCCCTAATCCTTTCTTCTCTTTAGACGCGACGACGCTTCGGCGGGCGGCAGCCGTTGTGCGGCTGCGGGGTGACGTCGGCAATGGTGCCAACCTCGAGGCCCGCGGTGGACAGGGAACGGATAGCGGTCTCGCGGCCGGAGCCCGGACCCTTAACGAATACGTCAACCTTCTTCATGCCGTGGTCCATAGCCTTGCGAGCAGCGGACTCGGCAGCCATCTGAGCGGCGAAGGGGGTGGACTTACGGGAGCCCTTGAAGCCGACGTGGCCCGAGGAAGCCCAGGAAATCACAGCGCCCTTCGGGTCCGTGATGGACACGATGGTGTTGTTAAAGGTGGACTTAATGTATGCGTGGCCGTTGGCCACATTCTTCTTGACGACGCGACGGCCAGTACGGCGCGCGCCGGAACGAGTCTTCGGAGGCATAGGTTACTTCTTCTTTCCTGCGATCGTCTTCTTGGGGCCCTTACGGGTACGAGCATTGGTCTTGGTGCGCTGACCGCGGACCGGCAGGCCACGACGGTGGCGCAGGCCCTGGTAGGAACCAATCTCGATCTTGCGGCGAATATCGGCCTGGATCTCGCGGCGGAGGTCACCCTCCACCTTCCAGGTGTTCTCGATAACGTCACGCAGAGCGGACAGCTGCTCGTCGGTCAGATCCTTGGAGCGAAGATCAGGGGAGATGCCGGTCTTTTCCAGCAGCTCCTTGGAACGGGCGGGGCCGATTCCGAAGATGTAGGTCAGTGCGACCTCCATGCGCTTCTCGCGTGGCAGGTCAACACCAGCAAGGCGTGCCATAGGGCATTTTCCTTCCGGTTTAGCGACGGTTTTCTCCACACTCGTCCCTTTTGATCCTTCGAGTATTTCGCCAACAGTCACGGAAGAGACTGTTCGGGCACTAGGTGCCTTGAACGTGCGAAACCAACACCCCAACTATTGGGGTGTTGGAAGGAGGGCTCCGGCCGCCGCGGCCAGAGGTAGTGACCAGGTAGCTGCCGCCTCGGCGACGCTGCTACCTAGATTGGATGTATGGAGGCTTAACGTTTTACTTGTAGCGGTAAACGATACGCCCACGGGTCAGGTCGTAGGGAGACAGCTCCACGACAACCCGATCCTCGGGGAGAATACGGATGTAGTGCTGGCGCATCTTGCCGGAAATGTGGGCCAACACCTTGTGGCCGTTGTCCAGCTCGACACGGAACATCGCGTTTGGCAGGGGCTCGACGATGCGACCCTCAACCTCGATGGCGCCTTCTTTTGCCATATCCTCCAACGTTTCCCCAGCTCAGATAGCTGGTATGGGTGATGTTTTGCTACATACGGTGCAGTCTCAAGATCTCCCACATGGCAGTCGCCTAGGGCACTTACCGATGCGAAAGCCTCATGCACCAACTGCTTACAATACACGCGACCTGCACGGATGCCAAAACGCTCGCGCCAGCCCCCTTCGGGAGCTAACACGAGCGCTTTTCTTTCTTAGTGGCCTAACCTTGACGGCGGCCCGGACTACGCCTCTAGGCGGGCTGCTCCTCACGGCGCAGCTCGCCCTTCGCCAGGCGGTTCACGGTCATCGCAATCGCACCGTCGCCGGTGACGTTACATGCGGTACCGAAGGAGTCGATGGCGATGTAGGCGGCGATCATCAGCGCCACCTGGCCATCGTCGAAGCCCAGCTGGGACTGCAGCAGACCCACGGCCGCCATAATCGCACCACCCGGCACGCCCGGGGCGGCGATCATCATCACACCCAGCAGGAAGATGAAGCCCAGGGCCATGCCTGCGGTCATGTCCACGCCGGTCATGTAGACGATGGAGAACGCGAACAGGGCGATCTTCTGCATGGAGCCGGATAGGTGCACCGTTGCACAAAGCGGCACCACGAAGTCGGCCACGGACTGGGAGACACCGTTCTTGCGGGTGCACTGCAGGGTCACCGGGATGGTTGCCGCAGAAGAGGAGGTACCCAGTGCGGTGAAGTACGCGGGCAGCATGTTCTTCAACGCCGTGAACGGGTTGCGCTGCGCGAAAAGTCCGGCCAGCACGTATTGCAGCGCCAGGATCACCCACGTCATCAGTACGGCGAGGATCAGCACCTTAGCGAACTGCGACAGCGTTAGTTTCAGGTTGCCGTTCATACCCATCGTCAGGAACACGCCAAAGATGTAGAACGGCAGCAGCGGGATGATGAAGCTCTGGATGACCTTCATGGTCACCTCGCGCAGTTCCTCAGCGCCCTTGAACAGAACCTCGGTGCGCATCGAGGCCATTGCAATACCCACGGTGAAGGCCAACAGCAGCGCGGACATCACGCCCAGCGGCGGATCCATCTCCACGGAGAAGAACGGCGCCAGTGCGCCTTCGTCAATATCCTTCGCCTCGATCATGGACTCGTTGCCCAGCAGCGAGGGGTAAAGCCCTTCCGCCACGCCATAGGCGATCAGACCGGAGACGATGGTGGAGACGTAGGCGATGCCGGCGGTCACGCCCAGCCATTTGCCTGCCCCGCGCCCCAGGCTGGCAATAGCTGGGGCGATCAGGGCGAAGATCAGAACCGGGACGAAGAATCCCAGGAAATTGGCGAACAGCCCATTGAAGGTCGCGAACACGCGGCCTGCCCACTCGGGGAAGAAGAGGCTGCAGACGATACCCAGGACAATCGCGACGATGATCTTGAATATCAGCGAATTAAAGAATCGGGATCCATTCATGCTGGCGCTTTCCCTTTGCACATACTTGTAGGTCCTCAAGAAACGATTATGTTTAGCCTACTCGCAATACTTGATCCCCCAATAATCGCCGTTCGCCCATCAACCCCACCCCTGCTGCCCCCTCACCACTGCCGTCTTCCCTACTACGGCTCTCCCCAACTACGCTCCCCTGCCATCCCCAACACTGCTGCGCCCCCGACACCACACCGGCCAGGGCGGGCGGCAGGGGGCGTCACCAAGAAAGAAAGAGCTACTTGCGCGGCGTAAGGATCCGCGGGCCGTCGGCGGTCGCGGCGACGGTGTGCTCCCAGTGCGAGGAGAAACTGCCGTCATCGGTAAGCACCGACCACTCGTCGTCCAGCACGTAGGAATCCGCCGTGCCCAGCGCCAGCATCGGCTCGATGGCCAGCACAGAGCCCTCCTGGATCTCCGGGCCTCGCCCACCGCGGCCCTCGTTGGCCAGGTACGGATCCTCATGCATGGTGCGGCCGATGCCGTGGCCGCCGTACCCATCGACGATCCACAGCTCCACGTCGAACTTCCGCGCAGCGGCTTCGGTCGCCTTCTCCAGCGCCCAGGACACGTCCGTCAGGCGGTTGCCGGGCACCATCGCCTTCAGCCCCTCGTACAGCACCCATTCGGTCGCGCGGTTTAGGCGGTCGTGCTCGTCTGCGATCTCGCCGATGCCGAAGGTCCAGGCGGAGTCCCCCACCCATCCGTCGAGCGTTGCGCCGCAGTCGATGGAGATCAGATCGCCTTCCTTCAGCACCACATCTGCGGACGGGATGCCGTGGACGATCATGTCGTTCGGGCTCGCGCAAATGGAACCCGGGAAGCCGCCGTAGCCCTTGAAAGTCGGGGTGGCGCCGTGGTCGCGGATGACCTGCTCGGCCACGCGGTCCAAGTCGAGCGTGGTCTTTCCCGGCGCCGCAGCCTTCTTAACCTCCTGCAGCGCCAGCCCGACGATCTCCCCGGCGGCCTGCATCGCATCCAGCTGCTCGGCGGTTTTCGCCGCGATCTTTTTATTCCTTCGCCTAAAGCCCATGTGGTTTCGCTTCTGTTCTCTTTGCTTACTCGTTTTTTCTTAGTGACGCCCCCTCGCGGGGCGAATAACCACAAATCCCGCCAGGTCGGACCGTGTGGGGCCGGCTGGCGGGATCAGCGATTCTTGCACAGGGTGTTTACTTGTCCAGCGCGTTCAGCGTGGTGCAGGAGATGTCCTCCACGGTGCCCTCCGCGTCGATGTTCAGCAGAACGTCCTTGTAGTGGTCGATCAGCGGGGCGGTCTCCTCACGGTAGACCTCCAGGCGGGTGCGGATCGTGTCCTCGTTGTCGTCGTTGCGGCCGCGGGCCAGCATGCGATCAACAACAACGTCTTCGGAGACTACGTAGTTGATGACTGCGTCCAGGGAGTGGCCGTCCTCCTGCAGCATCTTCTCCAGCAGCTCCGCCTGCTCGATGGTGCGGGGGAAGCCGTCCAGCAGGAATCCGTCGGCGGCATCTTCCTGGTTCAGGCGGTCGCGGACCATGTCGGCAGTGACGGAGGTCGGGACCAGCTTGCCAGCGTCCATGTACTCCTGCGCCTGCTTGCCCAGTTCGGTGCCCTGGGAGATGTTGGCGCGAAACAGATCGCCAGTGGAGATGTGCGGGATCTTCAGCGCATCGGACAGCAGGGATGCTTGGGTGCCCTTGCCAGCGCCGGGAGGGCCGAGCAGAACTAGTCTCATTTGAGGAATCCTTCGTAGTTAGACTGCATAACTTGCGATTCGAGTTGCTTGATCGTGGTCAGGGCAACGGACACCAGAATCAGGATGGCGGTACCACCGAACGGCATCTGCCCCTGGCCTGCGGCCTGCGCCGTCTGCACACCCATGTTGATGAGGATGTTAGGCAGAACGGCGATGAGCGCCAGGTAGATGGAACCGACGATCAGCAGACGGTTCATCACATATCCAAGATACTCCGCGGTCGGGCGGCCCGGGCGGATGCCCGGAATGAAGCCACCGTACTTCTTCATGTTATCCGCCTGATCGTAGGGATCGTACTGGACGGAAACGTAGAAGAAGGAGAAGAAGATGATCAGTGCCACATACAGCAGGATGTACTGCCAGGCAGCCGGGTCCGTCAGCACGGTCATGACATTCTGGTTCCACCAGTTCTCCTGGCCCGCGCCCTCCGGGTTGCCGGACTGGATGATCTGAGTGATCAGGATCGGGACGGTCAGCAGCGAGGAGGCGAAGATCACTGGGATAACGCCGGCCTGGTTGACCTTCAGCGGCAGGTAGGTGGAGGTCTCGCCGTACTGACGGCGACCGATCATACGCTTTGCGTACTGGACCGGGATGCGGCGCTGGCCCTGCTCGATGAAGACCACGCCGACGACCAGGATCAGCACACCAACCAGCACCGCTGCGAAGACGAAGCCGCCGGAGCCGGAGAGGATGGAGGCGCCCTGCGCCGGCAGAGAGGTGGCAATGCCCGCGAAGATCAGCAGCGACATGCCGTTGCCGATACCGCGGTCGGTGATCAGCTCACCCATCCACATCAGCAGCACTGCACCGGAGGTCATGACCAGCACCATGACTACCAGGCCGAACACGCCGGTACCATCCTTCAGGACCTGCACGCCCTGGCCCAGCAGCTGGCGGCGATCCGCCAGTGCCACGATGCCCGCAGACTGCAGCAGCGCCAAAGCCACGGTCAGGTAACGGGTGTACTCCGTCATCTTCGCCTGGCCGGACTGGCCTTCCTTTTTCAGCTGCTCGAACTTGGGGATCACCACTGTCAGCAGCTGCACGATAATGGAGGCCGTAATGTACGGCATGATGCCGACGGCAAACACCGAAAGCTGCAGCAGCGCGCCACCTGAGAACAGGTTGATCAGCGAGTACATGGCCGAGCTGTCGGTTAGATCGGAGATCTGCGACTGGATCGAGCCGTAATCCACCCCTGGGGTGGGGATCTGAGCGCCGATGCGATAGAGGATGATCATCGCAAGCGTGAACAAGATCTTCTTGCGAAGATCAGCGTTCTTGAACGCCGAGGTGAGGGCGGACAAACTTTGCCTCCTGTGTAGTTTCTTACCTTCGTGCGGGATCTACTGGCCAGCGCACCTGCACTTCAAGATACGCCCGCATAGAGGCGACACTAATTGCAACCTGTACAGGTTAGCAGACAGGACAAATGCTTACGATACTGTACCACCCATAGCGGACTACAAATTAAACGCCACTGCCCTGCTACTACCCCGGCTCTATCTACCTGGAATCAGAACTCGCCGAAATGTGGGCGTCAATAGATAAAACAAAACGCCCCGTCAGCGCAACAATGCACTGACGGGGCGATTCTTGAGAAGCTAAGCGCGGCTAGAGCTAGAACAACTAGTCTTTTAGCCGTCTAGCCGTCTTACTTACTTAGCCTCGGTAGCGGTGCCACCGGCAGCCTCGATCTTCTGCTTTGCAGAGCCCGAGAACTTGTTAGCGGTGACGTTCAGCTTCACGCTGATCTCGCCGTTACCCAGAACCTTCACCGGCTGGTTCTTACGAGCCAGACCAGCTGCAACGATGTCTGCAACGGTGACGTCGCCACCGTTGGAGAATGCCTTCTCCAGGTCAGACACGTTTACCACCTGGTAGGTGACCTTGGCGGGGTTCTTGAAGCCCTTCAGCTTAGGCAGGCGCATGTGCAGTGGCATCTGGCCACCCTCGAATGCTGCCGAAACCTGCTTACGAGCCTTGGTGCCCTTGGTACCACGACCTGCGGTCTTGCCCTTAGACGCCTCACCACGACCCACGCGGGTCTTGGCCTTCTTGGCGCCCGGAGCGGGGCGGAGGTCGTGGAGCTTAATTGGATCGCTCATGTTTACTCTCCTGCCACTTCTTCGACCTCGACCATGTGGCGCACAGTGTTGATCTGGCCGCGGACGATCGGGTTGTCCTCGCGGACGACCGTCTGGCCAATGCGCTTCAGGCCGAGAGAGCGCATGGAATCGCGCTGCTTCGGCTTGGTTCCGACCAAGCCCTTAACCTGGGTGATCTTCAAAGCCATTGCTTATGCCCCCTGTCCTGCTGCACGGGCGCGCAGCATAGCGGCCGGAGCAACCTCGTCCAGGGACTTGCCACGGCGTGCGGCAACCTCTTCCGGACGGACCAGCTGCTTCAGGCCAGCCACGGTTGCGTGGACAATGTTGATGGCGTTGTCGGAGCCCAGGGACTTCGACAGGATGTCCTGCACGCCGGCGCACTCCAGCACCGGGCGGACAGCGCCACCAGCGATCACACCGGTACCGGGTGCTGCGGGCTTCATCATGACGATGCCTGCAGCGTCCTCACCCTGAACCGGGTGGGTGATGGTGCCGTTGATCATCGGTACGCGGAAGAAGTTCTTGCGAGCCTCTTCTGCGCCCTTCTGGATGGCGGCAGGGACTTCCTTAGCCTTGCCGTAGCCGACGCCGACCATGCCCTGGCCGTCGCCGACGATGACCAGCGCGGTGAAGCTGAAGCGGCGACCGCCCTTCACAACCTTCGAGACGCGGTTGATGGTAACCACGCGCTCGATGAACTGGCTGCGCTCATCCTGCTGGTTGCGACGATCGTTACGTCCGCCGCGGTCGTTGCGGCCGTTACGCTCGTTGCGCTCGTTCTTGTCGTTGTTCTCGGCGGAGCGTCCGCCGTTACGTTCACGTCCCGACATCACGCGTTCCTTCCGTTGGTGTTGTTCGTGGAGTTGGTCATTAGAACTTCAGACCACCTTCGCGGGCAGCATCAGCCAGAGCGGCGACGCGGCCGTGGTACTTGTAGCCCGCACGGTCGAAGACGACAGCCTCGATGCCAGCGGCCTTGGCGCGCTCGGCGATCAGCTGGCCAACCTTCGCACCGCGAGCCTTCTTGTCGCCCTCCATAGCGCGCACATCGGCTTCCATCGTGGATGCTGCGACCAGGGTGTGGCCTGCAACATCGTCGATGACCTGTGCGTGCATGTGGCGAGAGGTGCGGTGAATTACCAGACGCGGGGTCTCCGGGGTGCCGGAGAGGGTCTTGCGGATACGGAAGTGACGACGTGCGCGTGCGGTGCGGCGGCGGGTGGAAATGTCCTTGCCCACCGGCAGACGCTTTTCGTTTTGTGCAGTGTTGCTCATTACTTACCCGTCTTTCCGACCTTGCGACGGACCTGCTCGCCCTCGTAGCGAATGCCCTTGCCCTTGTAAGGATCATCCTTACGCAGACGGCGGATGTTCGCGGCGATCTGTCCGACCTGCTGCTTGTCGATACCTGCGATGGAGAACTTGGTGTTGCCATCCACGGCGAAGGTGATGCCCTCCGGTGCCTCAATCAGCACAGGGTGGGAGTAGCCCAGTGCGAACTCCAGGTTCTTGCCCTTGAGCTGCACACGGTAGCCAACACCGAAGATTTCCATGTTGATGGTGTAGCCCTTGGTCACACCCTCGATCATGTTGAAGACCAGGGAGCGGGACAGGCCGTGCAGGGAACGATTCTTGCGGTGATCATCCGGGCGGGAAACGACGAGCTCCTCGCCTTCCTGTGCCACGGTGATCGGGGCCGGAATGTCCTGGCTCAGGGTGCCCTTCGGACCCTTGACCTCGACAGACTGGCCGTTGATGTTGATGGTGACGCCAGAGGGGACAGCCACCGGTGCCTTGCCAACACGAGACATGGTTTAGACCTCCTCTAGTTACCAGACGTAGGCGAGAACTTCTCCGCCTACACCCTTGTTCTGAGCCTCACGGTCGGTCAGCAGGCCGTGGGACGTGGAAATGATGGCCACACCCAGGCCGCCGAGAACCTGCGGCAGCTCGTTGGACTTTGCGTACACACGAAGACCCGGCTTGGAGACACGGCGCAGCCCGGAGATAGAACGCTCGCGGGACGGGCCGTACTTCAGCTCGATGTCCAGTGTCTTGCCAACCTTGGCGTCATTGACGGTGTAGTCAGCGATGTAACCCTCCTCCTTCAGAATCTCGGCGATGTTCGCCTTGATCTTGGAGGAAGGCATGGAGACGGACTCGTGGAACGCGTTGGATGCGTTCCGCACGCGGGACAGCATGTCCGCGATGGGATCAGTCATGGTCATAAGTTTTGACCTATAGCCTTTCTCATTGCGGTTCCCAGCCCACCCAGGATGCGTGTACCGCGCGCTTGCTGGCTACTAGCGCGCCCCATGCTAAATAACGTGGGGTGCTCGCCGCCGTGTCCGCGCGGCCGCTTTATTGGGCGAGGGGCCTACAACAAAGTGGTTTGATGTTTACACTGCTCACGCTGCCAACCCGGTTTTGGGCATGGGGCAACGCAAGACCTGATAACTCTAGCAATCACCTGCGGGTTTCCCCAAATCGCTGTTTTTCTTGTTTTGTGACGCCCCTAGGGCCAGAAATCCAGCAGATCAGGAGTAGGCCAGTCCCAGTCACGACCGAACCCAAAAGGCCCGCGCGCTTACCCGACCACTCCCGTGAGCTGGGGATCCCGGCAGTCTCCAATCCCGCGGATGCGTAGGCGCTTCGGTCGGTGAACAAGACCGGCGGAGGCAAGGGGCGTCACAAAAGAATCAACCGCCTTCGACAACCGCCGGCGACCGAAAAAGTAAAGGCGGCCCTTGGTGCGGCGCAGAACCGCGCGTTGATACGGCTGGTTAGCGCGAATGGGCTCGACGGGGAGCAAGACGGAAAGGCTGTTCTTGGCCGAGGACGGTAGGCGCCGAGCGATCGGGCCGAGCTTGTCGGCAAGGGTTCCGACCTTTAGGTCACCTTCGCGGAGGAGTTGTTGGACCGCAACCATGGTCATGTGCGCGCGGCCACCGCAGAGGGCGGCGAGACTCATAGAGTCGAAGGACTGAAAGGTCTCGAGGCCGTTCCAGTTAAGGGCGGTGTGGTGCGGACCAGTGGAGTGAGAGTGCGCTGGATGTGGGGCGCCGTGTGGATGCATAGCTCAAAAGTACAGGCCGACGCCTGCAACGGTGGCTGCATGCAGGGCTTGAGTGGCGATTAAAACGGTGGCATGCGGGGTTTGAGTGGTTTGTCAAGCGGTGAAAAATGAGTAGAAACTGTGTGTAGCATTTGTGCTACATTAGCGTCGAGACAGAGGCTTTAAGACTTCCCACCTGCGGGTTTCGTTCGTTACATGAGTTATGTCACACTTTTGCTGCATCCGTTGCGAGGGTGAGGGGCGATTCACTACACATGTTCTACGTACACGAAGTACAGACCGGGCGGCAGCGGATCGGAACTCGCAGAACCGAGCCCCAACTTGTCGCCATACCGCAGTTTTTTACACCCTTCTCGGAAGGAGATTCCTTTGAAGTTCAAGAAGTCCCTCATCACCCTGGCCGCAGCATCCTCCGTTGCCCTGGCTGGCGTTCCGGCCGCAGTTGCAGACGAGGCTCCCGAGGCACCGGCCGCTTCCGCGACCGCCACCCAGCCGGCTGCCGACGAGACCGCGCCGGCTGAGGACGCTACCGCTGGTGATGACCAGGCTGCAGACGACGAGGCTGAGGCTGGCGACGCCGCAGACGAGAACGAGGGCGCTTCCGAAGGCTCCACCGAGGAGGGCACCCAGGGCTCCATCGACGACGAGAAGAAGGAGAAGCTGAAGGGCTCCATCGACAACCTGGCTGGCTGGGACGAGACCACCTCTACCCTGGACAAGGTCAAGGACGTTATCGGCTTCATCGGCAAGATCGTGAAGATCTTCCTGTAAATCCGTCGCGAATTCCGGCTTCCGGGCCGCGGGTACTGGCTTCCGGGCTCCGGGTACCAGATACCGGGCTCCGGATGCCAGACTCCGGACACAACAAACCCCGCTTCCCTAATTATCGAGGAGATCCTCGATGGGAAGCGGGGTTTCGTTACGCTGAATTACTCAGCGGAGCCCTTCTGCTTGAAAGGGAAGCCCAGCTCGCGCAGCAGCGCGCGACCTTCGTCGTCGTTGGTTGCAGTGGTAACGACGGTGATGTTCATACCGCGAGGACGGTCGATCTTGTCGACGTCGATCTCGTAGAACATGGTCTGCTCAGACAGGCCGAAGGTGTAGTTGCCGTGGCCGTCGAACTGCTTGTCGTTCAGGCCGCGGAAGTCACGAATACGCGGCAGAGCGACGGTCAACAGGCGGTCCAGGAACTCCCACATGCGGTCGCCACGCAGGGTAACGCGGGCGCCGATGGGCATGCCTTCACGCAGCTTGAAGTTAGCAATAGCCTTCTTCGCGGTGCGGATCTGCGGCTTCTGACCGGTGATCTTGGTCAGGTCCTCGATTGCACCGTTGATCAGCTTGGAATCGCGAGCAGCGTCGCCGACACCCATGTTGACGACAACCTTGGTGACGCCCGGGATCTGCATGACGTTCTCGTAGCTGAACTCGCCGTTCAGCTTCTCGCGGATTTCCTCACGGTAGCGAGTCTTCAAACGTGGGGTGTAGTTTTCGCTCATCGTTAGATGTCCTTCCCGTTGCGCTTGGACACGCGGATCTTCTTACCGTCTTCGTCGAAGCGGTAGCCGATACGGGTCGGGTTGCCGTCGGAGTCAACGACCATCACGTTGGATACGTGGATCGGAGCTTCCTGGGTAACGATGCCGCCGGACTCAGCGCCGCGCTCTGGAGCGGAGTTTGCAACGTGCTTCTTGATTCGGTTGACGCCCTCGACCAGGACCTTGTCGCGCTGCGGGTAGGCCTCGATGACCTTGCCCTTTGCACCCTTGTCCGGGCCGGAGATTACCAGTACGGTGTCGCCCTTACGGATCTTCATTTAGAGCACCTCCGGAGCCAGGGAAACGATCTTCATGAACTTCTTGTCGCGAAGCTCACGTGCGACCGGGCCGAAGATACGGGTGCCGCGGGGATCGTTGTCGTTTGCCTTGATGATGACAGCCGCGTTCTCATCGAATGCGATGTAGGAGCCGTCCGGACGACGGGTCTCCTTCTTTGCGCGGACGATGACAGCCTTGACGATGTCGCCGGCCTTGACGGTGCCGCCCGGTGCAGCTTCCTTGACGGTAGCTACGACGACATCACCGATACCAGCGGAGCGTCGAACGGAACCACCGAGCGGACGGATGACCAGGATTTCCCGGGCACCGGTGTTGTCGGCAACTCGCAGACGCGATTCTTGCTGAATCACTTGAGTCTCCTAATTTGACCTAGATTTTTGCTTGCCGTGCGTGGGATTTCCGACCCTCGCGCACGCGGTCTGTGCCAGCGCGTTCGGTTCATCGTGAACTCGGTTCGCCTTCTGGCAACCGCTATATTCTTCCACACCCCCATTCAGGCAACCAAATCCCCGTATCAGAGTTTTTCTGAGTGGCGGCGGATTTCGCGCAGCGGGGGTATGTTAGCTCACCCCCGCGCAATTCTTTTTTCTTTCTTATTGACGCCCCTCGCGCCCCATCGATCACACATTCCAGCAGGTCTGTTAACAGACTGAACTAGCATGGTGTTTTGTTTCTCAAAACCACTGGTCAGAATATATCCGTGGCGTGGGATTATGTTTAAAAACTTTAGTACCCGGGACGGCGCCCGCGCTGACGGAGAGGCAGTTTCAGCTAGCGCTTCCCTCGTGCTAACAGGCGTCTTTTCAGCTTGCACCCAGGAGGTATGAAGGATCGTTCATGGGTCACTTCAGGGGGCAGGTAGCACTTTTGCACCGTGCTTAAAGTTCATGGTCATGCTAAATTAGTCCGCGTACCACGGCCAGTTCAGGCCGACGCACCATCTTTCACGTGAGGATTAAACACATGAAGCTCAAGAAGTCCCTGCTGGCTCTGACCACCGCCGCTACCGTTGCAGTTGCTGGCTCCGCCGCTGCTGTTGCTGAGGAGAACCCGACCACTGGCGGCTCCAAGGACACCAGCATCTCCACCAGCCTGGGCAAGAAGGGCGGCGACACCAAGACCAAGGAAGAGAAGAAGCAGGAGCTGGCTGGTTCCGCAAACAAGTTCTTCGACTGGGACGAGAATACCTCCGGCCTGAAGAAGCTGACCACCGTCGTCACCCTGATCACCACCGTTGCAGCCCTGGTTGGCGGCATCGTTTCCCTGTTCAACAACTTCCAGAAGCTGGGCAAGCTGGCCAAGTAAGAACGGCCTTCTCAAGCTAGAACAAATTCGTTCAGCTGAGACCCAAGCCCCGCGGCGATCCTCGGATCCCCGCGGGGCTTTTCCTATCCCCTCACCCTTTCACTTTGCTTTAGGCAAGGGTACGCTAACCTCTATCATGACCATGAACCTGTCGACTTTGAGTACCCCAGCGAACACTCCCGCGTACCGCGCAGCCTTCTCTGACCACCAACTCCTGGCCGCCCCTTCCGAGCCGCACCACCGAATCATTCGCGCCACTGTTTGTGACGTCAGCACCCCGGCAGAGAACCTGAAACGGATTGTCATCCACTCCCCTGAACTAGTCGGCTTTCAGCTTTCCGGCCCTGACGAATTCTTTGGCCTCTTTATGCCCGCTAAGTCCGGCGAGGATCTCCATTTACCCCTCCACGGTGGCGGGGCCAATATCCGCGCAAGCGTTGCAGCCATGCCGGAGGCCCAACGCCCAAACCTGCGTTGGTACACCGTTCGCACATTCGACTCCGAACGCGGTCAGATGGCTTTCGACGTGGCGACGCATGGCGTCGATAGTCCCGATGATGAGCATGTCGGGCCGGGGCTCGCCTGGGCTCTTGCGACTCGTGTTGGCGACCAGGTAGGCATCTGGACATGCCAGGGCCTCTGGCACCGCGCGCACGATTCGCAAACGCTGATCGCAGACCCATCTGCCGCGCCTTCCATTCGAGCCATCTTGGAATACACGCACACCTTCGCCCCGGAACAGCTGCGCGACATGCACCTCGTGGTTGTCGCCGAGAACCACGACGACCTCGAGCCGTCTCTCGTCGCTGACTGGGAGAGCAAACTGGGCAGCCTAGAAGTGTTGTTTAGCGCGACAACGGACTTCAGCACGGCAGTGGTGTCCCACCTGCAGCAACTGGACTGTGCCGAACACCCTGCGACCCAGTCGAAGTACGTCTGGGTCGCGGGCGAAGGGCAACTCTGCAAGGAAGTTCGGCACCACGCAATCCACACATGGGGCCTCAATAGCGAATCCGTGCAGTGGTGCCCCTATTGGTTCCTTGGGAGGGCTAGGCCTTAGGCCCTCCGCTCAAGAACTCTGTGGCGGGTTAGCAACGATCCCCCGCGGCACGATGATCGGCGCCATACCGCTGGGATCTTCCCACACCTCGGCATTCAGGCCATATGCCTCGCGCAACACATCCACCGTCAGAGCCTCCTTTGGAGAACCCTCGGCGATCTTTTCCCCCTCCTTCATGACGATCATCTCGTCGCTAAAAGCTCCCGCCAGGCCAAGATCATGAAGCACGGTAATCACCGTCTTGCCCTCTTGAGCGAGCTCCCGCACGATACTTAGAATCTCTATCGCATGTGCCGGATCTAGGTAGGTAGTCGGTTCATCCAACAGCACAATCGGCGTATCCTGCGCCAACACCATCGCCATCCAGACGCGCTGCCGCTGGCCGCCAGATAGCTCTGCCACGTCGCGGGCAACAAGATGGTTAACCTTCGTCTTCTTCAGCGCCTCGCGAACCTTTTCTTTATCTTCTGACGCCGACGCTCCCCCGCCCCAGAGCGATCGACGATAAGGGTGCCGTCCGCGCTCCACAAGTTCTCCAACGGTCAACCCCGCCGGACACAGCGGGTGTTGTGGCAAAAGCGCAATTAGTTGGGCGGCTTCACGCGCCCGCAAACTATGCACGTCTTTCTCCTGGGCAAGTACCTGTCCTTCGGTGGGAGCAAGCAGCCGAGAAAGCGTCTTCAGCAACGTCGACTTGCCACAACCATTGGGGCCTAAGAGCGTGGTGACCTTCCCGGGCTCTGCGTTGAAGGACACGTCCTTAACAATGCTTGGGCCGTCGTTGTAGCCCACGGTGACGCGATCAACACGAACGTTCATTGAACCATTCCTTTCAGAGTTCCGCGACGGGCCGCCAACCACACGAGCAGCACCAGCGCGGGGCCACCGATGATGGCGGTAACCAAACCCACAGGGGATGTAAATGGCAGTGCGCCCGCCACGACGGCGCATGCAGCTAATAGAGCAGAGCCTGCAAAAGTAGAACACAGCGGATGGGGCGTGGGCGTTCCGGCCACCAGCTTGGCCAGCTGAGGAGCCAACAGTGCCACGAATCCAATTGGGCCGACAAAGGAAACCACCACCGCGACAATGCCCGTTGCGGCAATGAGCAAAATAGCTCGCACCCTCGTGACATTTACTCCAAGTGTGGACGCGGTGGCGTCATCATGAGAAAGAAGAGGAACGTCGCGCGTAACGCAGAGGCCTAAAACTACGAAGGGCAACAAGCCCAACACCATAGGCAACAACGCTTCCGTACGCACAAAGCCGGTAGACCCAGCGAGCCAAGTTTGGGCATCCGTGGCACGAGTCAAGTCAGCCCTGAGCAACAGATACTGCACTAAAGACTGCGTGAGGAAAGACAGCGCCAGGCCGATGACCACTACGCGCTGCGACGTCCCGAAACCACCGAGCAGAACGAGCAAACCAACGATCACTAGTGCGCCAACCAAAGCGAGTGCAGCACGCCACCAGAACGTCGGCACCCCCTCGCTCCATGCAGGGCGGGTAACTACGGTGCCCGCCACAACCAAAACCGCCGCGCCACCGGAGACACCGAGAATGTCCGGGCTGGCCAGCGGATTGCGAGCCATGGTCTGGGTCCACGCGCCGGCCAGCCCCAGCGCCGCGCCGACCAGAACGGTAGCGATTGCTACCGGCAGGCGGAGATCCCACACCACGTTGATTGCTTGCTGTGTGCCCCCACCGGTGAGCACTTCGATGACTTCCATCGGGCTGAGCTTCACCGCTCCTTGCCCCAGAATTAGGCAATAACAAAGCGCCGCTATGAGGGCGAACCCCGATGTGGCTGCCAAGATGCGTCTGCTTCGTGAACGCTTGATACTACGGATAGACGTCATATCGCTCATATCGCCAACTCCGAGTCATTCGAGGTCGGTGAACTCTTCTTACGTCGCACCGCCAGAATCATCACTGGAGCGCCGACAATAGCTAGGACAATGGACATTTCCAGCTCGTTAGGCTGCAAGACGAAGCGGCCCACAATATCGGCTAGCAGTACAGCCGCGCCGCCGAGGATGGCAGTTGGTAGCAAGAGGCGGGTAAGCGCCGGGCCAGTGAACGGACGCAGTAGGTGTGGCACGGCGAAGCCCACGAAGGTCACAAGCCCCACGGTGGCAGTCGCAGAACCGGCGAGGATGATCACCGCTGCGGCAGCCAACAAGCGGGTTCTCGCGGGCGAGCTACCAAGGGAACGAGCGGAATCCTCACCCATCGCAAGTAGATCCAACGGGCGTGCTGCAAGCGCACCACATAGAGCACCTAGTGCTAGACCTAAAGCAGCTAAGGCCACGTCTTCCATACCCCGCCCAGCCGTAGAGCCGACAGTCCACCGGCGGAGCCCCTCCAGGGTGTCGGAAGAGTAAAGGCTCAGCATGTTCGTCGCCGCTTGCAGGGCAAAGGTAACTCCCACGCCCACGAGCACCAGAGTTAGCGGGTTACGCGATACACGGGAAATCAACAGCACGACTAGAGCGGCGACGGCAGCTCCGACGAGTCCCACAAGTGTCCGCTCCCCGACCGTCGTTGCCCAGCCCAAGGTCAGTGCCGCGGCGACTGCGAAGCTCGCTCCGGCGTTCACGCCGATAATGCCGGGGTCTGCCAAGGGGTTGCGGGTCCAACTCTGAGCAATGGCACCCGCCATAGCCAGGGCCGCACCTGTGACCACAGCCAAGAGCGTGCGTGGAACGCGCAGATCCCAAATAATGCCGGACTGTTCAGCATTAATCCCGGACTGCGCGGACGGGTGCGGACCATGCATAAGAATGCTGGTCACCTCGCCAATGGAAAGATCTTTGGAACCCAAGTACAGGGAAGCGAGCAGAAGCAATGCCAAACCAGCGAGTGCGGCCAAAGCAAGCAAACGCCGGGAAAACACCAAAGAATGTCGAGTTCTTGACGCAGACACTTTCAACTAGATTGCGTCAGAGAACTTGTCGACTGCCCAGGGGATGGTCAATGGGTTCGGCATACTCATTGCATTGCCCACGTTTTCGTCCATCCAGCGGACCTTGCCTTCGCGAACAACGTCCAGCTTGCTGAATGTTGGATCCTTCTTCAAGGTATCGGCGGCACCCTGGTAATCAAGGACGAAGAGGTAATCGACGTTGTTGAGGTCGCTGTAGTTCTCCGGTGCGATGTCGCGGTAGAACTCGCCCCCGTTACCTTCGAGCTCCTTCGGGATCTCGAAGCCCAGACTCTTGATAAACTGCCCACGACCGTCACCGGAGGTGTACAGGCCGATCTTTCCCTGATAAGGCATGACGATAGCCGCACGCTTGCCCTTGAGCTCAGGGTGCTGCTTTTGGAAGTCGTCGAAGGCCTTCTGCGTTTCTTCGACGAGTTTGTCGCCTTCTTCTTGCTTGTCTACAGCGCCGGCGATCTGGTTGACCTGATCCCGCCATGGGATCTGCCAGTCCGTGGCACCGTCTGGCTTAACGGTGGTTGGGGCGATGTCATTAAGCGCCTTCTTCGCCTGCGCGTCTACGGCGGAGTTCACCGCAATGATCTTGTCCGGATCAGCGGCGGAGATCTTCTCCAGGATTTCAGCAGTGAATCCGTTGGCAGTACCGTAAACCACTTCAGGCTTGTTGTCGCCGAGCTTTTCGGTAGCCCATGGGCCGACGCCAGACGCATCAACATCTCCCTCAGCACCCCAGGGCGCTACGAGGACTGGTTGGATGCCAAGGGCGAGCAAGGTATCGCTGTCTCCCAGGCCAACTGCGGCGATGCGCTCGTCCCCGGTGCCCTCATTTTTTGACGCCGCCACGTCATCGCCTCGGGAGCAACCAGACAGAACAAGAGTGGATGCTGCCAAGACAGCGGCGGTCTTCAGTGCCGCTCGACGGGTCAGAGAATTGTTTCGAAACATGTGGAAGCCTAACGTGTAAGGAACTCTTTGAAGCGCTGTGTATTACCCATAGCCCCCAAGGGACTGATGGCCTCTTTCGGCTACGGTCAACACAGCAATCGCGTTTATATTACACAGGTTAGGCTAACCACACAAAATGCTGCCCTAAGTTAATTATTTTGGGGGATGTGTGGCCGCCGATATGGAGGCAGCTCAGCCGCTAGGGGCCAGCCGACAGGGGGCACTTTAGAAACGGTTTAGCAAACCACCAAACGTCCGCCGCTCCTCCACACGCTTCGCCCGAGACAAATGTCCTGAGGTTCGCCCGACCACCGGCAGTTACCTACCTCCCCTCCCCACCTCGAACAGCTGGGCACTCCACCCCACCGCCTGCTGCGAACGCACTACCGCACCCACGGCAGCCAGGTGCTTCGCAATCACACGGGCCGTGGGCAGCTGCGATCCATACAGAACGAGGCGTGATAAATCTTCCTCGTAGTCATGATCCTCGGCCCCGCTTTCCTGCAACACTGGGGTCACCAGGAACAGCTGCGCCCCAAAACGTAGTACGGCAGCTACCAGCTGTTGCAGCTCTATAGCTGGCCAACGCCGCCACGGATCAACCAGCACCACAGCATCTACCTGCTCACACAAAGTAGCCACTGTGCCAGCCCAATCCGCCCGGCGCACATCCTCACCGCTACGCCCAACCGTTGGAGCGTGCAGTGCACTATAGCGAGCACGATCCCGGCGGCGTGGAGCAATATCGCGCAGCATAACCTCCTCTGCGCTGGCCCCAGGCTCCGTCATCGCTGCAGTTGTTGCGCCTACTGAAATCCTTGCGTCATCTTCTGCCTCCGAAAACGACCCCAACACCACGGCGTTGGCCTGCGGTATCTTACGTAGAATCTCATCCGCATACACCGCCGCGGCCGGACCTCCCACCGCGCACCGAAGCGAGCCAGCATCCTGTCGCGCTAGTAGCTTGCTGCTCAGAATCTCCGCTGCGGCCGGGGCCGACCACTGAGCGCTGGAGGCCGCCTGTTCGTGTTCCTCCACGGCCAGTTGTGGCTGGGTTTGCACAATGTAGTCCCAGCGGTGCTCGCCCGTATCAGCCGGATTCTGCAGTGCCTGCCCTAGCTGGCCAAGTGCTGCGGTCTTGGCGGCTGCCGGCCCGGCAATCCAATCCCTTACTGGAGAATCCGGGTTTGCTAACTCGCTGCCCAGCGCAGTGAGGCCGATTCGAACCGCCCGTTGGTCCGCCACATCCTCCGCTGAGCTATCCAGTGCTGCATACGCCGACAAAGTCACTAACCCCACTGCCTCCAAGTAACGCGCAATCCGGAGAGCCAGCTCCTGCTGCAGGCCAGTTGCTGCGGCCAGTTGATCCACTCGATCCGCGCCCTCATCAATCAGGCCAAAAATCCCCAACCCTACGGCTTGGCGCACCAGAATCGCCGACCCCATCTCGGTGAGTTCATGCAGCTCAATCACCGCATTACGGTGGCTTGTCACAGCCCCTGTCTCCGCCCCCTCACTGTCGCCCTGCGTAGCCGTCGCCCCTGCTTCCGATTGTGCCGGTGCCATTGCGCGCCAGTACCCCGTAATCTCCACGTTTTCCCGCGGAATCCCCAGAGCTCGAACCCAGCGTCGGATCGCCTTCAATCGCCCGGCCTCTCCCGCAGCCCATACATAGGGCATCGCGGCGGGCTCGGCCGCCCACTCTGGGTGTTCTCCGTACAACTCGGTAGCTTTCGCCACGAAGTCCCCGCCCTCGTCTCGCACCTGCCAGTGAATGTCCACCTGTGCTTCGAACTCCAGTCGCTGGACATGTGCCCGCGTGGCTACCTCAATAATCGCCACTGCCCTATACCCGGCGGGCAAAGTCTCTATACAGCGGGAAATCGCCGGCAGTGCCGTCTCGTCGCCCGCCATCAGCAACCACGGAGTGTGAGTGGGCAGCGCTGCGCACGATTTCGGCCCCGCGATATACAGGGAATCCCCCGGTCGAGCTCGTGCAGACCAGTCCTCGGCCAAGCCTTGGCCATGCCGCGCGAAGTCTACGACGAGGCGCCCCCGGGAGGCGTCGAAGGAACGGACGGTATACGTCCGAAACAGATCTTTGACCTCTTCTTGCCATAGCACCGTCGCGTCCTCCCGTGTGATGGGGTGAGGGCGCTCCCCGGTGGCCGGGTCGGGGAAGATGATACGGATATCGTCGTCGAAACCATCACTGATTAGTGGTGGTGCCTCTACTCCGAATGCACTGTGGGCGCGTAACTGTTCGCCCGTCAGAGTAATACGACGCATCCCTGGTGTGATGTCCTCGATGTCAGCAACCTGCAGTTCGCGGATCGTAATGGGGTAGATTTCCCTGTCTCGGCTATTCCTCGCCATGGTCATTCCTTTCTCGTTTCTGGGTTGGCGGTGTGCGGTGAGTCGGTGTGTAGCGGGTCAGTGCGCAGGGTCGGCATGCGGTGGGGCGGCATGCGCAGGGTCGATGTCTGTCGCCTCGGGTGCTGGCCGGTCAGCCGAACTCTTGTTCAGCAGCCGCGGTGCCCATTGCTGGAAAACGTTCTTCCAGCCATCGGCTTTCACCAGCTGCGCGTGCGTAAGTTCAAGCTCGCTCACCCGCACCGGATACGCCCCCGGACGGCGCCTCCACGCAGCAGCCGGATCCCACTGCCCGTGTGCCACATCACTGTTGTTTTGCGTTGCCACCACTAGCTCGACCCGGCCTTCGTAGCTGGTGGGTGCTGCTGTGTGCAGCATCTGCATGCAGAAACGGATGTTGCTTTCTATATCGACGCCCACAGTGCCCAATTCGTGTGACATCCCATCGGCACGCGCAATTGCCCGAACGTCGTAGTCACCAAAGGCTGTCCTGCCATCGGGCGTGCCCGGCGGCCAGGAATGCGTACCGGAGCTGGGGCTGCTGCCGCTGGGGTAGGC
This sequence comes from Corynebacterium sp. c24Ua_83, assembly GCF_039907245.1. NCBI lineage: Bacteria > Bacillati > Actinomycetota > Actinomycetes > Mycobacteriales > Corynebacteriaceae > Corynebacterium > Corynebacterium sp. c24Ua_83. The sequence continues at coordinate 63,640 of NZ_JASBOI010000004.1, read as the reverse complement.
GTCAAGAATTCCTAAGAACCGCACCTCATAGCCCCGGCGCTGCAACGCGGCAGCGATGTTTTCAGCCACCACGCCACCGAAGGAGTAGCCCACCAACGTGAAGGGTCCTTCTTGTTGCTCGGCCAGGATCTGTTCGGTGTAGAGCTCCGCTAGCTCGGCCAGTGTTTCCACCTGGGGTAGCGGGGACGGTAGTTCGATCAGGCGGGCGTCAAACTCAGTGTCCGCCAGAAGGCTGGCCAGCGGGGCGAAGGCCAAGCCATGTCCGCCGATCGGATGGAGGCACCACACCGGGCGGCGTTGCGGATGCTCGGCAGTCTGTAAGCGCTGGGATTGCTGCGGCTTCGGCGGCTGCTTAGCCTTCATAGCTCCACCAGTGCCCTGCCCCAGCCGTTCCGCGATGGCTGCCGGAGTACCAGCATCCACAATGTCCTGGATCTTCAACTGCATGCCCTGCTTGCGCAGCACACCCATCAAACGCATGGCCAGCAGGGAGTCACCACCGGAGGTGAAGAAGTTCTCTTCGGGGCCGATCGGGTTGCCTAGCAAGCTCTCCATGGCGGCCTGCACCTGGGCGCATACGGGGTTGTCCTCAGAAAGCTCCCGGTTACCGGTATTGCACGTATCCGCTTCCTCTACTTCGCTGTGCCCATCTACTTCTATTTGCCCGTCCGCTGGCTCCTCAAACTCGCCGCGCTCCGGAAGCAACTCCACCAACCGGAGATCCCTACCGGTGGCGGCGTCGCACAGTGCATTGAGGAATGTGCCGAACCACCTCGCGGCGGCGTCAGGAAGAATGCGTTCCACCACATCCGGACGGTGCACCAGCGTAATTTCCAAAACGTCCCCGGGCGGGCACACGACAGTCAGCGGGTAATGCGTGCGACCGCTGGTGCGCAGCCCCTGGATGCGCAGGCACGACTCGGAGGTCTCCACTGTGTGTGGACCGCTCGGTGCACCGAAGTGTGCGTGATGGTCGTACACCACCGCGGTGTCGAACAACGGTGCACTTCCCACCAGGGTCTCGATCTCCTGTAGCGGCGTGGTCTGGTTCTCGCTGATCAGCGCCATGGTATCTGCCACCTGTCGCACGGTATGGCGCAGCGTGTGCCCCGGTTCGAGTTGTACGTGCAACGGGAGTGTGGTGATGAACATGCCCACCGCACTAGCCATTCGCGGCTGCTCCGCGGACCGGCCGGAAAGAGTCACCCCCGTAGTCACTCGGCGCCCACCATGCAGCGCAGCCAGCGTGAGCAACCACGCGGTTTGTACCAGCACACTGGGTGTGGTCCCTAGGCTCGCCGCGGCCGTTGTCACCCGCCCGTCTGTGTCGCGGTGCAGTACGTGCGGCACCTCTGGGGCTTCTGTTGTGCTCTTTTTACTTGACGCCACCGGCCGCAAGCCCGCAATCACACCTCCGTGCTCGCCTGTGCGACTGGCCTCATGGGGCTGATCGGTGCCGGTGAAAATCTGTTGCCAGGCGCGGTGTTCCCGCTCCAGTTGTTCGACGCTGCGTTGGCACAGGCTTCGAGCAAATTCCGCGAAGGAGGGCGCGGGGTCCAGATCCTCGCCGCTTAGCAGTCGCTGCAAATCCTGCAGCATCACGGCGGTGGACCAGCCATCGGTGAGGATGTGATGGCTGCCCAGCACAAGTGTGGCAGGGCGGTTGGTTTCTAGTCGGTTACTCTCTGGCAACAGCACCAGGTCTGCGGTGACTAGCGGGCCGGATTCCAGGTCCACGGCGCGGTGGCCGCGCAACTCCCGCAGCTGTTCCACGAACGCATGAGCTGCAGCCGGTGAGAAGTCTCTGCAGTCGTGGATTGTCCAGGGCAGATCGAGCCGCTCCGGAATCAGCATCAGCGGGAGGTCGCTGCAATCGAACACGGCGCGCAGTGCTGCGTGGCGGCGCAGAATTGCCCGCATCGACTGGTGGATAAGCTCTGGGGAAGCCACACCAGTAAGGTCCACGGCGGCGGCAATGACGTAGCGGTCGGTTCCGGCCAATCCGTGGAACAGCAGCCCCTGCTGGGAGGCAGTAGCCGGGACAATGTCTTCCAGGGGACCGTGGGCGGCTTCCAGGGAGCGCAGATGAGCAACGCTGAGGGTCGGTGTGGGCTGGTTGGTTGAGCTGTGGCCTAGCCGAGGGTTCGTCGGCTGTGTATCGAATGCCCGGTAGTCGCTAGGTAGTGCTTGGCGCAGTACCAACCGATCCGCGACCAGCAGGTCCCGCGCCGCACGCTGTAGCTGTTCGTGCAGTTTCTCCAGCACGGTCGGGGATGCATCCCTGAGTGCTGCCAGGTCCGCCACGTATTCCACGTCTGCGCCGTCCGAGGTGAGGAAGACATTTATCGTCAGAGCCTCCGTCATCCGCCGGTCGTCGGATTCCACCACGCCGAATCTATCCCCCGGCTGTGCATCCAGAACATTAATCACCACACGACGGTTTGGAGGGCACGAAGCTGGATCCCACGGCTGAGCCTGCGACTCGGCCTCGCGCCCAGCGCGAACCCACGCTGCCATAAACCTCGGAGAATTGGCGGATGAATGAACGGAGGCACCGTCAGCCCTCACAGAGAAAGCCCAACGCTCCTCCGTAGTGAACCAACCGATCAGCTCCATGCAATCCACCGCGCTACCGGTGCTGCCATAGTCACCAGAACGAGTGGCACCGGTGCCGCCATCGCGGCCGTGCCCTTCCACCACCAGCTGAAGCTCGGTCAAACCTACGGCCTGTAGCGCTTGCGCTAACAATGACACCACCACGACCTGTCGGTCTGTTCGAAAACGCTGCGCCAGCTCGGAACTCATCGCCGCAGCGTCCGGCATCGCAATATGTCGCCACATCATCGTGGCCTGCCCCCGTGGGCATAGCAGTTTCTCCGGCAACTCCGGCAAGACCGACAGCTCCGCCGATCCCGGTGGCACGTTCTGCACGGCCTGGTGCTCCACGGCACGCTGCATCCCGTGGGCGCGCAGGAGGCCGGTGAGTGCGGGAAGCTTCACGTTGGCGTCAATTAATACAGCATTCCACTCGCGCTGCAGGTTCGGCCAGGACAGCGCGTCGATTGCCAGATGGTGCACCATCACCAGCGCGCCTTCCGCACACAGCCCCACCTGCCACATCACTCCTCTATCGGGGGCTATGCGGGCGGCCAGCTGTTCCACCGGATCTGGGCCGTCCGGCGCAAGCTCCACCACAATCTCCGTGGCACTGGCCAGTGGCACACGCGGGATCAGCTGCACTACGTTGTCCCAGTCCAGCAACATCCGCAGGCTCGCGTGCCGGCGCTGAAGCACCTCCACCGCGCGCAGTACATCGGCTTGGCCACACCCGGGTGGCACATCTAGCCACCGGTACATCACGTGGCGACGCATCGCTTGCACGGTGGGAGCAGCTGCAATCTGCGTGCGCGCCACCGGACTCCACGGCAATACACCCCAATCCAGCCATTGATTGTCCCCATTATTGGAGATCGAATTACCCCCCTTGCCCAGGTCTTCACCAGAACTAAGGTCGGTCGGGCGCGCAGCCTGCGAAGCCTGGGGAGCCTGCGGATTCTGCGGAGGACGGAAGGCCAATGGAATCTGCGCTAACGCAATGCCGCCCATTAGGTCCTTCGGCTGCAACAGCAGCCCCTGCTGACGTGCGCGAGAGGCCACATGAAGAGCAGCAATACTCTCCCCTCCCAAACTGATGAAGTCCTGATCAGGATCAGTCTGCTGCGGCGGTAGATGGAGGACATCACACACCGTGCGATGCAGCAGGAGGTGGGCAGGGTCGAGCGGCGCAAGCGGGTCGTTTTTACCGCTTGTAGTTGCGTTACCTGCGCTAGAGACCTCCACGCGTTCGGTCGCCTCGGGGGCTGCGGTATCCTCCTTCGCACCAGCGGTCGGCGGCTGCAGTCCGTATCCGGCGATGGCCTCCCGGTCGATCTTGCCGGAGGTGGTGGTGGGCAGCGCTCGCACTGGATGGATGCGCCGGGGGATCGCCGCGGCGGGTAAAGCAGCTTGCAACTGGTGCCGGATAGCGGTCAGATCTGAAGCGTCCACGGGCCAATCCCCTACCACCGCAGCAACCAACACAGTGGCCTGCCCACTGCGATTCAGTGGTGCCACGGCGCAGTGCCGCACGCCGTTCACGCTGGCTAGTACAGCTTCCACTTCGGCCAGCTCCACGCGCTGCCCATTGATCTCGACTTGCTCATCGGCACGCCCCAGAAACTGGTAGCCCCGCCCAGGAATCCATCGTGCCCGATCCCCGGTGCGGTAAATGCGCTCCGGAGCCCGACGCGGGTCGATGCGAACGTCCTCCTTGAACGCCGCATCGGTGGCCTCCGGAAGGCCACGGTAGCCGAGTGCCAGCTGTGGACCGGCTAGAACCAGTTCGCCTACTTCTTGGTCTCCTACCAGCTGCAGGGCGTTATCCACCAGGTAGGCACGCATACCGGCAACGGGCCGCCCCAGGTGTGCCACGCCCGGCTCCACTCGGGCCAAAAGGGCATCTACAGTGCTTTCGGTGGGGCCATAGGCATTGACGACCTCCAGGCCGGTGGCCGCCAGGTGATCCCACAGCTCAGCGGGCAGCTCTTCGCCACCCAAAACCACTAACTGCAGGCTCGGTACTTTCTCCAATAGCTGCGCGGCCAACAACGCCTTCATCATGGAGGGAGTCGTATCCACCACATTGATCTGCTGTGTAGCGAAGTGTTCCACCAGCTTGTCTGCATCCCCAGTGGCCTGTTCCGGGTAGAGGTGCACGTCGTGGCCCGCCAGCAGCCACAGCAACTGGTCGAATGCTGCATCGAAACTGAAAGACGCCGTATGCGCCACCACCGCGTGCGGCCTGTCGTACAATCCACTGCGGTGTTGGGCAAACAGAGAGCTAATTGCACGGCGGGGAACCTCCACGCCCTTGGGCTTGCCGGTGGATCCAGAAGTATAGATCAGGTAGGCCAATTGCTCCGGGTCTGGACAGGCTGCCGATTCCGCGGACCGTTCTACGGCGTTCTCCTCCGAGGTGGTACTCCCCAAGGCTAGGGCGTAGCGGATGGCCGCCGCATCCACACTGGCTACCGGTTCAGCGTTCGCATGGATTTGCTCACGGCGCTGGACAGGACTGGTGGGATCGATATAGACGAAGGGCACGCCCGCGGCGAAAGCGGCCAACACAGCAAGGACCAATTCGCGTCCCCGCTCCATCTCGAGAGCGAGCACTGGTCGCGCCCTATCCTGCTTGGTGGCTTGTTCCGCCTGGCGCCACCTGTCGCTTCCCAAAACCTCACGGCGAAAGTAACCAGCCAGGCGATGCACTGTAGCGTGGAGATCCTTGCTGTCCAGCACTGCAGCGCCCAGTACCTCGCGATCCAACACCTCAGTTCCGGGCTCGGTATCCCAACCATCGGCAGTGTGAACCACCAGATGTGCCTGTGTGCGGTTTCGCAGCGTGAACAAAGCGGTGCTCAGAGCGTCCTGCGATCGGCTATTTTCGGCCACTTCGACACCTTGGGCGCGCCGCTGCTCTAACATTTCCACGCGCCGTCTCTGGCTATGCAGTGGCAGCTCCCCGATCTTTCGGGACGTGTCTTCAAGCGCCTGACACGTGAACTCCCGCAGTGCCTCCAACCGAGCCCGCGCATGCTCGGCACTCACGCGGGCCGGATCCGTCTCAAAAGCCATGTCCAGTCCGCCATCCTCGGCCGGGGTGAGCACCAATCCCAAATCCTCCGGCGGCCCACCCGCCACATTGCGCAACCGCCCCGGAACCCCCGCGAAATCCGCCCGGGTGGTGAAGGCCTTAGCATTCACTCCCACTCCGTGTAGCACATCAGCCACCCGGGAGTCCCCCGTGATCTGCGGTAGGCTCTCTCCACGCAGTCGCTGGTGGGCCAGTAGACCATGCAGCGACTCCACCGCATGGTGTAGATACTCCTGCACCGTTTGTTGATTGTCGACGTTGACTCGCAGTGGCAGCACATTGACGGCCATTGCAGGCGTGCGGAGCTCTCGCGTATGCGAGCGTGCCATCACGGGCACAGCCAGGAATTGTTCGCTGGTCGAGCGTGGAGCCAACAGACGGTGAACAAACGCCCCGTACAGTGCGATCATGAGCTCTACCCACGTAATCTGCTCATCAGTAGCGGCTTTCGTGGCCGTCTCCATGATCTCCGACCCCAGACGCACGGTGGTGGTGATTGTGGTTTGCCCTGTGCCTTCTGCTTTTGTGGCCGTATTCATCGTGGCGCGCTCAGCAACTTCCGGAAGCTGTGCGAGTACGGACGTCCAATACTGTTTATCCCGGGTATGCTCCGCGGATTCGCGGTACTCCTGATCCAGCGCCACCAGTTCGGACAGCGAAGCTGCCCGGAATGGACGAGCCTGCTTTCCTGCCACGCGAGCGGTATAAATCTGACTAAGGCGACGCGTGAGCAGGGAAGCCGAGAAGCCATCGACAATAAGGTGATGATAAAGCTGGACAACCCAGGTCTCGGTGTCGTCGAGAAGAATAATGACATAACGACACAACGGCTGATCCACCATGGTGCGCATCGTCTCGGCGCATTCGGCGCGTAGCGCATCCACCCAGGCTTCCGCGCTGCGCTGGGGATCCGCGGCGTGCCGCACGTCAATCACGCGGTCGACGCCGGGGCCTTCCTGTACCACGGACTGTTGCGGGGTAAGGCCATCCATCGTGACGCGCACGCGCAATGTCTCAGCTTCCTGTTGCAGCTGTGCAATGGAGTGCTGCAGAGTTTCCAGCTCAATGTGCCCTGGCCCCAGGTGCAGTACCTCACCAACCACGTAGTAGGGCGATTCGGGGTTGAGTTTTTGGGCGTTCCAGACACCGTATTGAGCGCTCGTTAACGGCAGCGTAGAAGACAAGTAAAGTTCCTTGTGAGTCGGCGGGCGGCAGCGGGGAGGCGAGTGCGCGAACAAGAAAGGGCATAAGAAAACACCCCACGCTGCCACACCGGGCGACACACTCGCGAGGGGTGCTGGAGAAAAAGAGACTAAGAGAGCTTTTTCAAGGTCGGCGTGACCTGCTCCAAGACCCATGCACGGGACAGGGCGGTCGGCGTGTTCAGGCCGGCAACCACAGCCTCGTTACCCGCCAGGGTGGCGCCGGACTTGACCTGCGGCAGGTCTGAGTAGCCCGGGATCTTCTCCACCTCCGCGATGTCACCGGTGCGGTTATAGATCACCATGAAGTCCGCAGCCAGGGCGGAGACGTTTTCTGGCGACAGAGTCACGCGCCCCTGCTTTACCTCAATAGAACCGTCGGTCAGAGATTCCGGGAACTTCATACCCAGGTCGTAGATGAAGGAGGCTCCTGGATCCTTCGGGTCGGCCACAGCTCCAAAGGATCCCTGAGCGAACTGGGAGACCACACCGGTCTTACCCTCGATATTCGGCAGCTCGGACTTCGCATCGGAGAAGACTTTCTCATCCTGGTCGATGACTTCTTGAGCTTTATCTTCCTTGTTGAAGATCTTGCCGAGCTCCTTCAGCTGCGACTTCCAGCCGATCCCCTCACCCTCGGTGCCAATACCACCCAGAGTGGGCGCGATCTCGGAGAGCTGTGCGTAGTTATCCTCGGAGATCGTCCAGTAGTCCCCGACGATGAAATCCGGAGCAGCGGCGGCGATCTCTTCCTTCGGCAGAGTCTTGAAATCGGTCTGCTTGATAATCTCCACGCCATCCAACTTGCCGTCGCGCCACGGGGCATTCATGTCCTTAGCAGACACCACCACGGCGGAGGGCTTGATGCCCATAGCCAGCAGGTTGTCGATGGCTGGACCAATGGCAACGACGCGCTCGGGGTTTACGGGGTATGTGTCTTCCCCCCTGGCGTGCTTGATGTTGACTTCGGAGGCATTATCGCCGGAATTCGCTGCGGAGTTTGCGCCTGAGGAAGTATTTTCCGCCTTGTCATCTGCATCGGAGCTGCAGGCTCCCAACACCAGGGTAGTGGAGAGCACGGCGACGCTGAGCGCACGGACAACGTTTGAGTTCTTCATTCTGAATGGGTTTCCATTTCACTAAACAAACAAGATTAGGTAAGGCTACCATCACCTAGGATAGGCTAGCAAGGGTAATCTGAGACTTTTTAACTTAATTTGGATCGGGGAGGGCGCGACGATTCAGCTTCCCATTACTGCTCAGCGGCAATGCCTGGAGAGCCACTACACGGCTGGGAACCATGTACTCCGGTACCGATTCGCGCAGCACAGCAGCCACCTCCGTAGGCGGTAGCACCACTGCTTCCTGATCCCACACCACATAGCCCACCAGCACTGGTGAATCCTCGCCAACGACACGACTGGCCGCCTGCCGCACACCAGGAACCCGTCGCAGCGCCGCATCCACCTCTCCCAACTCCACTCGGTTGCCCCGGATCTTCACCTGGTCACCCACCCGACCTACGAATTCCAGCAACCCCGCCTGGTTCCATCGTGCTAGATCTCCGGTGCAGTACATACGGCCGCCATCGACCTGTGGGTACCAACTGGGCACAAAAGATTGTGCCGTTAGCTCCGGGCGGCGCCAATAGCCAGTAGCCACCTGCACCCCGGCAATGCAGAGCTCACCCACCTGGCCCGGATCGGTAACCTCTTTCCCATCCTCATCGCGCAGATAACAGCTCACATTGTCTTGAGGCAGACCCAACAGCGACGGTTGCCGACCATCCCCCGCGCTGAATCCCGCCAGCTCAGCCAGCAATTCCTCGGTATATTCAACCCACAGCACATCCATCGCGGCCTCCGTGGGCCCATAAAGTCCATGCACCCGGCAACCGATCTGTCGCAGGCACCGTTCTGCCAGCGCACTGGGCACAGCCTCGCCACCTAGCAGCAGATGCTTGAGCCCAGCCAACCTTTCCAGAGGCTCACCCATGTCGTCCATGACATCCAGCAGCGTGCCGAGCATACTCGGCACCATCGACAGCACACTGACCTGGTAATCCACCAGCAAATCCAAAAAGCCATCGATATCCCCCATCCACCACTGTGAATCGGGCATCACCACCGTTCCACCATTAGCCAGGGGGTTCAGGATCTCCGCGATACCCACATCAAACACCGCCGGCGCCTTCTGCAGCACACGAAGTTCCTCGCCAGGCCCCACGATCCGGGCGCTCCATTCCAAATGGCAGGCTACGCCACGGTGAGTATTCACCACCGCCTTCGGCCGCCCGGTCGAACCTGAGGTGAACGTGATGTAACAGGGATCCTCCGGGCAAATGTCCGTGTTCACATCCAACAGCGCACCGCTCCCCTGCAGCGGGCCACCCGATTCATCTATATTTTCGCGGTCACACTCTGCGCCACCAACCCACACTTCAGCGGCGCAAGCTTCGGCGACGACTCGGCGCAGCTCCTGTTCCGCAGACTGCTCCACACCGAGCAACATCACCAGCTCCGGCTGAAGATCTTCCAGCTGCCAACGCAAACGCTCTGTTGGAGAATCCACCTCCAATGGACAATAGACTGCGCCCGAGTGAAGAATCCCTGCCACCATTACCGGTAGCCGAGTATCCCGGCGCGCCAGTACCGCGATCCGGTCCCCTCTACCCAGCCCACGGCTGCTAATATTGCCGGCCACTCGACTGGCACCTCTAGCCAGTCCTGGCCAAGTAATGGCCCCAGCAGGCCCCGTAACCGCTAGCCGCGGGCTATCTACCCCACACTCCTGGACTGCCGCACAGATCATCGCATCCACCGTGGCATAGCGCTGCTCCACTCGGCGACCATGAGGCCGCGGTGCTGGAAATGCACTCATGAACGCACCTCCGCCCGAACCCCAGCCTGCACCCCAGCTCGCATGCCAGCCTGCACATCGGCGGCATTGCCGCCCAGGCCGTCCCCTACACCTAGCCCAGCTACTACCCGATCGGAAAGCTCGCCCAGGCAGCTCAGGTTCGCAAACCCCGGCCCATGGCGCATACCTGCCAGTGCCGGAACAAACAGGTGCGGAACCAATCCCTCCACTGCCAGATCTGCCCCAATACTGGCCTCCCAGGCCGGAACGGAGCTCAGCGCTGCATCGGACTGGTTGCCTAGTGCGCGCTCCAGGAGGTGGCGCACCTGTGGCGTCATCACATCACAGAACCACAAGGGCCTACCACCGCGAGCGTCAATGACGAGATCGCACAGCTCGGTGTAGGAGCCACACACTTCATCATCAATATGCACCCGCAGGCGAAAATCAGCGTCCGGCGAGCCCGCCGGCTCCACACGGCGGACAACGCCACGGCGATGTGCCACGCGATCATCGGAATCTAACGCCTGCTGCACCCGCACAGAAAGCACCCCACGGTCGGTTCTGCGGATGAAGTCTCTACGCGCTGCTTCGCTGAGTGCCACCCATTTGCGCGGATCTGTATACAACTCGTTTTCGAATTGACTCTCCCCACGACTGAACATCGTGGCCAGGGGCGATACGGCCAGCGCTTCCTCAATATTGAGGTGAATTAGCTGGTCCAACACGGAAGCTGCAGATTCCCCAGTACCGATCACCACAACACGAGAGGCCTCGGGGAGGTTTCCACGCGCCTTGAGATCCCAAAATTCTGCCACAGAGAGCACACCCGGAACATCCGAAATTTTGCCGTCGCTACGGCCAGGGCCGGTAACGAGCACACTATCGGCCTCCAGAGTGAACTCGGCGCCACGCGCGTCCTCGGCAGTGAGGCGCCACCGGCAGGGCTGGGAGGCAGTGCCGGTGGCCGTGCCCGTAGGGCTAGTGGCACTACTTTCAGTGGTCACGTCGAGTAGCCGCACCGTTGCTGGAACCACCCGCATTCCCATCTTTTGCGCCGCCCACTCCAGGTAGCTAGCCCACAGGTAGTGCGGTGGGTTGGGGTGGCCACGGTCGATCCAAGAGGCATAACGATCCGACTCCGTAAGGAAGCGCACCCAGCTAAGCCCCAACATGCTCCGGTCCACGGCCTCGTTGAGCTCGCCCGCGATGCGCGTGCGGTAGGGAAATCCCAGATCTTTATCGGGCGAGGTTCCCAGCAACTGCCGCCCGTCCGTCCACCCACCGCAAGGCTTCCAATTACCGCCAATGCCGTGCGGATCCAGCACGGTTACTTCCGGGGTTGGAACGCCCAGACTGCGCAGAGCGTGGAGTTTCGCATGAACGGCTAGCGCTTTTGGCCCCGCTCCGATGATCGCCAATGATTTCAACTTACCATTCCCTTACCAAGTGAAGGCTTACCTTACGCATAGACGGTAGTATGCTTACCCATGATTGACAATGACCCCCAGCAACAGCCTGAGTCACTGCTCACAGGAAGCCCCCAACCCCGCCCGGAGGAAATACTGGCCCGGTTGCGCCACGACATCCCGACAGCGGATTTCCTACCTTCCCCGCCACCGTTACCGCAGATGAAACCCCCCTTTTCCCTACGTCCTGCGGACCCAGATCCCGAATCTTCCGATGCCGATCTGGTGGCCGAGTGGATGTCCCGCCCTCACTTGCGCGAGACGTGGGAGCAACCCTGGCCAGCCGAACGCTGGCGCCAGGACTGGGGCGCAAAAACTCACACCACCTACGCTCGCGCCGCAATACTGTCCTATTCGATACCCCGCTCCCCCCACATCCGGGCTGCAAAGGAAGCCACGAGGGGCGATGCCTCCGCAGCTCCTACACCGTCTGACGAGAATGACGCCACAACCCCGGTGGGGTACGTGGAAATCTATCGCCCGCACCGGGACGAGATTGGCAGCAGCTATCTCTCTCAACCACACGACCTGGGAGCCCATATCGCAATCGGCAAGCCAGAACTGACTGGCCATGGGATCTTCTCTTCTTTTCTGAGCGAGCTGGCCGCAGCACTGCTAGAGCAAGACCCGCAGTGCCAGCTGGTGCTTGGCGAGCCGGACTATCGCAACACCCGCACGCACCGGGCGCTGGCCAAGGCCGGTTTCCAAGATTTCGGCGAGCGACAGCAGCGGGCAGACCGGCGCGTACGGTTGTTCGGCTTAACACGGCCTAGCGCAGGGCGTGAGCCGCAACAGCGATTGGAGGCCACGCCATGAGTGTGCGCACCAGCCGCCTACTGGGTCTGGGGGTACTACTCCTACTGGTCGTCAGTGGCACGATCTGCAGTTTCCTGTACGGCGCCCGTTCCATCCCCGCAGAGGACGTGTGGGCTGCACTTCGGGATCTCCCTGCTACCAGTAGCTCCCCGGAGGAGGTTCCAGTCAACCAACGCGTGGTCGCCGAGCTGCGCCTGCCACGCACCATATTGGCCATTATCGTGGGCGCGGCACTAGGCGTAGCCGGCGCCCTAATCCAGGGACATACCCGCAATCCCCTGGCGGATCCGGGGATCCTGGGAATCAGTTCCGGCGCGGCACTGGGCGTGGTGGCCAGCTACGCCCTGTTGGACATCAGCGCGCCTTGGGCGACTGCGGTGGTTGCCTTCCTTGGTGCAATCGCAGCCACGGCGCTGGTCTTCGGCCTAGCTTCCGCGGGCAGAGCCACGGTAAATCCCCTGACCCTCGTGCTGGGCGGAGCCGCGCTGTCGGCAGTGCTAAGTGCCATCACGAGCGCCTTCGTTCTCACAAGTGAAAACAACCTGGATAGGATGCGCTTCTGGACCGTCGGTTCCCTAGCGGGCCGGGATATGAACATCGCGCTCAGCGTCTTGCCGTTTGTGGTTCTGGGGTTGATCCTGGCCTTTGCCACAGGCCCACAGCTGAACATCCTAAATCTGGGCGACGACGTGGCTGCTGGCTTAGGTATCAACACTGCGGCCGCGCGACTAGGTGGCATGGGCATCATCGCACTGCTGGCAGGTGCAGCCACTGCCGCTGCAGGACCGCTGGGCTTCATCGGCCTGGTGGTACCCCATATCGTCCGAGCCCTCACCGGCCCGGATTACAAGTGGATTCTGCCGTACTCCGCGCTAGCCGGTGCAGCACTACTTCTTTACGCGGACGTGGTGGGGCGCCTCATCGCCCGGCCCGGCGAGCTCCAGGTGGGCATTGTGCTGGCGTTCGTGGGTGCACCGTTCTTCATCGTCTTGATTTACCGAAAGAAGGTGGCGACGCTCTGATGGGGCTCAACAAGACTTCGCGCAATAGGCTCACCGCTACCGAGCGGGTTCCAGGCCGTCCGGCATTCAGGATCGGACCAATCTCCTTCGTTTGGCGCCCACGAGTGCTGCTTGTATGCCTCATTGCCGCGGCCCTTATCGTTTTCTTGGGAGCATTTTCCATTGGACTAGGTGATTTCCCCATCTCCGTTTCCCGAGTGCTGGAGGTTGTCTTCCACGGGGAGGGAAACCGCGTGGAAAGGCTAGTGGTCCTGGACTGGCGCATGCCCCGTGTGGCAACCGCCATCGCGGTCGGCAGTGCTTTGGGGCTGTCTGGCGCGCTAACTCAGACAGTCACCCGCAACGCACTGGCCAGCCCGGATATCCTTGGTATCACCACGGGCGCCTCAGCCATGGCCGTGACGGTCATCGTCCTCGGCGGTGGCAGCGGATTTCTCGGCTGGCTGTCCGGAATCGGAATCCCTCTGGCCGCACTACTAGGGGCGATACTCAGCGCTACAGCGATCTGGGCACTGGCGTGGCGGCGCCAGGCGGATTCCTACCGACTAGTGCTCTTTGGCATCATCATCACCGCGCTGCTCAGTTCCTACATCAATTTCCTTATGATCCGCTCGGAGCTACGGAATGCTACCCAAGCGCAGTTCTGGCTCACAGGCTCCTTGGCCACAGCGGGCTGGAATACCACCATCCCGATGGTGATCCTGGTGATCGCGTGCTGTCCCCTACTGGCCTGGATCGGCTACCAGGCGCTGGCCACCACTTTGGGACCCGATCTGGCTCGGGCACTCGGCCAGCGGGTCAACGGTATACAGGTCGCGATGCTGGCGCTGGCCGTGGCCCTAGCTGCGGTAGCAGTCTCCGCCGCCGGCCCCATCGGCTTCGTCGCCTTCGTAGCACCCCAGGTGGCCCTTCGAATGTGCGGCGTACCCACCCCACCGCTTGCGGCTTCAACGCTCACCGGTGCAGTACTGCTGCTGGGGGCGGACATCGTCACCCAAGCGATTCTGCCGGTGGAACTTCCGGTGGGCATTGTGACCTCCGCCCTAGGTGGCATCTTCCTCATCTATCTGCTCGTTCAACGCACTAGGAGCACAGACGCATGACCTCTTCCACACCCCAGCCAAATACAGCACAGCCAAGCGACACCAGCGGCGTAGTTGCGGCCTCGATCACGGTAGGCTACGGCGAGCGCACCATCATCCGCGACCTTAGCGCCACGTTCCCGGCGGGCAAGATTACTACCATCGTGGGGCCCAACGGCTGCGGTAAGTCCACATTGCTGCGTGCCATGTCCGGCCTACTTGACCTCAATACGGGAACCGTTCGTGTGAATAACCAGGACATCACGGCCATGAAACGCAAGGAGGTCGCCCGACTATTGGGCGTACTTCCCCAATCGCCCGTGGCCCCAGAGGGCCTGCTGGTCTCCGATCTGGTAGCTCGCGGGCGGCACCCACACCAGGCGTGGTTCCGGCAATGGTCTTCCACGGACGAAGGGGCGGTACTCGAGGCCCTGGAGCAAACAGATTCCAAGGATCTTGCTAACCGCACGCTGGATGAACTCTCTGGCGGCCAGCGCCAGCGCGTGTGGATTTCCATGGTGTTGACGCAGAACACCGACATCCTTTTCCTCGACGAGCCGACCACCTACTTAGACCTGGCGACTTCCGTGGACATCTTGGAACTGGTTGAGGACCTGTGCCAACGGCTTGGCCGCACCGTGGTTATGGTGCTGCACGATCTAAATCTTGCGGTGCGTTATTCCGATTATCTAGTGGTCATGAATGAAGGCCAGGTGATGGCCTCCGGTTCGCCTTCGGAGATCATTACTGCAGAGCTACTGCAGCAGGCTTTCGACCTGCGAGCACGGGTGATCGAAGATCCGGAGACTGGAGACCCGCTCATCATCCCTCTCAAAAAACCCAGAAATAACACCCTTGATTAGCCTAACCTAAGTCGATTACAGTGTCCGCTATGGATTTCAACATTCCTCCGCACCTAGCCACACGGCAGCCAACCGAGTCGCCGCCGGAGCAAGCGCAACTACAACAAACGGTGATCGTGACAGGTGCTGCTGGAGGCATCGGCCGCGAGTGTGTGCGCCTGCTACGACAGAACGATCACACCGTGATCGGCTGGGATCTACCGGAAGTAGACATCACCTCTTCAAACCCGACTGACCCACGCAGCGTGGAAAGCCACCTGTCGAAAGCACTGGCAGCTCACGGGCACATTGATGCACTCATCCACTGCGCGGGAACCTTAATCCCAGATAGCGCACTGACGGGCCCCACGGCAGTTGACACAGTCTCGGGTATCGGTACGGACCCCGACGAGACCGGAGCCTGGGAAAACAACTTCGCTGTCAACGTCACCGGCTTAGCCCGCACATGCTCCGCAATCGCCCAGCACATGGTGGATCGCGGCACTGGAGCAATTGTGGCAGTGACTTCCAATGCAGCAGCACAGCCCCGGGCACGCATGGCCTCCTATGGAGCTTCCAAAGCGGCAGCGACTGCCTGGTTGAAAACTCTGGCGCTAGAGTGCGCCCCACACGGGGTGCGCTGCAACAGCGTATCCCCTGGTTCCACAGACACCGCGATGCTACGCACCAGCTGGCACGGCGAGGATCGAGCCGCGCAGACCCTTGCCGGTGTACCGGAGGACTACCGGTTAGGCATCCCCTTACAACGCATCGCGCAGCCAGAAGATATCGCGGCAGCATGCCTCTTTCTTATCTCCCCTGCAGCCTGCCACATCACCATGCACGACCTCCGTGTTGATGGTGGCGCCACCCTAGACGCCTAGCCTCTGTACCCCACCAGCCCAACGAAAGGTTATCTCTATGGCAATTCCACCCATTTCGCCCTATCCCATCCCCACTCCATCCACCACACTGCCCGCCGATTGTCCGGCGAGATCCTGGGCCCTGGAGCCCGCGCGCGCAGCACTGCTGGTGCACGACATGCAGAAGTACTTCCTAGCTGCCTATGACTGGAACAAAGAACCGCTACACTCGGCGCTCGCCAACATCGCGCGCCTCATCACCACGGCGGATCAGCTGGGTATTCCTGTGTTCTATTCCGCCCAGCCGCCGCAACAGCACCCCACCCGACGAGGGCTCTTAAGCGATATGTGGGGACAAGGTTTACAAACAGCCGAGGAAGCGTCGATCATCAAAGAGTTGGCGCCAGGCAAGCATCACCAGATACTCACGAAGTGGCGCTATTCCGCATTCGAGCGCACGGACCTTTACCAGTCGCTGGCTTTCGCTCGGCGGGATCAGCTAATTATCACCGGGGTATATGGCCACATGGGCTGCAAGGTCACCGCGGTGGATGCGTTTATGAAGGACATTCAGCCGTTTGTGATCACGGACGGAATTGCGGATTTCACGGCACAGGACCACCAGGAAACGATTGATTGGGTAGCCAAGCGCTGTGGAAGAAGCCTGGATACGGCCAGCGCGCTGAAACAGCTGGGGGTGCACGATGGTCCGCCCAGTGGGGAGGCTAGTGGCCCACCCAGCTTTGTCATGAGCGACAGCGACCAGACTCTGACAACCTGCGGCGTCAAAACTCGTTATGGCACGGTAGAGCAAGCCGCCGCAGCACTTCGTAGGGCGGCGAAGGCAGGACGGGAAGACGTCGTGGTGGGAGCGCTGCCCTTCGATCCAGACACAGCACCGGTATTGCTGGCCCCCGAGAGCTTTCAGCGGCACACGGGAGCTCCGCGTTGGAAGACGGCTCCATTGGTTCCCGACGTGGTGGACATCTCACAACGCCCCAGCCTGCAAGAGCATGGCCGGCGGGTTAGCCGTGCCGTGGAGGCGATTGGGCGTGGCGAGTTTCAAAAGGTGGTGCTTTCCCGCGAGGAGGAGTACACGCTGGCTAGCCCTGTGGAGCCGGAAGCCCTGCTGCGAGGGTTCATGGAAACCTCCGCCACGGGGCACGGGCACCTGGTAGCTACGACTAACGGCCCCGAAGAAGCTTTCTTCGTGGGATCTAGCCCGGAGCTACTGATCCGCAAGGAAGGCGCGCGGATTGTTTCCCACCCGCTGGCCGGAACTATCGCTCGATCGGAGGACCCGGTGACGGACTGGGCGCGGGCAATTGAGCTCACGCTCTCCCACAAAGACATCGCCGAGCATCGCTTCGTGACCACGGCCATCCGGAATGTTCTTGAACCCCTGTGTACTCAGCTACACGTTCCGGAATTACCCACGCTGACCGCCACGTCGCACACCTGGCACCTAGGAACCCATATCGAAGGCACGTTGCGGAACCCTGATACCTCCGTTCTGGAGTTGGCTGCGTTGCTACACCCCACTCCGGCAGTCAATGGAGCACCGTCCGCTGCTGCGTTGGACTTTTTGCGCCAGCAGGAGCCGGAGCGGGGTCTGTACGGCGGCGCCATCGGATACGCAGATTCCCACGGCGATGGCGAGTGGCGGGTAGCTATCCGAAGTGCCACGGTTCAAGGCTCCCAAGTGTCTGCCCGAGCCGGCGGCGGAATCGTTGCCGAATCCCAGCCAGACCAGGAGATCGAGGAAACCAACTTCAAACTCGGTCCGGTGCGTGCGCTGTTGGGACTGGCCGCAAAGGGAGATACAGAAGGCACCGCGCAGCTCCCGTCAGCACACATAGCGCCCAATCCCGAGCCCCACCTCAGCCCGCTTAACGGAAGCCACGGCCCAGAGGTACTGGCCAACCACATGCCCCGTACCCTGGCGCAGGAATACCACCGCCAGGGAATATGGACCCACCACACCCACTGGGATGTCTTCCAACAAACGGTTGCCACCTTTCCCAATCGACCCGCCACGACGGACCGCCACCGCAGCCTGTCCTGGCACGAACTAGACAACAGCGTCGAGACCGCCGCCCACTACCTTCACCAAGCCGGAGTACGCCGGGGCGATGGCTGCATCCTGCAGCTTCCCAATAGTGTGGTGTTCCTCGAAACTCTCTTGGCATTATGGAAGCTCGGCGCCATTCCCATCTTCGCCTTGCCTGACCTCGGCTCCACGGAGGTGCGCCACTTCGCCAGCCACGCGCCAGCACGCTTCTACATCAGCACGTCGCGCCCCGATCGGCACCTTGCGGGCGTCCACGCCACGCTACAAGAGCCGCTGGACGATGGCCGCACTGTTCGAGCGATCCTCATCGACGAGACCGCCGAATCTCCCTGGGCTACCGAATCAACGGGGCACTCGGAGGCTGCAAACGAAGAGTCACCCGCCCCTCCAACCGCCGATGTAGAAGCAGACGAGCTTGCGTTCCTGCAGCTCTCCGGTGGCACGACCGGCCTACCGAAGCTAATCCCGCGAACCCATGCGGATTATCTCTATTCGATCCGTTGTGCACTGCAAGCCTGTGACTTGGAGACGGAATCTTGCCTGCTCGTCGCTTTGCCCGCGGCGCATAACTTCACTCTCAGCTCGCCGGGAATTCTGGGTGCGCTGCTGCGCGGAGCGCACATCGTTTTCGCCAATTCACCGATGCCCAGCGATCTGCTGCCTGCCATTGACCGCCACGGTGCGACTCACCTCGCCCTGGTACCCCCGGCGGTACTGGGCATTCTCAACGCGCCGGCTCGCGATCGCCACGACCTACGCACTCTGCGCACGCTATGGGTGGGTGGGGCGAAGCTATCTGCCGAGGTGGCCCGCCGCATCCGGCCGGAACTCGACTGCCAGCTGCAACAGGTTTTCGGCATGGCTGAGGGACTCGTAAACTTCACACCGTTAAACGCCTCGACCGAGGAAATAATCAATACACAGGGTCGCCCCATGAGTAGCCACGATGAGATTTGCATTGTTGATGACGCCACGCTCCCCCTCCCCGAAGGCCACCCCGGACACCTACTCACCCGCGGGCCGTACACGATCCGGGGCTATCACCGTGCTGAAGAGATCAACTCTAGGGCATTCACCGAAGATGGCTTTTACATTACTGGCGACATCGTCACCGTCGACGATGGTGCTCTGACGGTTGTCGGCCGGGCAAAGGATCAGATCAACCGCGGTGGGGAAAAGGTGGCTCCGGAAGCAGTCGAAAACGCGTTGCTCAGCCATCCGGATATCCACGATGTTTCGGTGGTTGGCACTCCGGACGACAATCTGGGCGAAGCCATCAGGGCCTATGTGATCCTGAGGGATGGGGTGGATGATCTAACGCCACTTGCTGTCCGGAAGCATGCTCGGGCTGCCGGTATCGCGCGGTTCGCAGTACCGGACCACGTGCACATCGTGGAGGAGTTCCCCACCACCGGGGTCGGCAAAGTGAATAAACGAATCCAACAGAACAACGCAGATAGCACGGCCGAACGGAAGATTGAGGTAGCGAACTAATGGAACCAATCACTGAAGACCAGTTGCGCGGATGTGTAGCCGAGACGATGAAGATGGAGCCAGCGGAGATCGAGGTTTCCGAGGAACTCTATGACCAGGGTATGAATTCTCTGCAGCTAGTTACGGTTCTCACTTGGCTGCAGGAGAAAGGCTACGATGTGAGCTTCGCCGACTTAGCGGAGGATACTCGGCTGACGGCCTGGATCGAACTGCTGGATATTTAAGCTAGATGTGGGTCTAGGCGGGCAACAGGCTGACACCCGAACAGATGCAGGTGGGTGTGGCATGACTCGGTCACGTGTACACGCGGACGCACCGTTCGGGTCTCCACTCGCCATAGTCCACCCTCCAAACCTCACCCGTGCCTCCACTCTCCACGCTCAACGCTGCACTTTCCACGGGTCATCCGGGACAAATATCCTAAACGCCCCGAAGTTAGCCCCCACGCCGGCAGTTACCTACCTCCGCTACACCCCAACAGCTTTTGTCCCCTGCGAGGACGTTAGCAAGAAACGAAATAGACCCCCTACCACAGCAAAGTGCGGGAGGGGGTCTAGCGCTATGGCTGACTAAGCAGCCATAGCTGCCATAGCAATCTGAACTTTCAGAGCTATAAGGACTAGCGAGCCTTCTCGATAACCTCGGTCAGGCGGAAGTGCTTGTCCTTGGACAGCGGGCGGGTCTCCTCGATGCGAACGCGGTCGCCAACGCCGGCGGTCTCGTTCTCATCGTGGACCTTTACGCGAGAGTTACGGCGCATGATCTTGCCGTACAGTGCGTGCTGCTTGCGGTCCTCAAGCTCGACCACAATGGTCTTGTTCATCTTGGTGGAAACAACGTATCCGGAGCGAACCTTGCGGGCGCCCTTCTCGTTCTTCACAGCTGCGTTGTCATTCACGGTTGCCTCACTCATGCTGCGTCACCCCCCGGGTTGATAGACAGCCCGAGCTCGCGCTCGCGCAGGACGGTGTAGATGCGGGCGATGTCGCGCTTGACAACACCCAGACGACGGTTGTTGGTCAGCTGGCCGGTCGCAGCCTGGAAGCGAAGGTTGAACAGTTCTTCCTTCGCCTCACGCAGGCGGGTGGTCAGCTCTTCGTTGTTGAGCTCGCGGAGCTCATGTGCCGGAGTTCCGGTAGCCATTAGAACTGATCCTCCTTCTTCACGATGCGAACCTTGCAGGGCAGCTTGTTACCAGCACGGCGCAGTGCCTCCAGGGCGACCTCTTCGTTCGGGTAAGAGGCCTCGAAAAGGATGCGCCCCGGCTTAACGTTGGCAACCCACTTCTCCACGGGGCCCTTACCGGAACCCATACGCACGCCGAGCGGCTTCTGGGTCAGCGGACGGTCCGGGAAGATGTTGATCCACACCTTGCCACCACGCTTCATGTGGCGGTTAATGGCGATACGAGCGGACTCGATCTGACGGTTGGTGATGTAGGTCGGCTCCAGGGCCTGCAGGCCGTAGTCGCCGAACGTTACGCGGTTACCGCCCTTGGACACGCCACGACGGGTCGGGCGGTGCTGGCGACGGTACTTAACGCGCTTCGGGATAAGCATGTGTCTTAGCCCTCCTGCTTCTGCTCAGCGCGCTGGCGACGTGCGCCACCGCGACGTGGACGCTCACGACGACCGCGAGACGGGCGCTCGTCGCGTGCATTCATCAGGCTCTCGCGACGGCCGCCGACGACGTCACCCTTGTAGATCCACACCTTGACGCCGATGCGTCCGAAGGTGGTGTGAGCCTCGTAGGTGCCGTAGTCGATCTCAGCACGGAGGGTGTGCAGCGGAACGCGACCCTCGTGGTAGCGCTCGGTGCGACCCATCTCCGCGCCGCCCAGGCGACCGGAGCAAACAACCTTGATGCCCTTGACCTGCGGCTGGCGCATAGCGCCCTGGATCGCCTTGCGCATAGCGCGACGGAAGGCAACGCGGTTGGTCAGCTGCTCAGCGATGGACTGTGCCACCAGCTGTGCGTTGGCATCGATGTTCTTGACTTCGAGGATGTTCAGCTGAACCTGCTTACCGGTGAGCTTCTCCAGCTGGCCGCGGATGCGGTCAGCCTCGGAGCCGCGGCGGCCAATCACGATGCCCGGGCGGGCAGTGTGGATGTCAACGCGAACCCGGTCGTGGGTGCGCTCGATGACAACGTTGGCGATGCCGGCGCGGTCAAGACCCTCGGACAGGAAGTCGCGGATCTTGATGTCCTCGGCGAGGTAGTCAGCGTACTGCTTGTCGGCGTACCAGCGGGAGCGCCACTCGGAAGTGATACCCAGCCGGAGGCCGTGGGGGTGGATTTTCTGGCCCACTACTGAGCACTTCCCTTCTGGCTCTCGACGACCACAGTGATGTGGCTGGTGCGCTTGCGGACGTGGAATGCACGACCCTGGGCGCGGGGGCGGAAACGGCGCATGGTCGGGCCCTCGTCGGCGTAAGCCTCAGAGACGACCAGCGTCTGCGGGTCCAAGCCGAAGTTGTTCTCGGCGTTGGCGGCGGCCGAAGCAACGACCTTCGCGACCGGCTCGGAAGCGGCCTGCGGAGCGTACTTCAGGATCGCCAGTGCGTCCTCGACGGACTTGCCACGGATCGTGTCGATCACGCGGCGTGCCTTCATCGGAGTGACGCGGACGAAACGCGCGGTAGCGCGTGCGGTGGTTACGGTGTCAGACATGATTATCGACGACCCTTCTTGTCGTCCTTGACGTGACCCTTGAAGGTCTTCGTAGGAGCGAACTCACCTAGCTTGTGACCGACCATGGAATCATCGATGAACACCGGCACGTGCTTGCGACCGTCGTGGACGGCGAAAGTGTGGCCGATGAAATCTGGGAGAATGGTCGAGCGACGGGACCACGTCTTGATGACGTTCTTGTTGCCCTTTTCGTTCTGAGCGTCCACCTTCGCAAGGAGGTGTTCGTCGACGAATGGGCCCTTCTTCAGGCTGCGTGGCATTCTCTACTACCTCCTCTTAGCGCTTCTTGTTCTTGTTGGAGCGACGACGGCGAACGATCATCCGGTCGCTGGGACGGTTCGGCTTGCGGGTGCGTCCCTCAGGCTGACCCCAAGGAGACACAGGGTGACGACCACCGGAGGTCTTACCCTCACCACCACCGTGCGGGTGGTCAACCGGGTTCATAACAACACCGCGGACGGTCGGGCGTACGCCCTTCCAGCGCATACGGCCGGCCTTGCCCCAGCGGATGTTGATCTGCTCCTGGTTGCCGACCTCGCCGATGGTGGCGCGGCAGCGAATGTCTACGCGACGGATCTCGGAAGACGGCATACGCAGAACTGCGTACTTGCCTTCCTTACCCAGCAGCTGGATGGAGGCACCAGCGGAACGAGCCATCTTGGCGCCGCCGCCCGGCTTCAGCTCCACAGCGTGGATGGTGGTACCGGTCGGGATGTTACGCAGCGGCAGGTTGTTGCCAACCTTGATGTCGGCGTTCGGGCCGGACTCCAGCAGCGCACCCTGCTTCAGACCGCGGGGGGCGATGATGTAACGCTTCTCGCCATCGCGGTAGTGCAGCAGCGCAATGTTAGCGGTGCGATTCGGGTCGTACTCGATGTGAGCGACCTTGGCGATCACGCCGTCCTTGTCGTTACGACGGAAGTCGATAACGCGGTAGCGACGCTTGTGGCCGCCACCCTTGTGACGGGTCGTGATGTGGCCGTGAACGTTACGGCCACCGGTCTTCGACAGCGGGCGCAGCAGAGACTTCTCGGGAGTCGAACGGGTAATTTCCGCGAACTCGGAGACAGAACTCTGGCGGCGACCCGGCGTAGTCGGCTTGTACTTACGAATAGCCATACTTTTGCTTCCTCTTTACCTTTCGGTGTCCGGCCGCCTTAGGCGGTCGCTCCACCGAAGATGTCGATCGGATCGCTGCCGGCGACCAGGGTCACCATGGCGCGCTTGGTTGCCTTGCGCTGGCCGTAGCCGGTGCGGGTGCGCTTACGCTTGCCCTCACGGTTAACGGTGTTAACGCTGGCGACCTTCACACCAAAGATCTGCTCGACGGCAATCTTGATTTGGGTCTTGTTAGAGCTGGGGTGAACCAGGAACGTGTAGACGTTCTGCTCCATCAGGCCGTAGGACTTCTCAGATACGACCGGGGCGATGATGATATCGCGAGGATCAGCTACAGTGCTCACTTTGCCTCCTCCTTGGTCTTATCAGCGGCGTTGATGAAAGCGTTCAGTGCCTCCACGGAGAACACAACGTCGTCCGCGTTCAGAACGTCGTAGGTGTTCAGCTGGTCGTTGACCAGGGTGTGCACCTGCGGCAGGTTGTTCACGGACTTCCATGCGGTGACGTCTTCGCGGGTCAGGACGACCAGCACGGACTTGCGGTCCGTCAGACGCTCGATGAAAGCGCGTGCAGCCTTGGTGGACGGGGTCTGGCCCGGGACCAGCTCCTCGACCACGTGGATGCGGTCGTGACGCACGCGATCGGTCAGGGCGCCGCGCAGAGCAGCGGCCTTCATCTTCTTCGGAGTGCGCTGGGAGTAGTCACGCGGCTGCGGGCCGTGGACCGTGCCACCACCGGTGAAGTGGGGAGCGCGGATGGAGCCCTGACGTGCGCGGCCGGTGCCCTTCTGGCGGAACGGCTTACGGCCACCGCCGGACACCATGCCACGAGTCTTCGTAGCGTGGGTACCCTGACGCTTTGCTGCGAGCTGAGCGGTAACGACCTGGTGCATCAGTGCGACGCTGGCCTCTGCATCGAAGATGGATGCGGGCAGCTCGACCGTGCCGTTGGTCTTACCGTCAGCGGTGTGGACATCAAGCTTTAGATTGCTCATGCGTGTGCACCGCCCTTCACTGCGGTCTTGACAACGACGAGACCGCCGTTGACACCCGGAACTGCGCCCTTGATCAGGAGCAGGTTGGACTCTGCGTCGACCTTGGCCAGCTTCAGGTTCTGCTGGGTAACACGGTTGTTACCCATGCGGCCTGCCATGCGCTTGCCCTTGAACACGCGGCCGGGGGTGGCTGCCTGTCCAATGGAGCCCACGCGGCGGTGAGCGGCCTGGTTACCGTGAGCAGCACCCTGGCCGGCGAAGCCGTGGCGCTTCATGCCGCCGGCGTAGCCCTTGCCCTTGGTGGTGCCCGTCACGTCGACGAACTTGACATCGTTGAAGATGTCTACGGTGACGTCCTGGCCAACCTCGTAGCTGGATGCGTCTGCAACGCGGATCTCAGCAACGTGGCGGCGCGGAGTCACGCCAGCCTTCTTGAAGTGACCTGCGGCAGGCTTGTTTACCTTGCGCGGGTCGATCTCGCCGAAGGCGATCTGTACGGCCTCGTAGCCGTCGGTTTCCTTGGAACGCACCTGGGTTACGACACAGGGCCCAGCCTCGACGACGGTGACCGGTACAACACGGTTTTCCTCGTCGAAGATCTGGGTCATGCCGAGCTTCTTGCCCAGGATGCCCTTGATCTCAATATCACTCATAGTTTCTCTTCCGCTGCCGTTTCAGTAGTTCAGACTCGTTTGCCGCTTACTGAATGTTGACGTCGACGCTGGCCGGAAGATCGATGCGCATGAGGGCGTCAACGGTCTTCGGGGTTGGGTCGAGAATGTCGATCAGACGCTTGTGCGTACGCATCTCAAAGTGCTCGCGCGAGTCCTTGTACTTGTGCGGAGAGCGGATGACGCAGTACACGTTCTTTTCAGTTGGCAGTGGCACTGGGCCGACAACACGAGCGCCGGTACGGGTAACCGTCTCGACGATCTTCTTGGCAGAAGCGTCGATAGCCTCGTGATCGTAGGCCTTGAGCCTAATGCGGATCTTCTGTCCCGCCACGCTTGTCCTCTTCCTTCAAAGCGCTTCCCTGCTATTTAAAACAGCTGGTAGTCACGCTTCTTATCTGTCTTAGTCTTAACGCTGTCCGGCCTTGGGGCCTGGTCCAGTCGCCAGTGTCGCTTGTGTCTTACATTTACTTGCTTGTGCCATCGACGGATAGCGGGTCATTTGGTTTTAATGAACACACGCCATACGCACTTGGTTAATCAAGTGATGTAACAACACCCGGTTCCCGCCCCTTGCTTGCTCCATGGCCGGATTCGTTTTACCGAGGCCTTATATACGAAATATATGGAGTACAAGCTTGGAAACGTGTTCCGCGCCTTGTCGGAAGGGAATCCCTTCGCTTACTGCCGCTGTTCATTTACCATGCCCCATCCTCCGGCACCCGCGGTCGGGCGTGTCGCCCTTCCACTTTTTAAGTACCGCACAGCAAAGCAGCCCCGCTGTGTTCCTTGTGGATCACTTTCGCGAGGTTCTTCACCGACGATGGATCATGCTCACTTCACCATCGACACCTTCTTGGCCCAGCCTCGCTGCTGCGCTACTGGCCTCATGTGCCGTGTTAAAGCAACGTCAAGTATTCAACCACACCGGGCGTGCCGAAACCAAATCACTTCTTTCTTTTCTTTTTTGACGCCCCTACGCACCGGTTACCTTTACTTCCGTAACCTTTTGAGCACTAGAATCGCCACGTAAGTTCAGACTTCACATGCATGGCCTCGAGGCGGCGTCAGTAATAAGGAGAGACAGCTATGAGCGACTCCCGCTACGGTTCTCCTAACAGTGCACGCCCCAACTCAGCATTCTTGCCACCCAGGGGCAGCGCTCGGTATGAGGTGGCACAGCGCCGACGGGTAGAGGCCACCGCACGAGCAGAGGGCCGGCCACTACACCGCAAGGAAGATCCGACTCCCCGGAAAGGGAAACGCGCAACTCAGGAGGCAAGACGCGGTTTCCGCATTCAGCATGCTCGTACCCGACGCATTTTGTCGCGGGTCGGCGTTGCCATTTTCGTCATCCTGGCCGTGGTGGCAGTGTGGCAGCGGGAGGCGCCGGTCAAACCGCCAGAGGGGCTGGAGAGCAACGAGGTGATCGCCGAACAGTCGCCGCCGATCGCACCTTCCGCGGCGGAGGAGATGTTCATTCCGGCTATCGACGTGCATGCCGACTTCGAGGAGGGGGCGTGCAGGGTGAAGGATGGCGCCATCGACCCGGCAACCCTAGACAAGGCCTGTACTTACACCGCTGCCGATAAGCCTTACTCCCTGCCGGGCACGAACTCCCCGGACGTTGTGGTGATCGCCGGGCACACCGGCGCGGGAGTGCCCGCAGTGTTTGACAACCTCTATGACGGCTCAGCCGACCACCACCGAGTGAAGGTCGGCGACAAGCTGTACCTGCGCACGGCAGATTCCGGCGATAACTGGCTGGTTTACGCAGCCACCGATCTGCACGATCCGGTGAAGGAGGGGCTCTCGGAGGACTCCAGCGTGTGGGGCGAGGGGGCTACCCCGGGGCGCCTACTGACCATTAGCTGTATTCAGCCAACTAATCCATTTACGCCAGCCTTACGCAACTCGGTCGTTGGTTGGCAGTATCGAGGGACGTCCTCTCCAACTGGACCTAACCTCAACGAATGATTAGATAGGCGCACCCCCCTGAAGACCTCTCCCGATAAGTCATCTAGGACTCCCAAAGCTATCTAAGCCATAGCGCGATTGTTGTAATAGAATCTTTAAAGTGTATCCTCAGAGAGGATCAAACACTGAGCCATCCCTCCTATAACTACGTTCTTTAGGGTTCCTATGAAAAAATTCACTCGTACTGTAGCAGCTATCAGCCTGGCAGCCTCCGTCATCAATAGTGGCGCTGTAATCCCACAGGCTGAAGCAGTACCGTTTTCCACCACAGGATTGTCAGGAGATCACAATCAAGGGGCTCAGTTTGTGATTGCCCAGCCTTCACTGTCCGTCGTGAGCGACTCCAGAAGAATCGGAACTATCTTAGGCTTGGTCGCACTTCCCGCCACGCTAATCATCGGTGGCGTCATTTGGTATCTCTCACAGGATGGGCAGACTTACATCCAGGATCAGAACCGGATTCACCAGGATCCGACACCGGAGGACAGGGCAGCTTCCGACAAGATGCTGGCCGAGAACAAGGACGAGGTTATCGCTCAGGGCGGCCAGCTGGCTGACCAGGGCGCAGCCGACGAGTCCGCTAGCGACCGCGGCATGCTGGCACAGACCGGCTCCAACACCGCTGCACGCGGCCTGGCTGGCCTGGCTGTTATCGCAATGATCGCAGCTGGCGCCTTCGCTGTGCGCCGCAAGCTGTTCGCATAAAACAGCTTTACTGCACCAACGCAGTTAAGCACTTCAAGCCCACCTCCCCCAACCCGGCGGCCCCGCCGGAGGCAGGAGGTGGGCTTTTCACTACTACAATCACCTTCTAGTGGAATTTCTAGGCAAACGGCCTTGAGGTGGCGTCACCAAAAGAAGGAACAGCAATGAGCGACTACCGCAACAACCCCGAATACCAGCGGCAACGGCGCGCCCTGGTGCGGAAACACCACCCCGACGCGGGAGGGACGGACGCAGAGCTGATCGACGCTCTGCGCGCCCTCGACGAGGCCTGGGACCGGCGCGCACGCCTGCGCCGCCAGGTCCGCGAACACCGGCCGAGCTTCATCCCCGAAGACAAGGCCGAGCAGGCGATGGATGTTGCCGAGCAAGCCATGGGGGTGGCTGAGAACTTCGCCCGCAACGCCGGGCGCTTCGCCGGTAACCTACGCAACACGCTACTCCATAAGCTGCCGCAAGAGTTCCGGCGGGGATACCGCGAGGGAGACAAATAAATGTCCACCCGTTACGAGCAAATCGCCCGGCAACTGCGCGAGGACATCCGCAACGGGCGTTTCCAGGTCGGGGAGGCTATACCTAGCGAAAGGGTCCTGGCCGAACGCTTCGACGTCGCCCCCGGCACCATGCGCCAGGCGCTCAATCAACTGGTGGACGAAGGTACCTTAAGTTCCAAGCGGGGCGCGCGGAAGGTCGTGCTGCGCATGCCCGCCCGCTTCCCCGAGATCTCGAAGTTCCGCAGTTTCGCGCAGTGGGCCTACGGACGCGGGCGCACACCTGGTGGCCATGTGATCCACCAGGAATGGGTGGAACAGACTGATAAGGATGCCGAGCTGCTGCGCGTGCCCGCCGGCGAGAAAGTCCTGAAAGTGCTGCGCGTGCGCACCATCGACGGGTCCGCCATCATGCTGGAGCGCACCCGCTACCCCGCCTGGGTCGGTGCCAAGGTCGAGCCGATGGATCCCACCTGTCCGTCCGTGACCAACGAGCTGGCCGCCCGCCACGGCATTCACTTCTTCGCTGCCGACAACGTGTTTTCCGCCGCGAAAGCCGGGGAGGTCGATGCGCGGTGGCTGCCCCTCGAGACCGGCGATCCGGTTCTGGTGCACCGGCGCCTCTCGCGCGATGCGAGGGGCACGCCGTTGGAGATGAGTGAGGATCGCTATATTGCGGACGCCCTCAGTATCGCCGTGCCCACGTCTGGCAAGAACAACGTTCTCAGCTGGACTACGTTGAATCGTTTCCCCTGGGGCTAATTCCAGGGCTAACTCCGGGGCTAGCTCTCCAGGACATGCAGAAGGCCCCGGGCTCCTTCTTTCAGGAACCCGGGGCCTTGAACCGTTTAGCGCCTAAAGCACTAAACGGTGATCATGCGAGTAGTTAGGACTACTTGTTGATCTTGGTAACGCGACCAGCGCCAACGGTGCGGCCACCCTCACGGATAGCGAAGCGCAGGCCCTCGTCCATAGCAACCGGCTGGATCAGGGTGACGGACATGTCAACGTTGTCGCCCGGCATAACCATCTCGGTGCCCTCCGGCAGCTTCACAACACCGGTAACGTCGGTGGTGCGGAAGTAGAACTGCGGACGGTAATTGTCGAAGAACGGGGTGTGGCGGCCGCCCTCGTCCTTGGACAGAACGTAGACGGAGCCCTCGAACTCGGTGTGCGGGGTGTAAGCGCCCGGCTTAGCAACGATCTGACCACGCTCAACGTCTTCGCGCTTCAGGCCACGCAGCAGCAGTGCGGCGTTGTCGCCAGCCTCTGCGGTGTCCAGCAGCTTGTTGAACATCTCGATGGAGGTAACGGTGGTCTTCTGGGACTTCTCGCGGATGCCCAGGATCTCGACCTCGTCGTTCAGGTTCAGGATGCCACGCTCAACACGGCCGGTAACAACGGTACCGCGGCCGGTAATGGTGAAGATGTCCTCAACCGGCATCAGGAAAGGCTTGTCGGTCTCGCGCTCCGGGTCCGGGATGGAGTCGTCGCAGGCCTGCATGAGCTCCAGGATCTGCTTAGCCCACTTCTCGTCGCCCTCCAAGGCCTTCAGTGCGGAGATGTGAACAACAGGTGCTTCCTCGTCGAAGTCCTGTTCAGCCAGCAGCTCGCGGACCTCCATCTCGACGAGCTCCAGCAGCTCCTCATCGTCAACCATGTCGCACTTGTTCAGTGCGACCAGGATGTACGGAACGCCAACCTGGCGAGCCAGCAGAACGTGCTCGCGGGTCTGCGGCATCGGGCCATCGGTTGCAGCAACAACCAGGATGGCGCCGTCCATCTGAGCAGCACCGGTGATCATGTTCTTGATGTAGTCAGCGTGGCCCGGAGCGTCAACGTGAGCGTAGTGGCGCTTCTCGGTCTCGTACTCAACGTGGGAGATGTTGATCGTGATGCCACGCTCCTTCTCCTCCGGCGCCTTATCGATGGCGTCGAAAGCGAAGGACTTGTTGGCCTCGGGGAATGCGTCAGCCAGAACCTTGGTGATCGCGGCAGTGGTGGTGGTCTTGCCGTGGTCGACGTGACCAATGGTGCCGATGTTTACGTGCGGCTTGGAACGCTCGAACTTAGCCTTCGCCACTTTGTGTCCTCCTGGACTGCTCGGTGGCTACGACTCTCGCAGCCACATTAACTTTTATTGCCAACCAGTTGCTTCCCCGCAGTTTACGGGTCGCCCACTGGCTAGTTTTTCTTACTTCTTGCCGAATATCAGATTATCCGTGTAACGAACATCTTCGCCTCGACTTTGTGCTTCGAGGCCAGTCGCGCTACACGCGAACTGGGTAACGGCCAGCACACCGCATCCTACGTCACTTTTGCCGTCTAGAAAAATTTGCCCCCACGAGCAAACCTAAAAGCCCACGAACATTGGGGTAGTCAAGTTTTCTATTCGGTTGTTTATTGACGCAGGGCTACGCCGTGCTGACCCCTACCCCGCAAGGCCCTTAGGCCCGTGATGCTCCGCGACAGGCGCCCCGGGGTGGTGGGCGCCCGAGGGGGCGTCACAAAGCTAAAGAAACCTTGCTTGGGGTCTTGCTTTAGGGTTAAGCGTTGCCGCCAGTGCGCTCCGCGATGATCTCGGATGCGACGTTGGTCGGAACCTCGCCGTAGGAGTCGAAGATCATGGAGAAGTTCGCACGGCCGGCGGTGCGGGAACGCAGGTCGCCGATGTAGCCGAACATCTCGGACAGCGGCACCTTGGCCTTGACGATCTTGGCGCCAGCGCGGTCGTCCATGGAGGAAACCTGGCCACGGCGGGAGTTGATGTCGCCGATGACGTCGCCCATGTACTCCTCTGGGGTGATGACCTCAACGGCCATCAGCGGCTCCAGCAGAACCGGCTTTGCCTTGGCAACAGCTTCCTTCAGTGCCTGGGAACCAGCCAGCTTGAAGGCCATTTCGGAGGAGTCGACCTCGTGGTAAGCACCATCCAGCAGGGTGGCCTTGATGTTCACCAGCGGGAAGCCGGCCAGGTAGCCGTACTGCATAGCGTCCTGGATACCAGCGTCTACAGACGGGATGTACTCCTTCGGCACGCGGCCACCGGTGACCTCGTTGACGAACTCGTAGGTCTGGTCGGAGCCCTCTTCCGGCTCGTAAGGCTCGAGCGCGATGATGACGCGCGCGAACTGACCGGAACCACCAGTCTGCTTCTTGTGGGTGTACTCCAGCTTCTCGACCGGCTTGCGGATGGTCTCGCGGTAAGCAACCTGCGGGTTACCGATGTTCGCCTCGACCTTGAACTCGCGGCGCATGCGGTCAACCAGAACGTCCAGGTGCAGCTCGCCCATACCGCCGATGACGGTCTGGCCGGTCTCCTCGTCCAGCTTAACGGTGAAGGTCGGGTCCTCTTCCGCCAGCTTCTGGATGGCGGTACCCAGCTTCTCCTGGTCAGACTTGGTCTTCGGCTCGATGGCCACCTCGATAACCGGATCCGGGAAGTCCATGGACTCCAGGATGACCGGGTCCTGAGCGTCGCACAGGGTGTCGCCCGTGGTGGTGTCCTTCAGGCCGATGAAGGCGTAGATGTGGCCGGCGGATGCGCGATCCACCGGCTGCTCCTTATTGGAGTGCATCTGGAACAGCTTGCCGATGCGCTCCTTCTTGTCCTTGGTGGAGTTGGTGACCTGTGCACCGGACTCCACGGAACCGGAGTACACGCGAACGTAGGTCAGCTTGCCGAAGAACGGGTGAACGGCGACCTTGAAGGCCAGAGCGGAGAACGGCTCGTCCTTGGACGGCTTACGCAGCTTCTCGGTCTCCGGATCCTTCGGATCGTGGCCGACGATGGAGCCAACGTCCATCGGGTTCGGCAGGAAGTCGATCACAGCGTCCAGCATCGGCTGGATACCCTTGTTCTTGTAGGCGGAGCCACAGTAAACCGGGTAGACCTCAGAGTTGATG
This sequence comes from Corynebacterium sp. c24Ua_83, assembly GCF_039907245.1. Classification (NCBI taxonomy): domain Bacteria; kingdom Bacillati; phylum Actinomycetota; class Actinomycetes; order Mycobacteriales; family Corynebacteriaceae; genus Corynebacterium; species Corynebacterium sp. c24Ua_83. Next base: position 31,656 of record NZ_JASBOI010000004.1, on the reverse strand, counting down.
GTCAGCTTGCGGATCTGTGCCTTCAGCTCGTCGACGGTGATCTCCTCACCGGCGAAGTAGCGCTCCATCAGCTCTTCGTCGGACTCAGCAACGGTCTCGATGAGCTTCTCGCGGTACTCCTCAGCCTTTTCCTTCAGATCCTCCGGGATCTCCTCGTAGGTCGGCTCAGTACCGATCTCGACCTTGCCGCGCCAGGTCAGAGCACGCATGTTCAACAGGTCGACGATGCCGTCGAAGTCGTCCTCAGCGCCGATCGGCAGGGCCATCACCAGCGGCTTAGCGCCCAGTCGGTCGACAATGGTCTGCACAGTGTAGTAGAAGTCCGCACCCAGCTTGTCCATCTTGTTGACGAAGCAGATACGCGGAACGTCGTACTTGGTTGCCTGGCGCCAGACCTGCTCGGACTGCGGCTCCACGCCTTCCTTGGCGTCGAACACAGCAACGGCACCATCCAGAACACGCAGGGAACGCTCCACCTCAACGGTGAAGTCCACGTGACCCGGGGTGTCGATGATGTTGATCTGGTTGCCTTCCCAGAAACAGGTGGTAGCGGCGGACGTAATGGTAATTCCGCGCTCCTTCTCCTGCTCCATCCAGTCCATCGTGGAGGCGCCATCGTGGGTCTCACCGACCTTACGGTTGATGCCGGTGTAGAAAAGGATGCGCTCCGTGGTGGTGGTCTTACCAGCATCGATGTGCGCCATGATGCCGATGTTGCGGACCTTGTTCAGGTCGGTCAACGCTTCAAGTGCCACTGGGTTACCCCGCTCATTTCGTTGTTGAGCGACTTGGCCGGAACTTCCATGTTGTTCACATTGTTGTTCTTCAAATGCTTTAAAAAGCCCCGCAAGCCGCAGGCGATTATGTACTCGTTCTATTGTGCCAGCTTTGTGCTGTCACGTCGCGTCGAGGGTTTATTGACGCCCTCACGCGGTCAATAAAAACTATAGCCCCACTACCCCGATATGAAGTTTGGGCGGTGAGGCTATGGAGCCGCTGCTACCAGCGGTAGTGGGCGAAGGCGCGGTTGGCCTCTGCCATCTTGTGAGTGTCTTCGCGACGCTTCACGGATGCACCCAGGCCGTTGGATGCGTCCAGGATCTCGTTGGCGAGACGCTCGGTCATGGTGTTCTCACGACGCTGACGGGTGAAGGTCACCAGCCAACGCAGTGCCAGAGTGGTGGAACGGCCGGGGCGAACCTCAACCGGAACCTGGTAGGTAGCGCCACCAACACGGCGGGAACGAACCTCAAGAGCCGGCTTGACGTTGTCAAGAGCCTTCTTCAGGGTGAGGATCGGATCGGTGCCGGTCTTCTCGCGGCACTGCTCCAGTGCGCCGTAGACGATGCGCTCTGCGGTGGACTTCTTACCGTCAAGGAGAACCTTGTTCACCAGCTGGGAGACGAGAACGTCGCCGTAAACTGGATCCTTGACTAGCTGTCGGGAAGGTGCTGGACCCTTACGTGGCATTGTTTACTTCTCCTTCTTAGCGCCGTAGCGGGAACGTGCCTGCTTGCGGTCCTTGACACCCTGGGTATCGAGGGAACCACGCACGATCTTGTAGCGAACACCCGGGAGGTCCTTCACACGACCACCGCGGACGAGCACCATGGAGTGCTCCTGCAGGTTGTGACCCTCACCCGGGATGTAGGCGGAAACCTCGATACCGGAGGTCAGGCGAACACGGGCAACCTTTCGCAGTGCGGAGTTCGGCTTCTTCGGGGTAGTGGTGTACACGCGGGTGCACACACCGCGACGCTGCGGGGAGCCCTTCAGCGCAGCAGTGGCAACCTTCGTGCTCTTGTCGTGACGGCCCTTGCGGACCAGCTGCTGAATAGTTGGCATAGATGAACTTTCTTTCGGTTCTTTTTGGTGCAGTTGCACAGTGCCGCCGCTTTGGATGCGGCCGCCCTATGTGTTGAGCATCTGTAGCTTGAGGATCTCAAAAAGGATCTGCACACACGAAAAATAAGGGGCTCTTCCTTACGGGGCCTCTTCCGTGGCGTATCACCCCACGCAATAACGTGGAGATCCCTGCATCGCACCCCAGCTGCACAATCGACCCGAGCTAACTCGGTTAGCTTGTGGCCGCCACTGCACCAGCGGAGACAATACAATCTACGGTCGAAAAGTTTAATACACCTTGCCTGCGCTACCAAATTTCCGGTTGAACAGCGTCCTCAGTCTCTCCCTGGCTGGCACCGTGCTTACAATCATCCCGATGCCTTCCTACCAGTTCGACTTAGCAATCATCGGCGACGGCCTGCCCGCCGCCGAGCTTCTACCGCGCATCCCGGAGCGCGGCCCACTGGTGGTGGAAGCACCCCCCGGAACTGGTAAGACAACCCTAGTTCCGCCTGCACTGTCCAACATCCTGCAGTCCCAAGCAGGCACGGCTCCCGAAGCCGACGAAGCTGCAGCGCCGAAGGTCCTAGTCACCGCACCTCGTCGCGTGGCCGTCCGCGCCGCAGCCCGGCGCCTCGCCTACCTCGACGGCTCCCGCGTAGGCGACCGCGTCGGCTACAGCATCCGTGGAGAACACCACCCCGGCACCCTGGTGGAATTCGTCACCCCAGGAGTCCTCCTCAACCGCCTCCTGGCCGACCCCGCCCTGGAGGGCGTGGGCGCGGTTCTCATCGACGAAGTCCACGAGCGCCAACTGGATTCCGACCTTGTGCTCGCGATGTGCCAGGAGGTTGCACTGCTGCGCGAAGGCGACCCCGCCGGGGAGCTCTACCTCTGTGCAATGTCCGCCACCGTCGACACTCAAAAGCTCGCCGACTACATGGGTGCGAAGGTCGTCTCTACCCCAGCGGTCACCCATCCGCTAGACATCTCCTATCACCCGCACCCCGAACGCGCCCAGGGATCGCCCGCGTTCTACCGCCACGTCGCAGAACTGGCCCTGCAGGCCCACGCCCACCACCGCGACTCCGGCCACCCCGGCCATCGCACGCTGGTATTCGTTCCCGGCCGCAAGGAAATCGATTGGGTGAGCTCTCACCTACCCGATAGTGCCCCTCTCCACGGCGGCCTGGATTCACGCGAACAGGATGCCGCGCTCACAGGCAACTCCCCCATCGTCGTCGCCACCTCCATCGCTGAGTCCTCCCTGACCGTCCCCGGCGTGCACGCGGTTGTCGACGCAGGGCTTTCCCGCGCTCCCCGCCGCGACCAAGCTCGCGGCATGACGGGCCTGGTCACCACCTCCACTTCCAAGGCCAGCGCCGATCAGCGTGCCGGTCGTGCCGGTCGCCTCGGCCCCGGCCAGGTCTATCGCGCCTACTCCGCGGCCGACTATTCCCACTTCGCACCGGACATCACCCCGGAGATCCTCTCGTCGGATCTCGTCGCCGCCGCCCTGACCCTCGCTGCTTGGGGCTCGCCCGGTATTTCTCTTCTGGACGCCCCTCCGGCCGCAACCCTCACCGACGCCAACCAGGAGCTGCACGCTTTGGGCGCGCTGGACGGGAACGGCGCGATTACCGAGACTGGTCAGAAGCTCGCGCGCATTCCCGCCGACCCACGCCTGGGGGCGGCACTGCTGGCCCACGGCTCAGGCGCTGCCGAGGTTGTGGCTGCGCTGTCGACCGGCCTGCAGGGGGACCTCGCCGAGGCGAAACCACAGACTTCCGAGGTGCGCCGTTTCGCGCGGATGGTGGAAGACCACGGTCCGGCCGCTCCCGGCGAAGTTGTCGCCTCCGCATACCCCGACCGCGTTGCGAAGCTAGTGGATAGAGGCGGTAGCGGCGAGGATGCCGAGTACCTGCTGGCCTCCGGCACCCGCGCTACCCTGGCGCCGGAGCTGCGCCGCCCGCTCGGCGGATCCGAATGGCTGGCGGTGGCGGAGGTCCAGCTGGGCCGCACTCCTCTGATCCGCGCCGCCGCCCGGCTGGACAACCCGGACCTAGCGCAGGTGCGGGAGGACGTCACCGCGCGCATCTCCGAGGGCAAGCTCCGCGCCCGGCGCACTCGCCACCTCGGAGCCATCGAGCTGTCGAGCACCCCAGTCTCCGTCAACCAGCTAGGCGAAGAAGAGAAAACCCAGGCCATCGCGGCCTTGGCTGCCGAGGGGCTCGGGTGGCTACGGATGACGGAGGGGGCGTCAAGAATAAAAGAAAGAGTCGACTACCTCCGCGAGCAGCTCGGCGAACCGTGGCCGGACCTTGCGTCAGGCGACTACACGCCCGAGGCCGAGCGGGTCGTGGCGGGCGAAAGGATCGCCGACATCGACGCTTACCAGGCGATCATGCGCCAACTGCCGTGGCCCGAAGCGGGGCGAATGGACGAACTCGCGCCGGAACGACTGGAAGTACCCAGCGGATCGGCGCCAACGGTTCACTACGAAACTGGGCGCCCGATTGTGCGTGTTAAGCTGCAGGAATGCTTTGGTTTGGCGGAATCCCCCACCATCGAAGGGCAAAAAGTTCTGTTCCACCTACTATCGCCAGCGGGCCGCGAGCTGGCCGTCACAGACGATCTGAAGAGCTTTTGGAACGGCCCCTACCAAGGCGTGCGCAAGGACATGCGCGGGCGCTATCCGAAGCACCCGTGGCCCGAGGATCCGTGGTCGGCGACGGCGACGAAGAAGACAAAGCGGGCGCTAGGTCGCTAATTCGCACGGGCGCGTGGCCCGCACGCGCCTAGCGGCGCTTGTTGCCGAAGGTCTTGGTGAAGTTCAGGCCGCGGATCGGGGTGCGGATCGTGACGGACTGGCGGCCATCAGCGCGCTGCGTAATGCGCATCGGCCCAACACGGGTGGATCCGCCCACGCCCCCGGAAGAGGTGTTAATGCGGAACGGACCGAAGTTCTTGGAATTGCGAAACATCATACCCATGCAGGCCATCATAGAGCACCGCCGAGTGCAGGCACGCAAAAGTGGGCGCCGCCCGCAGTACGAGGTCTTTAAGCTCAAGACCTCTAGTACAAGGGGAAGCGCCCGCTAAAAGCTGCTGGCCGCCCGTCAGTTGCGGGCAACCATGCAGCAGATCCGACCTACATCAGATCAATGTCGTCCAGCGGCACGGCAGCGCCGGTGAACTCGCCGTAGGTGTCGTCGGCGTAGAAGCCATCGCCGAAGGAGGACGGCAGGGAGTAAGCCGCTGCGCGGGCCTCCTCCGTCGGCTCCACGCTGATGTTGCGGTAGCGGGAAATGCCCGTACCGGCCGGGATCAGCTTACCGATGATCACGTTCTCCTTCAGACCGATCAGCTTGTCAGAACGCTTGTTGATGGCAGCGTCCGTGAGCACGCGGGTGGTCTCCTGGAACGAGGCGGCGGACAGCCAGGACTCGGTAGCCAGGGAGGCCTTCGTGATACCCATGATCTCGGCGCGAACCTCCACCGGACGGCCGCCGGTCTTGACGGCCTCCTTGGAAGCAGCCACTGCGTCTGCGTGATCCACCAGGGAGCCCGGCAGGAGCTCGGTCGAACCGGAGTCGATGACGGTCACGCGGCGCAGCATCTGGCGCACGATGATCTCGATGTGCTTGTCGTGGATGGCCACACCCTGATCGCGGTAGACCTTCTGGACCTCGTTGATCAGGTGCTGCTGAACGCCACGGCGGCCCATCACGCGCAGAACCTCGTGCGGGTCGGCAGCGCCCTTCAGCAGCTGCTGGCCCATCTTCACGTGGTCGCCGTCGCGGATCGGGCGCTCCACGCCACCGGTGCCCAGCGTTGCCAGGCCCTGGCGCTTGGACAGCTTCTCGTACACCACATCGTCGGAACCGTCATCCGGCTCGATGGTGAGGGTGAAGAAGTTGTCGTCGTCTTCGATGCGCACCTTGCCGTCCACCGACGCGATCGGGGACTTCGCCTTCGGCACGCGAGCCTCGAACAGCTCCTGAACACGCGGCAGACCACCGGTAATGTCGCCACCGACACCACCCAGGTGGAACGTACGCATGGTCAGCTGGGTACCCGGCTCACCAATGGACTGGGCGGCGACGATACCAACGGCCTCGCCGATCTCGACCTTCTTGCCGGTCGCCATGGAACGGCCGTAACAGGTGGAGCACACGCCGGTGTTGGTAGCACAGGTCATCACGGAGCGGACCTTTACTTCCTCCACGCCGGCCTCGAGGAGAGCCTTCAGCTCGCCCTCGCCAACGACATTGCCCTCGGCAACGATGACGGTGCCGTCGGAGGCGGTGGCGTCACTAGCCAGGTAACGACCAAGAACAGACGTTTCGACGAAGTCCGCCGGGGTGTAGTTACCGGTCGGCTTGCCCTCGACGTCCAGAACCGGAACGGCCACCGGCATAACAGCGCCCTGCCTGGTGCCACAGTCGTCCTCGCGCACGATGACGTCCTGCGCCACGTCCACCAGACGACGGGTCAGGTAGCCCGAGTCGGCGGTACGCAGTGCCGTATCGGCCAGGCCCTTACGGGAACCGTGGGAGTTGTTGAAGTACTCGAGCACGGACAGGCCTTCGCGGAAGGAGGTCTTAATCGGGCGGGTGATGTACTCACCGCGCGAGTTCGTAACCATGCCCTTCATGCCGGCCAGGGTCCAGATCTGACGCATGTTACCGGCAGCACCCGACTTCACAATCATCGGAATCGGGTTGTCGTCCGGGTACAGGTCCTCGACGGACTGACCAACGAAGTCGGTCGCTTCCTTCCACAGGTCAACCAGGGACTGGTAGCGCTCGGCCTCGTTGATCTTGCCGCGTGCCATCTTCTTCTCGATAACGCGGGCCTTGGCCTCGTAGTTATCCAGAACTTCCTGCTTATTCGGCAGAACCAGCACGTCGTGCATGGTGATGGTCACACCGGAGCGGGTTGCCCAGTAGAAGCCGGCATCCTTCAGCTTGTCCACCGTCTGCGCCACGGTGATCATCGGGTACTTCGCCGCGAGGTCGTTAATGACGGCAGCCTGTGGCTTCTTCGCCATGACGCCCTCTACGTATGGGTAGTTCCACGGCAGCAGCTCGTTGAACAGCACGCGACCCAGGGTGGTCTCCGCCAGCCAGGTCTGGCCTCGCTGCCAACCATCCGGGAACAGCTCGGCCTCGATCTCCGCGGTCGGGCGCAGGTGGCTGATACGCACGTGGATCGGAGCCTGCAGGCCCAGCACGCCACGGTCGTAAGCCATGATCGCCTCGGCCAGGGAGGAGTACACGCCCTGCGCCGGGCCTTCCTCGGTGGCCGGTGCGTAGGCACCCTGGCCGCCGAACTCCTCCGGCTTCTTCAGCAGGGTCAGGTAGTACAGGCCGGTCACCATGTCCAGACGCGGCATAGCCAGCGGCTTACCGGATGCCGGGGACAGAATGTTGTTGGAAGCCAGCATCAGGATGCGAGCCTCGGCCTGCGCCTCTGCGGACAGCGGCAGGTGAACAGCCATCTGGTCACCGTCGAAGTCCGCGTTGAAGGCCTCACAGGCCAGCGGGTGCAGCTGGATGGCCTTACCCTCAACCAGAATCGGCTCGAAGGCCTGAATACCCAGGCGGTGCAGGGTAGGTGCACGGTTCAACATCACCGGGTGCTCGGCGATGGCCTCTTCCAGCACGTCCCACACCTCGGGGCGCTGGCGCTCCACCATGCGCTTGGCGGACTTGATGTTCTGCGCGTAGGACTTCTCCACCAGGCGCTTCATCACGAACGGCTTGAACAGCTCCAGGGCCATCAGCTTCGGCAGACCACACTGGTGCAGCTTCAGCTGCGGACCAACGATAATCACGGAACGGCCGGAGTAGTCCACACGCTTACCCAGCAGGTTCTGGCGGAAGCGGCCTTGCTTACCCTTCAGCAGGTCAGACAGGGACTTCAGCGGACGGTTGCCCGGGCCGGTAACCGGACGGCCGCGACGACCGTTGTCGAATAGCGCGTCGACGGATTCCTGCAGCATGCGCTTCTCGTTGTTCACAATGATCTCGGGCGCGCCGAGGTCCAGCATGCGCTTCAGGCGGTTGTTGCGGTTGATTACGCGACGGTACAGGTCGTTCAGGTCGGAGGTCGCAAAGCGGCCACCGTCCAGCTGCACCATCGGGCGCAGCTCCGGCGGGATAACCGGGATGCAGTCCAGAACCATGCCCGCCGGGTCGTTGCCGGAACGCAGGAACGCGGCGACAACCTTCAGGCGCTTCAGAGCGCGCAACTTCTTCTGACCCTTGCCGTCACGGATGACCTCGCGCAGGGACTCGGCCTCGGCCTCGAGGTCGAAGCTACGGATCAGGGTCTGGATGGCCTCTGCACCCATGCCGCCGGTGAAGTAATCCTCGTAGCGGTCGACCAGCTCGTTGTAGATGTTCTCATCCACAATCATCTGCTTCGGAGCCAGCTTGACGAAGGTGTTCCAGATCTCGTCCAGGCGGTCGATCTCGCGCTCGGCGCGCTCGCGGATGTGGCGCATCTCGCGGTCGGCCGCGTTCTGCACCTTCTTCTTGGCATCGTTCTTGGCACCAGCTGCCTCGAGCTCGGCCAGGTCGTCCTCGAGAGTCTTGGCACGGTCGGCCAGCTCCGCATCGCGCTCCTGCTCGACCTCCTTCTTCTCCAGCAGCATCTCCGCCTCGAGGGTGGACTGGTCGTTGTGGCGACCCTCCTCGTCCACGGAGGTGATGATGTTGGCGGCGAAGTAGATGATCTTTTCCAGATCCTTCGGAGCCAGGTCCAGCAGGTAGCCCAGGCGAGAAGGCACGCCCTTGAAGTACCAAATGTGGGTGACAGGAGCGGCCAGCTCGATGTGGCCCATGCGCTCACGACGCACCTTGGACTTGGTCACCTCAACGCCACAGCGCTCACAGATGATGCCCTTGTAGCGCACACGCTTGTACTTGCCACAGCCACACTCCCAGTCGCGGGTGGGGCCGAAAATGCGCTCGCAGAACAGGCCGTCCTTCTCCGGCTTCAGAGTGCGGTAGTTAATGGTTTCAGGCTTCTTGACCTCGCCACGGGACCAGCGACGGATGTCGTCCGCAGTCGCTAGACCGATGCGAAGCTCATCGAAAAAGTTGACGTCCAGCACGTGGACTTCCTTTCCCCTCCTCTTCCCGGAGGGCTTTGGGTAGTTACGGCGCCTTAAGCTGTGTTGTTTGTCGGGCTCAGGCGCCGAAAATACGGCGAATGTACGAAAGTCAGATGTTTAGGGTCGTCAACGCCCTAGCTGACGTCCATGTCAGCATCCGGACGCTCGTCACGGGACAGGTTGATGCCCAGAGCTGCGTTAGCGTTCTCCAGCTCATCGTCATCGTCAGAGGACAGCTCCATCGGGGTGCCGTCGGCGGCCAGAACCTCAACGTTCAGGCACAGCGACTGCAGCTCCTTCAGAAGGACCTTGAAGGACTCCGGGATTCCAGGATCCGGGATATTCTCACCCTTCACGATCGCCTCGTACACCTTCACACGGCCAACCACGTCGTCGGACTTGATGGTTAGGAGCTCCTGCAGGGTGTAGGCGGCACCGTATGCCTGCATTGCCCACACCTCCATCTCACCGAAGCGCTGGCCACCGAACTGTGCCTTACCGCCCAGCGGCTGCTGGGTAATCATGGAGTAGGGACCAGTGGAGCGAGCGTGGATCTTCTCGTCGACCAGGTGATGCAGCTTCAGCATGTACATGTAGCCCACTGCAACCGGGTACGGGAAGGGCTCGCCGGAGCGGCCGTCAATCAGGTTGGACTTACCGAAGTCGTCGACCTGGCGCTCGCCGTCGCGATTCGGCAGCGAGGAACGCAGCAGGCCGGACAGCTCCGCGTTGGAAGCACCGTCGAACACCGGGGTGGCGGTCAGGGAGTCCGCCGGAACCTCGTACAGCTCCTCCGGCAGGGTCTCCAGCATCTTCTGGATCTTCGGATCCTGAGAATCAGTGTCGACCTTCCAACCGGCCTTAGCCAGCCAGCCCAGGTGCACCTCGAGGACCTGACCAATGTTCATACGGCGCGGCACGCCGTGGGTGTTCAGGATGATGTCGATCGGAGTGCCGTCCGGCAGGAACGGCATGTCCTCCTGCGGCAGGATCTTGCCGACAACACCCTTGTTGCCGTGGCGGCCGGCGAGCTTATCGCCGTCCTGGATCTTGCGCTTCTGAGCGACGTAGACGCGAACCATCTCGTTCACACCTGCGGCCAGGTCGTCGTCATCCTCACGGGAGAACACGCGAACGCCGATGACCTTACCGGTCTCGCCGTGCGGCACCTTCATGGAGGTATCGCGGACCTCGCGGGCCTTCTCACCGAAGATGGCGCGCAGCAGGCGCTCTTCCGGAGTCAGCTCGGTCTCACCCTTCGGGGTGACCTTACCGACCAGGATGTCGCCGTCGCGGACGTCCGCGCCGATGCGGACGATACCGCGCTCGTCCAGGTCAGCCAGGACATCTTCGCCCACGTTAGGAATATCGCGGGTGATCTCCTCCGGACCCAGCTTGGTGTCGCGGGCGTCAATCTCGTACTCCTCGATGTGAATCGAGGTCAGAACGTCCTCCTCAACCATGCGCTGGTTCAGGATGATGGCGTCCTCGTAGTTGTGGCCTTCCCAGGGCATGAAGGCAACCAGCAGGTTCTTGCCCAGTGCCATCTCGCCGTGGTCGGTGCCCGGACCATCGGCCAGAACCTGGCCGGCCTCAACGCGGTCCCCCTCGTCCACCAGCGGAGTCTGGTTGTAGCAGGTGCCCTGGTTGGTGCGCTCGAACTTACGCAGCATGAAGGTATCGCGCACACCCTCGTCGTCCATGACGGTGATGTAGTCGGCGGAGACGTACTCGACCACGCCTGCCTTCGGCGCGATGATCATGTCGCCGGCGTCATAAGCAGCGCGCAGCTCCATACCGGTGCCCACGAACGGAGCCTCGGAGCGCAGCAGCGGCACAGCCTGACGCTGCATGTTGGCACCCATCAGTGCACGGTTAGCATCGTCGTGCTCGAGGAACGGAATCATAGCGGTTGCCACGGAAACCATCTGTCGCGGCGACACGTCCATGTAGTCCACCTCGGTGTACGGGACGACCTCCACGTCGCCGCCGCGCAGGCGAACCTCAATGCGCTCCTCGGTGAACCGGTGATTCTCGTCGAACGGGGTGTTCGCCTGAGCAATCACGTGGCGGTCCTCTTCGTCCGCAGTGAAGTAGTAGACCTCGTCGGTGATCTGCCCGTCCACAACCTTGCGGTACGGGGTCTCGATGAAGCCGAACGGGTTCACGCGAGCGTAGGAGGAAAGGGAACCGATCAGACCAATGTTCGGACCCTCAGGGGTCTCAATCGGGCACATGCGGCCGTAGTGAGACGGGTGAACGTCGCGGACTTCCAGGCCGGCGCGCTCACGGGACAGACCGCCCGGACCCAGCGCAGACAGGCGGCGCTTGTGGGTCAGGCCGGACAGGGAGTTGTTCTGGTCCAGGAACTGCGACAGCTGGGAGGTGCCGAAGAACTCACGGATAGCCGCGGAGACCGGGCGAACGTTGATCAGGGAGGTCGGGGTGATGGACTCCGCATCCTGGGTGGTCATGCGCTCACGCACAACGCGCTCCATGCGGGACAGACCCACGCGAACCTGGTTCTGGATCAGCTCGCCGACGGTACGCAGACGACGGTTACCGAAGTGGTCGATGTCGTCGGTATCGATCGGGATCTCGGTGCCATCCGGGGAGGTCATGGACTTCTCACCGGCGTGCAGGCGTACCAGGTACTCGATGGTGGTCAGGATGCCCTCTTCCGTGAGGGTCATCACGCCATCGGTATCGCCACCCAGACCCAGCTTGCGGTTGACCTTGTAGCGGCCGACCTTGGCCAGGTCGTAGCGCTTCGCCTTGAAGAAGGAGTTCTCCAGCAGAGCCTGAGCGGAGTCGCGCGTCGGGGACTCGCCCGGGCGCTGCTTGCGGTAGATCTCCAGCAGGGCCTCGTCGGTGTTGTCCACGCCGTCCTTTTCGAGGGTGGACATCATCAGCTCGGAGAAGCCGAAGCGATCGGTGATCTCCTGCGTGGTCAGGCCCAGCGCCTTCAGTAGCACGGTTACCGGCTGGCGACGCTTGCGGTCGATGCGCACGCCGACGGTGTCGCGCTTGTCCACGTCGAACTCGAGCCATGCACCGCGGGAGGGGATCACCTTCACGGAGTGCAGGGGACGCTCGGTGGATGCGTCGATGGAGGCGTCGAAGTACACGCCCGGGGAACGGACGAGCTGGGAGACAACGACACGCTCGGTGCCGTTGATGATGAACGTGCCCTTGTCGGTCATCATCGGGAAGTCACCGATGAAGACCGTCTGGGACTTGATCTCACCAGACATGGAGTTGGTGAATTCCGCGGTCACGTACAGCGGTGCCGCGTAGTTGATGTCCTTATCCTTCGCCTCGTCGATGGTGGACTTCACGTCATCGAAGCGGGGGTCGGACAGGGTGAGGGACATGTTCTCGGAGTAGTCCTCGATCGGAGAGAGCTCCTCGAGAATCTCCTCGAGTCCGCTCATGATGCGGACGTCCTCCCCTGCCTCTGCTTGGGCGCGGGCACGCCATTCAGGCGTGCCAACGAGCCAAGCGAAGGACTCTCGTTGGAGGTCAAGAAGGCCTGGAACCTCAATCGGAGCGTCGATCTTCGCAAAGCTGTGTCGCTGCGGAGCTCCGGGAATTCCGGCCACTGAGCTGGTCTGGCGGGAGACTGCCAAGATGGGTCCTTCCAGCACAACATCGGTCGGGCACTACGTGGTGGAGCTGTAGTGCGCGGCCGTGATTGTGTGTGTACGGTCTCGTGATGGTCGATTTAGTTGGATTTTCCCTGCCAAACTATCCCCACGCAGAAACGACTAAACGACCTTGTCAAATGGCCTTTTTGGCTCGTTTGGCAAAGTCTGCTTCATGTGTAATGTCTTCACATCACTTCTGCGTAGCTTTGTAGTCGTTTCGTTGTAGCCGATAGCTCAACAAATCAAATCCAGCGCAACGAACTATCCTATAGCATCGCTGCGCGAATGTCTAGGCTTCCTCAGCCGGGCTCTCAGGGTGCTTCTCTGCCCGGCGCTCATTCCGGTGCTCCGCCCTACGCTTAGCGCGCCGCCACAGAACCAGCACCACGGATGCTGCTGCCACAATAACACCCGCGACAATCAATGCAACCCCCCATTTATCGGTGTGGCGCTGTCCGCTGACCTCCATGGCCTGATCCAGCATGGACTGCGTCACTCGCTGCGGGGTCTTGCCGTGGAACTGCAGCAGGTTCTGCACGTCCTTACCGGAGTCGTCGCGGTACGTGTCCTTCACGTTCTCCTCCACGCTCACCAGCAGGCCGGACTTCGGCTCTACCGCCAGCTCGCGCCAGCCTTCGTGGAACAGCTGAGCGCGCTGTGGCTTGCCGTCCTCCCCTTCAACGGTGATAGTGTTGCGCACTCCCGCGTACTCCTTGGCCACGGAGGTTGCCGGGATCTCCTGGCGGAAGACGTACAGCTCGTGCTCGCGCCCGTCAGCGGTGGTGACATTGCGGGTGCCGGTGAACTCCGCAGGCAGCGCGCGACGTAGCGTCATATCGAAATAGTCGTAAGAGCGCTGCTCAGTACCCTGCGGGAACTTGGCCCAGTAACCGGCGATCTCGCCGTCGGTGGCCGGGGTAGCGGGCGTGTCCGAGACCTTCGCATTACCCTTCGCCTCGCCCGTGCGACGATCCACGGTAAAGCTCCAGACCTGTGCGTCCAGCAGCGATTCCAGGTCGTCCTCCACGTCCGTACGGGCGGTGGTCACGCCGACGCGCGCACTGGCTTCCTCATCGGTGGCGGGCTCCTCGAGCGTGATCTTGAACTGGCGATTGACCGGCGCCGTCACGTCCTCTTTACCATCCAGCCCTTGGTAGTTCGGGCCGATGACCGCCGCTGGGTCGTTCAGGGTAAGCGTTGTCGCGGCCAGGTCTAGAGGCACGGCCTTGTCGTTCGATACAACCTTTGGGAGCATGACGCCCACAGTGATCAGCGCTACGCCAATCAGCGCACCGAGCGCACCCAGGATGTAGAGGCCTTTGCCGGAGCCCTTTTTATTCGTCACTTCTCTGCCACCATCTGCGATTAGATCAGTTTTAGCTACCCGCGCGCCCGGAGAACTGGGCACACGATTCAATATTTGTCACTTAAGCGTAGCAAGACAACAAAAAACCGCCGGCAATCACGAAATGTGATTGCCAGCGGCTCTGATTGGCCTGCACAGTCGGCGCTAGGCCGAAGTGCAGGAAGTAAGGCGAGCTTACTTGAGGGAGACCTTTGCGCCAGCCTCTTCCAGCTTGGTCTTAGCAGCCTCAGCGTCATCCTTGGAAGCAGCCTCCAGGATAGCCTTCGGAGCACCCTCAACCAGCTCCTTGGCCTCCTTCAGGCCCAGGCCGGAGACGATCTCGCGGACAACCTTAATAACGCCGATCTTCTTAGCGCCTGCGTCCTCCAGAACGACGTCGAACTCGTCCTTCTCCTCAGCAGCAGCGCCGCCCTCAGCGCCCGGAGCAGCAGCAACGGCAGCAACCGGAGCAGCAGCGGTGACGTCGAAGACCTCTTCGAATTCCTTAACGAACTCAGACAGTTCGATGAGGGTCATTTCCTTGAAAGCCTCGATGAGCTCGTCCTTGGTGAGCTTAGCCATGATGGCATCCTTTCGTAGTTGCGCCGGTGGGCCGAAAAGTGTTGGCGACCCGGCCGGCAAAATGTTTTATGTCTTATGTATGAGCGGAGGGAACTTACTGTTCCTTCTTCTCCTGCAGTGCAGCGGCCAGGCGTGCAACCTGGGATGCTGGTGCGTTGAACAGGCCTGCGGCCTTTGCCAAGGAACCCTGCATGGCACCGGCCAGCTTGGCCAGCGTGGTTTCGCGATTGTCCAGCTCGGCGATTGCCTCAACCTGAGCTGCATCAATCGCGGCACCGTCCATGTAGCCACCCTTGATCACGAAGTTCTTGTGATCCTTGCCGAAGTCCTTCATGGCCTTCGCAGCGTCCACGGCCTCGCCGTTGACGAATGCGATTGCGGTAGGACCGGTCAGCAGGGACTCATCAAGCTCAATGCCGGCTTCGCGTGCAGCCAGCTTGATCATGGTGTTCTTGGCGACGGAGTAGGTAACGTCCGAACCCAGTGCGCGACGCAGCTCGGTGGTCTCAGCCACGGACAGGCCACGGTACTCGGTCAACAGAGTGGACTGTGCCTGCTCGAAGCGTGCCTTGAGCTCTTCCAGCGAAGCGGTGTTCTTCGGATTAGCCATACTCTCGCCTCCTTCCTGATGTTTACGGTGTACGTTTTTGCAGTACGTCCACCGACGATCATTGTTGAAGGGCAACACTGTACATAAACGACAAAGCGCCTCACGTTTCCGGCGTTTTACGCAAGAAGCACAAGGCGCATTCGTAGGATCCCCGGCTTTCTAGGGCTGGAATCCGATCCGAACGTCTAATCGTGTTACCTGCGTGGGCCGTCATCTATGACGATGATCCTTCAATCTCCTGCCCACTCTCCCCAGTTAAGGTTCGCGCGGACGGTGATGACCGACGGTCTTCGGTGAAAACTTGACGTTGGTGATCTCGTTGTTGATCTAGTCAAACTTCCTCGAAGGAGGTTACACCCCTGCTCCCCCTTCCTCCAAATCGCTGTTTTTACCTTTTTGACGCCACCCTGCGCGAGAAATTATTTCGTTTCCAAAACTGGGGCTGCATTTTTGATTAGCCTTGGGGTTCATGGACGCATTCATCCCGAAGTTCCTATCCAGCCTGCGACGCGACAATCCACTGCCGGAGGGCGTCAATAAGTTCGACACACCGCTAGACGGCAAGACACCGACGGTGCTGATCCACGGCACGTGGCTCAACGCATATAACACGTGGGACTACGTGGCCAAGCACCTCATTGCGGCAGGTCACCCAGTGTTTGCCGTGAACTACGGCAAAGACCGGTCTGCCTTTACAGGCAAGGCGCCGGGCGTGTACGCCAACAACTTCCTGCGCACCTCCCAGAAGGAGGTGGCGGCCTTCATCGACGAGGTGATCGAGCGCACGGGTGCGAAGAAAGTGAACCTGGTCGGCCACTCACAGGGCGTGGCGCAGGCGCGGCTATACCTTTCCGATTCCGGTGGCGCCGACCGGGCGGATGTGGCGCGTAACAAGGTGGACCGGCTGGTGGGCGTGGGACCTGCGCACCACGGCACTACCCTGTCGGGCATCTCGACTCTGGGCGACAAGATCGACCCGAACAACAAGCTCGCGGGATTCCTGGAGAAGTTCCTGGGCGGCGCGGCGATCGACCAGCGCCTAGGCAGTGAGTTTGGCGAGCACCTGAACCGCGATGGTGATACTACGCCGGGTGTGGACTACACGATGATCACTGCGAAGTACGACGGTATTGCGACTCCTCGCTTGAAGCAGGTGATGGTCGCCGGGGAAGGCGCGCGGGTGCGCAACCTGAGTGTGCAGGACGACAACCCGCTGGACCTTTCCGGCCACCTGGCGATGCTGTACTCGCCACGCGTGGTGGATCTGATTCTGGAGGCCCTGGAGCCCGGCGAAGACGGTCCGGCCACCTACCGCGCCGCCCACCCGCTGAAGCGCGGAGTGGTACTTCCGCTGATGGGCGAGTTCCGGCTGCCGGGGCGGCGGAAAGCCTAGCGAGGCTCCTCGCCGTCCCAAACTTCTCTAGCCTTCCTTAGTCCTCCTCGGCGGGGAGGTCTTCTGCGTAGGCGCTCTCCGCATAGGCCTGTTCCGCACGGTCACGACTGATTTCCCGGTACGCCTGCAGCAGCTGCAGGGTATGGGCGCGCTGCATGTTGCGGGCCGCTACGAAGAACAGGAGTGCTCCGCCGAGCAGCCCCATCAGCCCCAGCCCCAGCAGGAAGCCAGTCGTCCAGCCACCGCCGGTAAGGGAATCCATAAAGGACTCTACGGCGGTTTTCTCGGTTGCTACGTTCTGCGCGTCATCCGTATTGTCGGCCCCTTCGGCATTCTTCTGCCCTTGGGCTGCGTTGATGCGATGGATGCCACCGGCGCCGCCCGCTTCGCCTTCGCCTTCCGCAGCCTCAGCCTCAACCTCAGACTCGGCGTCTACTTCGCCGCCTTCTGCGGCCGCAGCGCCAGCGGAAGCTCCGTCCACTGTGCCAGCAGAACCTGCATCCGCGGCGCCAGCAGAGACGCCACCATTTGCGACCGCAGCACCGTCGGCAGACCCAGATGAACTGCTGGAGCTATTCGAGCCGGCAGAACCACCGGAACTAGCTCCCGCGGATTCGGCCTCACTAGCAGCACTGTGGTTATCCGATGCGGCGTTGGTGCTGGAAGGGGATCCACCAGAACTCTTGCCAGCAGAGTTGTTGCTAGTGGCACCTGCCGCCGAAGAATCACTGGTGCCGGCACCGCCAGCTCCCCCGGTGGAAGGACTCTGCTGTGCCTTGCGGTTTCCGCGCAGCGCCTCGATGCCACCGACGATTTCATCCATGTACTTGCCGAGCTTCGCGTTTTCGCTATCCAGGTGCTTCTGAAACTCCTGCAACTCTTCGAGACCGGACTTGTCTCCACTTGTGTCGGTGTCGGAAGGATCAGTGCTATCCCCGGGATCAGTGCTATCCCCGGGCCCACCGGCACTGTCGCCGCACGCATCCTTGATGACGAAGAATGTCTCCAGCTCCTTGTCGAACTTCTCGCCGTTTACCGTGGTTCCCTGATAGCGGAAAACTACGCGGTAAGCGCCCGGCTTGGTGAAGAGGAACTGCTGGTGATCGTGCGCTCCAACCGCATAGCTGACCTTGTGCTCACGGTGCTCGGAATCCAGGCGCAGGCTCGCACTACCCAGCCCATTGTCCGACAGGGTCACCATTCGGCCGGGCCCCTCGAAGTCCTTAATGGTCACGTCCACGCCCTTCTTTGCCGAGTTCAGATGCTCGGTGGAAAAGCCCAGCCACGGGACGTCCGGGTTCTCCTGCTGTGCCTGCGGGAGTGCGTATGCGGTCTCCCCCAGTTCCTCCCGGTAGCCTTCCGGAATTCCGACTTTCGCCTTCGGGCTGTTGACTAGGAAAATAAAGCTTCCAGACTCGCGCTCCTGCACATTCGCCGGGTCCGCGCTGTCCTTCAGGAAGGTGTGCGGATCAGAGTCCGATTCATCCGACGTACCCACGCCCATGTCCATGTGCCCCTTGGGAATCACAGCGCGCTCGGATCCCTGCTCCTCACCGAAGGCATCGTTGACCTCGCTGCGGACCTCGTCGTCGGAGATCTCCTGCGGGGCTTCGCAGGTCGGCGCGGGAGTGTCGGTGCCATCGCTCGGATCTTCCTCGTCGCCTGGCGTTTCATTCTTGCCTGGCTCGGGCTCTCCTGGCTGCTCAGGGTCTTCGGGCTGCTCGGGCTCTTCAGGCTGATCTTGATCTCCCGGCGTGCCCGGCTCCAGCGGCGCGATCGGATTCTTGATCTCGTTCAACCCAGTGGTCGTGCCCTCCGGCAGCCCCACCTGCTTATCGCTGCCGACCAGCCAGTTGATGGTGCGCTCTGCAGATTTTACGGTGGAGCCGTCCTTCTTTTTGACGTCCCACTGCATCGTCAGCTGATACAGCCCGGGTTTAGAGAACGTCCAGCCGAAGTGCCCGTGCCCACCGACCTCGTAGTCGTAATCCTTCAAACCGCCCTTGGTGGAGAGCACACGCTCCGGCGTGGGGGTGCCGGAGTTGTGGAAGAAGACCTCCATGTCGCCGGGGCCTGAGAACTTCTTCATGTGGAAGTGCAGGTTCGGCTCCGCAAAGTCCGTCGGCGCTTTAAGCTCATGCGCCGGGTCAAAAGCCCCCAGCCCCGCCCAAAGCGGGCGCCATTGGTTTGTGAAGTCCGCATTCTGCGGGGCGTACCACAGCACCGTGCCGGGCTTGCCTAGGAAGGACAGCGCCTTCTTGTTAGGCACCTTGATGCGGGAAGCCTCTTTGCCATCGATCGCGTCGGGCGCCAGTCGCAGACAGACGCCATCGGCGGGCACGGGCTGCTGTCCGTCGACGACCATCACGTCCGGCTTGCCCTTGTTATACGTTCCGTAAATCGCATCCACATGCGCCTTGTACAGCAGCTTCCTGCCCGCACAAACGTGCATCTTTCCGGTGGCCGGGTTCTTCACGTCCTTGCCGACGGTCGGTCCGTCACTGGTCGTTCCGGGCCTATGCCCTGTCGGTGTTGCTTGCGCCCGCTGCAACACCTCGGCGGAGCGGTGGTCGCTGGTTAGTGGTGACGCCGCATTCCAGGCGCCGGCTACCACCGTTAGCACCAGCACACCCAATACCGCCAGGGTGGACTTGGCTGCCCACATCATCCGATCGGCCCTGTTTTGGCTGCGTTTGAGCTGCTTAAGCAGTTTAAGCTCAGCCTGCTGCCGCTTGGCCAGCTGCTGGAAGAGTTCATCTTTTTTATGCATCAGTAGTTACCACCTGTGAGGGTTTGTTGGATTGCCGGGCGGCGCGAATGGGCGTCGCCACAAAGAAAGAAAAGAGAAAAACAACGGTGAGCACCAGGACGATGGTTGCGCCCGTAGGCACATCGATTGCCCAAGACACGTACACGCCGAGGAAGGAACCGACCATGCCGATCACGGCGCTCAGCGCCATCATCACGACCAGTCGGTCGGTCCAGAGTCGCGCTGCGGCGGCCGGAGTGATCAGCAGCGCGAGTACGAGAATGTTGCCGACGGTGCGAACAGACATCACCACGGCGGCGGTGACGGCGAGGTAGAGGATCACGTCGATCAGCAGCACGCGGATGCCCATGGCGGCGGCGGTTTCGCGGTCGACGGAGACCGCCACGATCTCCTTGTGCAGCGCCGCCACGGCCAGAATTACGACGGCGCCGACGACGGCGCTGAAGATGATGTCGGAATTGGACACGCCCGTGATCGAGCCGAAGAGGAAGCTATTCAGGCTGGCCGTATAGCCCTGCACCTTCGAGATCACTACCAAGCCCAAGGCGAACGCGGCGGCGAAGAAGATACCGATGATCGTGTCCTCTTTCACTCGCCTGCGCTGCGAGAACAGGGCGATCAGCAGGGCCACCACGGCGCCGGCCACCGCCCCACCGGCGATTACCGAGACCTGCAGGGCGAAGGCGATGGCCAAGCCCGGGAACACAGCATGCGCGACCGCATCGCCGATGAACGCCATGCCGCGCAGCACCACGTGAGTGCCGATCACACCGCAGACCAGCGCGGAGAGAACAGCCACCAGCAGCGCCTTCGGCAGGAAGGCCAGGGCGGGATTCGTCAGGTCGGCGAGGAACTGGGAGAAGGAAATCACGACACCAACCCCACTCCCCGCAACAGTGGCGAATCCGGGCGAACGTCGAAGGTCTCCATCCACGGCTCGGGGTTCTGCAGCTGATCCGGCGCACCATCGGCCACCACACGACCGTTCAGCAGCACCACGCGATCACAGACGTGCACCGCCTGCGCCAGATCGTGGGTCACCATCAGGATGCTCATGCCATCGGCGGCCAGGGCCTGCAGGATCTCCACCAGCGACTCGATGCTGGGGAAATCCATGCCAGTGAAAGGCTCGTCCAACAACAGCAGCGTGGGTTCCACAGCCAGGGCGCGCGCCACCAGCACGCGCTGGCGCTGCCCGCCGGAGAGCTGACCGATGGGACGGTCCGCCAAGTGCTGCAAGTTCACGCGCTTCAGCGCATGCGCAGTGGCCGCAAAGTCTGCCCGGCGCGACCGACGGAACGGGCCAATCAGCCCCGCGCGACCGTTCAGCACTGTGTGGCGAACGTCGATGGGATAATCCCACGCGAACTCGTGGCGCTGAGGAACATAACCTATGCTCGCGGCTTTGATGCTGCCCTTGGTACGCGGAATGAGACCCAGGACACTGCGCATCAGGGTGGTCTTGCCCGCGCCGTTGGGGCCGAGCAAGCCAATTAGCTCGCCAGGGTGTGCCTCGAGATTTACGTCGGTGAGGATCTGCCGCCCAGCTAGTCGGACATTCAGATCCGCGATCTGCAGCGCGGTCACTTCAGCTGACCCCATAGTTCATCCTCGACGCGCTTGCGCTCCTTGGCGCCCTTCCGCAGGGAGAGGAAACCGAAAGCCAGCAGCGCGACGACAACCACGCCAATGCCGCCCAGGATCCACGGCAGGGCAGAGTTGCCGCCATCGGAGCCTTCCTCGGAGTTGTCGGCATTCGCATCTGTACCGTTGGCGGAATTGTTGGGGTTGGAACTGTTGGCGTCACCAGAAGAACCGGCAGCACCTGCCTTCGGCAGCTCACCCTCCCAGCTGGAGTTCTGTGCCTCGGAAGGGTCCACCCCCACGGCAAAGTTAAGAACCTTCGTGGTGGTCTTCTCGGAGCCATCCTTCAACTTCACCCGCACGCCCATGGCCACGCGGTGCACGCCCGGCTCGGTGAACACCCAGTTGGCGTGCGTGTGCGTGTTCAGATCCACCCACAGGTCCTGCGGAGTGGGCTGCGCGGAGTTCCACAGCTCCTGGGGCTGTTCAAAGCCGCCGGCCTGCAAAAACATGCTCATTTGGCCGGGCCCCTGGTGGCCCAGGTACTCCATGGTCACGCCGCGGCTGGCCTGGGCGATCAGTGCCGGGGACTGTGTGTTCCATCCCAGCCATGGCACGCCTTGTACCTCGGTCTGCGGCAGCACCCATACTTCCTGGCCGGACTGCGCGCCGGTGAACTCGTAGCCACCGTCGGCTGGCAGTTGCTGCTTGGCCTTGTCGGAGACGTCGAAGACCACGTCGTCCAGCACACGCCAGATGGGCTTTTCCTCCGCATCGTCGCGCAACTGCACGTCCAACTCGCCACCGTCCAGGCGCATGCCGAGGTCCGCGTGACCGCGGCTAAACACGTGCGAAGTCCCCGCGGGAGCGTGCTGCTCTTTGTCTGTCACGGTCTGCTGCAGCGCCGGGTCCTGTGCTTGGCTCTGCGCCTGCGCCACTGCTACCGGCGGGGCCACCGGCACTCCCGCCACTACTACTCCCCCGGCCAGCAGTGCGGCGGCCGCGGGAGCTAGACAGGACTTCCTGATCCGTGTGTTTCGCATGTTCTGTTTGATCCTTATTCTTCTTTTTCTTCTTAGTTCTTGAAACGTCGTTGTCGTTCCTGCGTGCCAGTGGTCTATGCGCCACTCAGGCAGTTCGCCATCGATTCCGCATTGGTCCGCATCAGGTCCACATACGTCGGCGCAGTGTCGTCGAGGGTGTCGCTGCGTATCTGGCACACACTCACGCCCAGCCGGTCGGCGATCTGTTGTAGCTCGCGCGTACGCCCCGCCATCGTCGGCTCGATAAACACCGCCGGAACCTGCAGGTTTTCCAGGGTGCGGGTCAGGCTCACAAGGTCCCGTGTACTCGGCTCGATTTCTGGGTTCGGGGTGACGAAGCCGGCTACGTCCAGGCCGTAGGCGTCAGCAAAATAGGCGTAGCCGTCGTGGGCCGTCACCAGGTGCCGACGGGCCTCGGGAATAGTGCCGACCTGGCGCTTGATCTCTCGGTCAAGGTGGTCGAGCTCGTCCAGGTAGGTTCGCGCGTTCTGCTGGTAGTCGGCGGCGTGCTCAGGGTCTACGGCGATGAGCTTGTCGCGGATGACCTTCACGTAAGCCATCGCGTTTTTCGCGTTGTGCCACAGGTGCGGATCCAGCTCGCCGTGGACGTGCTTGCCCAGCACCGCTTGGGGCAGCAGGTAGGTCTCGTCGCCCGCCGTGCCGAGAAAGCGGAAGTTCGGGTCGCCCGGGATCGGCTGCAAGGTCTGGTTAGGCACGCTAACCACGGCTTTCTTGGGGTCGATCGTGCCGCCATCGCCGACGAGGTTGATGCTGTTGTCGTCGGCGTTCACCGCAATGTCGTAGTGCCCGCTGTCTATCTTTTTTGACGCCCCGTCTTCCGTGCCCACATTGAAACGCACGGTCTGGTCCGCAATGTGCTCTGGCGGTTTTCCCTCGTCCGGCACCAGAGATGCGCTCAAGTGCAGGGTGTACGTGCCTGGCTTGGAGAAAGACCAGCTCATGTGGGTGTGTGCGTCGACCGGCAGCGTAGCCGTATCGCCCTCGTACCCGCGGGAGGCATCGAAGCCATCGCGAGAGTTGAAGAAGATCTCCGGCTGGCCGAAGGTACCGGTGATGTATGCCGCCGCATCGCCCGGCCCCTCCACATCAGTCACACTGAGGTGCACTTCGGAGTGCGCGGAGCCGCCGTGCCGGGCGCCGATCCCCTGGGCGCGCAGACCCAACCAGACGGTATCGAGCGCCATGTTCTCCACCAACGGGATGACGGTGGCTCCCTGGTTGGCGGCCACGTCGGCCAGAGCCACGACCTCCGTGCCGGGCAGCACTCCGTTATCCATGGTGCGCAGCACCGACTGCTGCTCCAGCAGCAGCCCGTTGTTGAACGCGATGTCCGCGTTCGCAAGGTTGCGCACATCCCGCAAAGTGAGCTCGTAGGTATGCGGATCAGCAGTGTTGGGAATCAGGGCGGTCACGCGGGCGGCATCGCCCGCAACGTGCCGGGCGATATCGGCGATGATCGGCGTGGAGGCTACGACATCCGTGATGCCATCATCCCTGCTGGGCAAACTCGCACCACCTGCCGCGGCGCACCCAGTTAAGCCCGCTGCGAGCAGCACCGTACAGACATTCGCGCACAAGGATTTGGCAAGCCCCCGCCGCGATGAAGCTGCGTGCCCCATCCCTAGGACTTTGCGCCCGGGGATCGAGGTGGCGTCATCGAACGAAGAGCCGCCACCGAATCAGCAGACAGAGAGTTCGTGCGCAACATGTAGACCACGCCTGCGCCGAGAGCGATCAGACCCGCGCCGGCGATGGCCAGGGCCAACATCGCGGAGGTCGATCCGGTATCGGCAAGAGAGCCGTCGGCGCCGGATGCAGTGCCGGCATCTCCACCGGCTGCGCCCCCGCCTGCTCCTGCTGCGCCGGAACCGCCTTCTGCGCCGGAGGCGCAGTCGCCGTCAGTGGTGACGGTCGCGCCGAAGTCGAAGTGGCCGCTGTTAGCGTTGCCGCTGCCGCCGACGGTGAAGGTCAGCGTGGCGGGAGCGCTGATCTTCTTGCCCTGCTTGGTGGTGGCGGTCTGGGTTATGCCGACCTTGTACGTGCCGGGCTTAGAGAAAACCCAGTTCGGATGCACGTGCGAGTTGCGCGGCACCACGTGAGCGCCGGATGCATTCCCGCCGCTGGCCTTGAACCATTCCTTGCCCACAACCTGGCCCAGGTTGCCTTGTTCGAAGACGTACATGCTGCCCGGTCCGCTGAAGGACGTCAGCTTGAAGGTGACATCACCTTGAGTATTCGCCAGGAGGTCCGGGTGCATGGTGTTGACGCCCACCCACGGCACTCCGTTGGACTGGGTAGCACCGATCATCCAGGCGGTACCAGCTCCAACAGGGCCGAGAGACTGTGGAAGGTTCGTCTTCGCGGCGGATCCTAGACCGAAGTTCAGCGCACTGGGGCTGGTCCACTTGGCTGGCTGCTGACGGTCATCCTTAATTTGCGGGCGGAGGGCAGGTTCGCCCTTCTTGCAGGTGGCCGAGCCTTGTGTTCCCGCGGAGCCGGCGGAACTGGCAGTGCTGTTGGAGGAGCTGGACTTTCCTGCTGGGCTCGACTTACCCGTGGCGCCGGCCTTGCCCGCAGAACCGGCCTTGTTCCCAGTGCTGGCGCCAGCGGAACCACCGCCGGTAGCGCCACCGCTGGCGTTACCACCGCTGTTCGAGTTGTCCGATGCCCCGGAGCCAGCGTCTGTGTCCTCGCTTCCGCACGGGGTGGCACCCTCGGCGGGTTCGTCGGCGTTGGAATCCTGGTCGGACTTACCGACGACCCAGGTGTAGGTCTTCACTTCCGATTCAGCACCGTCAGCGGTGGCCTGCACCTGCATGGAGTAGCGGCCTGGGCGCTCGAAGCCCCAGTTGGCGTGGACGTGGCTTGGGTTCGCCTGGTCGATGCTGTTGCCAGACTTGACCTCTACCCCGTCCGAGAGCAGCGGGGTGGCGCCGCCGAACGCCTGGCTCCACATGAACACTCGGCCCGGGCCGCACACGCGATTGAAGTTGATCTTTACGCCCTGGTAGTGCGGTGCGACGCCTTGCGTATCCCAGCCCGGCCAAATCAGGTCCTGCTCTTGGGTCTGCGGCAGGAAGTAGGTCGGCACCCCGACCTCTGCCACATCTTTGGTGCGGGGCTCGTAGGCGTGCGCCCCGACCTCCAAGGTGACGCTGTTCGGATCGTGGACCACGTGGGAACCAGTGGCATCCTCGGTCAGATCGAGCTTGAGGTTGCCTTTGCCCGAAGAGGTGACGTGGAAGGCGTCAATATGGCCCTGATTCAGGGTGACAGAATCGGCCTTTGCCTCAGGTAGGGACTGCGGGCCGAGGCTACCAATGCCGAGGAAGGCTGCGAAGCCTGCGAGAAGAGCGACTGAGAGTGCCGCGAGGGGTGATGTGCGCACCAGATTAAGTCCTTTAAAACACAATGGGTCTAGTTTTCATTTAGGACTATAGTGAAGTGGGAACCATTTTCAAACAACGGGTGTGGAGCCCCCCTCCCGCGCTACCCCACCCCTAAAAAGAAGTGGTAAGCACTCGAATGGTTAGACAGACATATCCAAGGGAAGATCAGAGATGTCCCGAAGACGGTCTCCTGCAATTAGCGTATGCAACAGCTCACAAGTGTCGTCATTACCAACAGCTTCCACTGCTTTCTTGAGCTCTGGTAGCGCGAAGTGGTAGGTCATGTCAATATCCCCAGTACCTAAAGCCAGGCTGGCGATTCTTGTCACCAACGGCTCCCCCGTCACCGCAACAATATGCGGAGCACGCGCCTTCCTGTGCTCAATCAGGTTCAGGGCTTCCGCACGGGTGTTCTGCGCTCGATCGCTCCGCATCGTCCACTTGCACGACACAACAGCATGGACAATCTTGGCAGGATTCTCCCGATTACTTGCCCTCACAGGAGAACCTAAACCAGAATTACCGTCTACCAGAAACTCTCCCTCATTAAACGCGTCATCCGTCACGGGCTCACGCAGAACCAAGATGTCAGGAGAAATCGAGTAGCTATTTCCGAGGGCAGCCCCCAATTCCGGATACCTGCGCACCAATTCGGCTAGATCTGCCAAATGAGAGTACGGCTCACAGAGGAACAGATGTTCGCGCCGTCGAGAGCTTCCAACATTCTGAACCTCCCATGTTCCCGGACGCACCGACTGCATGTGCGTAAAAGTCTTCTTGATAAACTTAGCCACCGCACGTTCGAAGTCTGCACCCATAGACTGTCCCGCCTTCTTACGGGCAACGCTCGCACCTAGCTGATCAGCTAGATGAAGCGCAGTTTCTCGGGACGCATTACTACTACTGTCCGCATTTGAAGCAATCCTCCCTTTTACTGCATCAGCAATGGTCAAAACGCCTTCATCAATTAACTCTCGATGCAGCTCTTTACGAGCCCGAGTTATTAGCGATTCAGAGTGACTCACAGCCCTACTCCCTCCAAGAGACTCATTTCTGGGACCACCGGCTCCGCCGGAACCATTCCGCTCAACGGATCCTGCCGCAAAGCCGCCACAATGCGATCACCAATCGCTTGTGCCACTGGCGGTGGAAAGGCATTGCCTACTTGCTTCCACGCTGCGGTCTTGCCACCTTCCCACTTCCACTCAGAAGGGAATCCTTGAATCACAGCGCCCATACGTACAGTTAGCCGTGGCATTTCCGCACCATGCCCAACCGGGAAATCCGGCCCTGGCGCCTCGTGAGCAATGCTTGTACCCCGCACACCGAGCCTCTTCCAGCCTTCACGGGCGCGTGATGGACCCACATCTGGACCACCATGTTTCTTCGAGCCACCAACGAGCGTCGGCCCAATATCGTTTGCCCGCTTTGCCCATGCATCGGCACCCGGCCACCCATTCTCAGCCATAAGCGAATGAAGCGCCTCACCAACGGTTACTCGCGTGTCTAGAGGTTCAGGCCAGGCAAAGTAGTCCGCATATGGTTCCCTCAAAGCAACCAGAACGAAGCGAGGCCGTAGTTGGGGGACTCCAAAATCTGCAGCGGTAACAACCTCCCAGAAGGTGCGGTAACCCAGCTCTTCCAGTTCAGCGACCAGCTCATTTCGGTAGCGCGCAAATCTAGGCTGCGCTAACCCGCGGACATTCTCCAGCAGGAGCGCCTTTGGGCGCGACTGCGCGGTCAGCTCGAGCGCCCTCGGGAACAAATCTCTCTCGTCGTCTTGCCCAAGCTGTTTACCAGCAATCGAGAAGGGCGGACATGGAACTCCCCCTGCTAGCAGATCGAGGTCATCCGCAAAAGGGGAAATGTCGAAATCTAGCACATCACCATGAACAATATTCCAAGCTGGCCGGTTCGCACGAAGAGTGTTGACAGCATGACCATCGAGCTCGACTACCGCACGGTGAATAAAACCGGCAGCCTCCAACCCGAGCGCCTGGCCTCCAGCCCCAGCGCAGATTTCGACCGAAGTAAGCGGTGTTTGCATGGCTCGAACATACCACGCCCCGATGACACAACTGGAATCCTCAAAACCGGTTGTTTTGATAGTTGACCTGCGAAAACAGCAGAAACTCAATACCTTCTGACGTCATAAATAGAACATATGCTCTATTTAGCAAAAAACACCCCCGCCGCCCGAAGGCAACGAGGGTGCGAAAATCCTAGAAGGAAACTAGGAAACGAGACTTAGGCCTCTTCGGTGAAGTCCTTCACGATGGTGTTGTCCACCGGAACGCCGGGGCCGTTGGTGGAGGACATGGTGACCTTCTTGAAGTAGCGGCCCTTGGAGGAGGAAGGCTTCAGACGCAGCAGCTCGTCGATCAGAGCGCCGTAGTTCTCAGCCAGCTGCTTCTCGGTGAAGGAAGCCTTGCCCAGGATGGCGTGCAGGTTAGCAGCCTTGTCCACGCGGAAGGAGATCTTACCGCCCTTGATCTCGGCGACAGCCTTAGCAACGTCAGTGGTGACGGTGCCGGTCTTCGGGTTCGGCATCAGGCCACGGGGGCCCAGGACGCGAGCCACACGACCAACCTTGGCCATCTGGTCCGGGGTAGCGATCGCAGCGTCGAAGTCGGTCCAGCCGCCCTGGATCTTCTCGATCAGCTCGGCGGTGCCAACAACGTCAGCGCCAGCCTCTTCG
This sequence comes from Corynebacterium sp. c24Ua_83, assembly GCF_039907245.1. Classification (NCBI taxonomy): domain Bacteria; kingdom Bacillati; phylum Actinomycetota; class Actinomycetes; order Mycobacteriales; family Corynebacteriaceae; genus Corynebacterium; species Corynebacterium sp. c24Ua_83. The sequence goes on along the minus strand of NZ_JASBOI010000004.1, from coordinate 3,606 downwards.
GCGGCGGTAGCGTTCGGACCCTCGGCGAAGACGACAACGCGAACTTCCTTACCCGTGCCGTTCGGCAGGGAAACAGTGCCGCGAACCAGCTGGTCGGCCTTGCGCGGGTCAACGCCCAGGCGGATAGCAACATCGACGGTAGCGTCGAAGTTCTTGGAAGAGGTCTCCTTGACAGCCTTAGCGGCTGCCAGCGGGGTGTACAGGCGGCCAGCGTCGATCTTCTCCGCTGCCGCGCGGTATGCCTTAGAGGTCTTGCTCATAGTGAATCCAATCTTTAGTTTCGTTGGAGTTGTGGTGCAGGCCAAGCAAGCAGCCTTGCCACGGTTTGTGAATCCGGTTAGGGAATTACTTCTGCGGAGCGTCCTTGACGGTGATGCCCATGGAGCGAGCAGTACCGGCGATGATGGCAGCGCCAGCCTCAACGTCGTTAGCGTTCAGGTCTTCCTTCTTGGTGGTTGCAATCTCCTTGCACTGATCCCAAGTAACGGAGCCGACCTTGTCGGTGTGCGGAACGCCGGAGCCCTTCTGAATGCCCGCAGCCTTCAGCAGCAGCTTCGCTGCCGGCGGGGTCTTCAGCTTGAAGTCGAAGGAACGGTCTTCGTAAACGGTGATCTCAACCGGAACGATGTTGCCGCGCTGAGCCTCGGTAGCAGCGTTGTACGCCTTGGTGAACTCAACAATGTTCACGCCGTGCGCACCCAGAGCCGGGCCAACCGGCGGTGCCGGAGTAGCCTGACCAGCCTGGATCTGCAGCTTAATAAGGCCAGTAACCTTCTTCTTAGCCATCTTAAAACCTACTTTCTGTTATCAACGCGATCCCGTAGCACAGGTAAGCACGGGAAAATCGCATCGACCGGATGCCGGGATTTCACCAGCTACCGGAAATGGAAAAACTTGCGTGTCGCGCCGTGAACATAAGCCCACGGACAACCCGCATAACTCTAGTTCAGCTTCTCTACCTGATCAAATTCCAGCTCAACCGGGGTCTCACGGCCGAAGATGGAGACCATGGCCTTCAGGCGGTTGTTCTCGGCATCGATCTCGCTGATGGTTGCAGAAACGGAAGCGAACGGGCCAGACAGGATGGTGACGGACTCGCCCTCCTCGTAATCCACCACAACCTGCTCGCTGGCCGGCTTCGGCGGGGTGGCCACACCCGTTGCGGATACGTCCACACCGGTTGCTGCCTCTTCGCCATCCTCGGACTCCTGCGGCTTCGCGGTCTCCGGCGGCAGCAGGAACTTGGCAACCTCACGGATCTTCACCGGGGTGGGCTTGCCCTCGTTGCCAACGAAGCTGGTCACGCCAGGGGTATCGCGGACAACGGACCAGGAGGCGTCATCCAGAGACATACGCACCAGCACGTAGCCCGGCAGCAGCTTGCGCTTCACCAGCTTGCGCTTGCCGTCGCGTAGCTCCACAACTTCCTCGATAGGCACGACAACCTCGTGGATCTGCTCGTCCACGCCCAGGGTCTGGGCGCGCATCTCCAGGTTGGTCTTCACCTTGTTCTCGTAGCCGGAGTAGCACTGGATGATGTACCACTCGCCCGGCAGCTTCTTCAGCGCACGCATGAACTGGCGTAGGCGAGCCTTGTAGGCGGCCATCGCAGCGTCCTCTGCGGACTGCTCAGCCTCGCCTTCGGCACCCTCGGCCGCTGCTGAAGCCTCGGAGGCCTCAGCGCCGTCGGCGCTCGTCGTTTCTTCGGCCCCTTCGGTGGTTGGCGCTGCGGCGTCATCATTAGTGACGCCCTCAGCCTCAGCACCCGCAGCGTCCTGGTGCGCCTCAGCAACAGCCTGCTGTACGTCTTCTTGAGCGGCCGCAGCCAGGCTCTCTGCGCTAACGGCCTCGCTGGTCTGGTTGTTGTTCTGGTTCTCTTCGGTCATGGAAGCACCCTCCATCATTAAAAATCCGCCTATCGCCGGGCGGCGAAGGCGGTATATAAGTTGATGTTCGCTAGCTTAACACAAGTTAGCGCATGATCTGACGCAGACCCCAGCTAGCAGCCCAGTCGGTGCCGGCCACAAGGGCGCAGACGAAGATCAGGAACAGTAGGACGATGATGGTGTAGTTCACCATCTCGCGACCCGTGGGCCAGATAACCTTGCCCATTTCGGCAATCACGCCGCGGATGTAATCCACGATGGCGCTGAAGGGGTTCTTGCGGGTCTTTACAACTTCCGGAGCCTTGGAGTTGGAGTTCGCGACCGCGCGGGACGTGGTGGCCTGACCGGCCACCTGACGCTTGCCGGACGGACGAAGGCTGCCGCCATTGCCGGATTTACCGGCTGCGGTCTTTTTGCTCTCGTCGCTCACGTCTAAGTTCTCCTTAAAGGTACCTGCAAGGAAGATCGTGCAGGGGCGACAGGACTTGAACCTGCAACCTGCGGTTTTGGAGACCGCTGCTCTGCCAATTGAGCCACGCCCCTAATCGAAGTTCTGGTTCACGAGTGTACGCGACCAGATCAACATAGGTGAAGCAACATCCTGATAGCGAGGAAACACAGTGCCCATTTGCAGGGCTCGTAGCTTCCATGCCACACATTCAGTGCAACGTTCAAAAACAATAGCAGGATAACGACCGCGCGACCAAATAGGGCGCGGGTGCTGGGGCTTGCGGAGTTGGGACACGCAGGTTTAGGGCAGGCGGGTTAAGGCGAGACACAGAGCGTAGCGACAGCAAAAGCAAAACCACCCGGCGACTTACATCACCGGGTGGTCTTGGTCTTAATTTGTAGCGGTGGAGGGACTCGATCCCTCGACCTCACGATTATGAGTCGTGCGCTCTAACCAGCTGAGCTACACCGCCATCGTCGCCACTTTGCTACGGACCGCCAACGGTCTGTGTCTAACGTCGCGTGACGGGGCGCATAAAATGACAGAGCCCCCTGACGGAATCGAACCGTCGACCTTTTCCTTACCATGGAAACGCTCTGCCGACTGAGCTAAGGGGGCACAACTTAAATCAATCAAACCTAGCGGGGCTATCCGCTTTGGCCCGTTGATCAAAGCCTGAAGTAGCATAACCAGTTTTCAATGATAATCACAAATCTGCTGTTCAGGAACGCTTTTAAGCATCTCACCCTTCGGCAAACTAGGTAGTTAAAGAGAAAGGAGCCGAGCCCCATCTGGGACCCGGCTCCGCGCTGGGAGTTTCTAGTGCTGCCCCTCGGCGAACTCCTCGACCAACTTCGCATTGAACGCGTCAAGATCGGCCGGAGTACGGGAAGAAACCAACCCGTTATCCACGTGAACCTCCTCGTCTACCCACTTCGCCCCAGCGTTCTGGAGGTCAGTCTTCAACGATGGGTACGAGGTCAAGGTACGGCCACGGAGAACGTCCGCGTCGGTAAGAATCCACGCCCCGTGGCAAATCACGGCCAGTGGCTTTCCAGCCTCGACATGCTTCTTCACAATTTCGACCGCTGCCTCGTCCATGCGCAGCTGGTCGGCGTTTCCGGTACCACCCGGAAGGATAATCCCGTCAAACTCAGCGTCACGAGAGCTCTCGGTAGAGGCATCCGCCTCAGAGGTAGAACCGTTCTTGCCCTCAATCTTCTCGCCACCAGGGGTTAGGACAGTCACTGCGCCACCTGCATTGCGGAC
>NZ_JASBOI010000039.1:0-3771 GCF_039907245.1 Corynebacterium sp. c24Ua_83 | reverse complement strand
ATCACTGAAGTACTCCACCGCTTTGGCCGAAGCCGAGATCCGGCCGAGTGTCGGCACAGTCGGAGATTCCTATGACAACGCGCTGGCCGAGACAGTCAACGGTCTCTACAAGGCTGAACTTATCCATCCTCAAGGCCCATGGACATCAGTAGGAGAAGTCGAGCTAGCCACCTTGCGGTGGGTGCACTGGTGGAACACCAAACGTCTTCACGAGGCGTTGGACTACGCCACCCCACAAGAAGTAGAAACCGAGTACTATCTCACCGAGCCCATCAACACAGGGCCGTAAAAGAAGCGGAACTAAACCCAGGACGCTTCAAACCCGGAGGATTCTCCAGCACCAGACGGAGCCTCCACAGCAACCGCGCACTCATCTAGCGCGCACCAGAACGAACGGACCTTCTTCGGACACCCCTTCGGCCTAGCCAACCTTTCCGGCGTGGAGATGTGGGAGCGCTTCAGCTTCTACGGCCTCCAGGCCCTGTTGGTCTACTACCTGTACTACTCCGTCACCGAAGGCGGACTGGGCATGGACGAGGGCACCGCCGTTTCCATCGTCGGCGCCTACGGCGGCCTGGTGTACCTGACGGGCGTGGCCGGCGCGTGGGTAGCCGACCGTATCCTTTCGGCGGAACGCACCCTGTTCTACTCCGCTGTGCTGGTGATGCTCGGCCACATCAGCTTGGCCGTTCTGCCGGGCTATGTCGGCGTGGCCCTGGGCTTGGTGTTCATTGCCGTGGGCTCCGGCAGCCTCAAGACAACCTCTCAGGTGGTGCTGGGTGCCCTCTACGACCACGATGATCCCCGCCGTGACGGCGGCTTCTCCATCTACTACATGGGCGTGAACATCGGTGGCCTGCTCGGCCCGTTGATCACCAACGCACTGTGGGGCTGGAAGGGCTTCCACTGGGGCTTCGGTGCTGCAGCCGTGATGATGGCTATCGGTCTCGTCCAGTACACCCTGCTGCGCAACCAGACCATTCGGGATGCCGGCCACGATGTGGTGAACCCGCTGCCGCACAAGAAGTACCTGCCGGTATTCCTCGGCGCCGCCGCGGCGGTCGTCGTCTTCGTGCTGTTGTTCACAACGGGCGTGCTGCACGTCTCGCAGCTGTCCAACATCGCGGCCCTGCTGGCCGTTGTCGTCGCCGTTGTACTGTGGGTGCAGATGTACCGTTCCGACCTGATCACGGACGTCGAGCGTTCCCGCCTGGTCGGTTTTGTCCCCATGTTCGTGGCTTCGGTCGCGTTCTGGTCTTTGTTCCAGCAGCAGTTCACGGTGATTGCCCTGTACTCGGACCAGCGTCTGGACCGCACCATCTTCGGCCTTGAGCTGCCCCCGGGCGTGGTGCAGTCCATCAACCCGCTATTCATCATCCTGTTCGCTGCCGTGTTCGGCGCGATGTGGACGAAGCTGGGGGATAGGCAGCCGTCTTACGCAACGAAGTTCTCCCTGGCGCTGATTGTGATCGGCGTTGCTCTGGTGCTGTTCATCCCGTTTGCCGGTGGTGGTGCGAACTCCACCCCGCTGTGGGTGATGGTGTTGATTCTGTTCCTGTTCACGATGGCGGAGCTGATGCTGAGCCCCGTGGGTAACTCGATGGCCACCCGTTTGGCGCCTGAGGCGTTCCCCACCCGCATGTTCGGCCTGTGGCTGCTCTCTGTCAGTTTGGGCACCGCGCTGTCCGGCAGCCTGGCGGGCTTCTACAACCCCGCCGATGCGGCCGCGGAGCGGACTTACTTCATCGTGATGTTCGCGGTGATTGTCGGCCTGGGAGTGCTGATGCTCCTGAGCCGCAAGTGGATCCTCAAGAAGTTTGTGGATGTTCACCAAACCCAGCTGGCAAACCAGCTAGGCTTTCTCTCACCCCACGCGCACAAGCTCGTGGGGTGTTGTGTTGATGGGCTCTACCTTTTCTGACGCCACGATCACAATGTCTTCGATGCGTGCGCCCCACTGACCGGGGATGTAGATGCCGGGTTCAATGGAGAAGGCCATGCCCTCTTCAATCACAAAGTCGTTGCCCGCGATGATGAACGGCTCCTCGTGGCAGGAAAGCCCGATGTCGTGGCCGGTGCGGTGGATGTAGTACTCGCCGTAGCCGGCTTCCTCGATGATGTCGCGGACGACCTTGTCGACTTCGCCGGCCGTCACGCCTGGCTTGGCGAATTCCAGCCCGGCCTCCTGGGCGCGCTGCAGCACGTCGTAAATCTTCTGCTGCTCGTCCGTGGGTTCGCCGACGACGTAGGTGCAGGTGCAGTCCGAGTGGTAGCCGCTGGCCAAGGTGCCGCCGATGTCGACAACCACTACGTCGCCGGACTCGATCACGCGATCGGAGTGGTCATGGTGTGGGTCCGCGCCGTGCGGACCGGAGCCGACGATGATGAAGTCCACGACCTCATGCTCTTCGAGGATGAGGCGCTCCAGTTCCTTGGCCACGTCGTTCTCGGTCACGCCCGCGCGCAGCAGGTTCGGGACCTGGCGGTGGACCTCGTCGATGGCGGCACTTGCGCGGCGCAGCTCGGCAAGCTCTTCGTCGTCCTTGCGGATGAACGCCTGGGCGAAAACCTGGGTGGCGTTGACGGTGGAGATACCGCGGGACTGCCAGCTCCAGCAGGTGGTCGGCGGTCATGGCCGCGCTGACGGCGTAGGAGCCTTCGGCGATGTAGCCATAGGGGTCTTCGCCGTCGTTCCACCCGATGATCTCCACGCCGAGTTGGCCGGCGACGGATTTCTTCAGGTCAGCGACATCCACGCCGGGAACGATGATGCGGGTGGCGTCCTTAGTAAGAACCAAAGCCGTGAACCGCTCGTGCGTGGTGATCTTCGACGAGATCAGGTATTCCATGTCCGGACCGGGGGTAACGATCACGCCGTCCAGGCCCGCCTGTGCGGCGATGTCGCGGACGGTGGAGAGACGCTTGCTAAACGTTTCGGTTGGGAAGAATTCACTCATGGCCACCAAGGTACGCCCCGGGGTTCGGGGGAGTGGTGGGGTGGAAAGGAGGGGCGGTAGATCCTAAAGCTCCTACTCGCTGTTTAATAGATTGGTCGAGGGCGGATTGTTCTGACGGTCTATCCAGCACCTTGGCGGTGCCCCCTTCGGGCAACCAGTCGAGGAAGCTGGACCCGATAACTTTGTGAATCCCGGCCTGCTGGAAATCGTCACCGCTAAGCAGGCGCTCGGAATGTTGGAGTAGGTCGTCGAGGGGAAGCTCCATTACAGCGTGACTGATCACAGAGGCTTCAACCCCACGGTGGGGTTGGCGCGGACTTGGACGTACAAATCCAGCAAATAGCTTCATGTCCTGAGCATAAGCCGGGGCGGAGGATGCCCCGAGCAGGCTTTCGATGTTGGCGTGGGGCGATGTTGTGACGAGTAGCCAGCACGGCTTGGAGCCATTTAATAAGCCCGACCCCGGGTGGCTCCGGGGAGCAAGATCGAAGGTGCTGCGCCGGGCGAAGGAGTCAGCGGCAGCGGACTGCTCGAATAGCCACCAGGTTTTCCCGTCGGTGAGGATCCGGTTCTAGTGGGAGCCATCTTGGCTCATGCGGGTGGTTACCTAGCCCGCGAGTTGGTTGATGTGGTCCGCGTCGGCGGGAGTAAAAATGAGCACTCCAAGCACAACAGTGATGTCGGGTAGTCGACCCAGAGCACGAGATTTCGGTAATATGCGTTCTCCGTCTACTTATGACTACGCTAAATTCGTCCATGTGCCGGGGGATCAAAGTTGTTTGTGTGCGACAGCCACCTAGGGCGTAAGCTACGA
>NZ_JASBOI010000038.1:0-3784 GCF_039907245.1 Corynebacterium sp. c24Ua_83 | reverse complement strand
AACGATCTCACTTCTTGATTGTGGAATCGAAGAATGCCTAGCTTTTCTAGGAGATTTTTCTGCTGCTTCTTCAATGACTTCGTCCCGTACAGCCGACCAAAGAAATCCATTGATTCCTTTACAGTCATAGTGTTTAGGGCTAGGGGAGATTGCGACAAATATGCGACACTTGACCTCTGCCAGTGAGTAATTGCGGACGCATCTCTGCCTTCATCTATCCAGATGTGGCCGGAAGTAGGGCGTAGTACGCCGGCGCGACGTCTTCGCATGGTGTGCGCGCTACAACAACGCCCGAAGGCACTCCTGGTGCAAGTACCTCACACCCATTGAGTACGAAACTCACGCTTCCTAACAATGCGCTAGAGTAAAGCCAATAATTTCACCCCCACGGTGTCTACTTTCCGGGGGCCGGGCCCATGAAGGGCGTGCCGTACTATCCGCTCCATTTTGACGATATTGACCACGCCACCGACTGGGTCGAACGATTTACCCAGTACTACAACCACAGGCCCCACAGCAGCATTTGCGGCTACACGCCCCAAAGCGTCCTCGACGGCACCTGGCACACACTCAAGAAGAACCGCTGCGCCGCCATCGACAACGCACTCGCAAAACGATGGATCAACACCCAGCCGGCACCACCGAAAGACCTACCGAGCCCAGTCACCATCATCCGCACCAGCACAACACCCACACCCCAACCCCACACCATCAAAAACCAACCACAAATCGTTCACAACCACTTGACATGAAGCGGCACCGAGTGCTGTGTGGACATGTTCACTGTACCACTGTGGTCAGTCGGGTACCAGTGGACTTCCACGCGATTGTTGCGCGGATTACCCACGAACTGGCGCACCCACATGTCGGAGTTGAGGACCAACCCGATCGGAGTGGGCACGTCCATGTCCTGGAGGCCGTGGCCGAGGAACACCGGTTTATCGTAGCCGGCGACCGGGGTGGCCATGAAGTCACGGATCGCTTGCTCTGCACCGGGGACGTCGCGAATCGGCTTCGTGAACGCCCTGGCCAAGTTGGTCCCGTCGACGGCGTCGCGCACCTCGTAAAAGCAGCTCTTTTTGGATTCGGCTATCATGCGGCGGCCTTCGTCGGAAAGCGCGGGATTGAAGTCGATGTGTGGGTTCGCTTCTTGCACCGCCGCCAGGATGTACAGGCCGTAGGTGCCCAGGGCGGGCGGCAGCGGAACCGGCGGGAACGTCGGACCCGCGGCGATGATGATCTCCTCCACGTACGCTGGCGCGCCCGTCGCAATGGCGCCACGGTAGTCCAGTCCCAGGTTTTGGCTCAGTGGTGTCGCCCGGTGCGCGACGTGGAGCGCCACTCCCCCCTCCTTGTGACTGCCCGATCACCGCCCACTTTTTCGCCAGCTGCCCCTGCGTGCCCGCCATCTTGTGCGCAGCCGCCACCGAGTCGACCACGTTTTCCGCTGCCAACTTGCCGTTGAGGTAGCTGTGCAGGCCGGGCGAGTCCAACCCGACGTAATCCGTCGCCACGATGGCGTACCCCATGTCTAGCCAGCGGTTGAGGTACTCCGCGTCGCGCGGCATGCGCGCATCTATTGACGGCGCACACTCATCCCCCATGCCCACCGCGCCGTGCGCCCATGCGAGCACCGGCCATCCGCCCTCCGGCGTCTGGCCATTCGGGAGATATACCACCCCCGTGCTGGTTGCGGGGCGTCCGTGCTGGTCAGTGGTTGTGTAGGCGACGCGGAATCGCTTCGACGCGCTACCCAACCCCGCCCGCGGATCAAGCGGTACCTCCGCCAACACCGTACCGGGACCTCCCTGCGGCGACACAGCGGGGAGACCATTGCGGAAGATCGGTTCATTGCGCTTTGCGACGTCGCGCATCGGCACCCCCTGCTTCACCGCCCCCACTGGCGTGACATCCGCCATCGAGCCGAACGCCGTCTGCGCACGCGCTGCAGGCAGTGACGCTGCCGTGCCGGATAGCCCCGCCATCAGGGTCGCGGCGTCTACCGCAGCTGCGCAGGCCTTAGCCCATGCTTTCCCCGCCGTAGTCTGTGCAGCCCTATCTGGTCCCGTCGTGGCTTTAGTGCGTCCCATATCTGCCTCCTGCATGTCTCCCGCGGGCGCAGCGTTGAATCCGCGTTGAATCTAGGTATCTTTTTTACCCAGAATGACTGCCCGGCGGAGCGAAACCGCGACCGAGATGCAGGCCTGGCGGCTGTTCAACCGGCCTTGTCACTGCGGTGGCCGCGAGGGGTTCTGGGACGATGATGCCCTTCTGGATAGGGACATCCACCCCGAGCTACAGGTATAGCCCGGGCAAGGAGTTCAGCCTCCAACTGAGGCTTAGTTCATGATCCCGTCCAGGAACGGTACGGAGTCGGCGGTGGACTCGTTCATCGTGTCAACGTGGTCGGCCGGGTACCACCTGACCACCACTCGGTTATTGCGCGGGGAGCCGATAAACTGGCGCAGCCACATGCTGGAGTTGAGGATCACCCCGATCGGAGTGGGCACGTCCGAATCGAACAAACCGTGTCCCAAGAAGACCGGCTTGTCGTAGCCGGAAACCGGGGTGGCCAGGAATTCACGGATTGCGGCATCCGCCCCAGGCACCTCACGCAGCGGCTTCTTGAACGCCCGCGCCAGGTTCACACCTTCCATCGCCTCACCGACCTCGAAGAGGCAGCTCTGCTCGGACGCGGCGATCATGCGGCGGCCTTCGTCGGTAAGCGCTGAGTCGAAGTCGATGTCCGGGTTCGCCTCGTACACAGAAGCCAGGACGTAGAGCATGTACGTTCCCATGATCTCCGGAAGCGGCATGGGCGGGAAGGAGGGGCCAAAGGTGAGCAACAGATTCTCAACGTACGCCGGCGCGCCCGTGGCCACCCCGCCGCGGTAGTCGAACTCGAGGTCTTCGCTCAGCTCCGTTGCCCTGTGCGCGACGTGGAGAGCCACACCGCCGCCCTGGGACTGCCCGATCACTGCCCACTCGTCCGCCAACACGGGCTCAGTGTCCGTTGTCGCGTCCATCTGGTGCGCAGCCGCAACAGAGTCCACCACGTTTTCCGCCGCGACCTTGCCGTTGAGGTAGCTGTGGAACCCGGGCGAATCCAACCCCACGTAATCCGTGGCGACGATTGCGTAGCCCTCGTCCAAGAAGGTGTTGAGGTACTCTTCCTCGACCGGCCACAGGGGGTTGATTGACGGTGCGCATTCATCGCTCTGACCCACAGTGCCGTGCGCCCATGCCAGCACCGGCCAGCCGCCCTCCGGCTTCTCGCCCTCCGGCAGGTACACTGCTCCGGTGCTCACAGCAGGCTTTCCGTGCTGGTCAACGGTGGTGTAGGCGATGCGGTACTGCTCCGACGCACTCGAAAGTCCGACATTGACATCTAGCGGCACCTCAGCCAGCACAGTGCCCGGCTCGCCCTGCGGTTCCACGTCAGGCAAGCCGCTGCGGTAGACCGGCGCATCCCGCTCAGGGACTTCCCCCATCTCTGAGCCCAGGTTCACCGAACTGCCGGCCTCGTCGACAATGGAGCTCGACGAGCTTTGCGCCTGCGCCACCGGGGGTGTTGCCATCATGCCAACGCCCAGCGTCAGTGCGCTCAACGCGGCCAGTGCGCTCCCGGCAACTCGCTTGTTCTGCTCCATGCAATGCCTCCTGATCGAGAAATGAGGTTTCTTACAACCTACACAAAAACTAAACTTTTTCTACATGTATTGTTTATATAAAAGCTACATGTTTGTTACACAGGCAACGCGTTGTCAGTGCTCTTCGAAATGTA
>NZ_JASBOI010000037.1:0-4105 GCF_039907245.1 Corynebacterium sp. c24Ua_83 | reverse complement strand
TCTGTGCGCCCGGAGGGATTCGAACCCCCAACCTTCTGATCCGTAGTCAGATGCTCTATCCGTTGAGCTACGGGCGCATCACCGCTGCCCCAAAGGGCATCGATTAGGTCTGCAAGGTTTCCCTTGCAACGCAGATTAACTTTACACACCGGGGGAGCAAAACAACAAATCCCCACTTCACCAGCGGAAATGAAACCACGGCCGCCACGGGAAATAGGTAGCACCCAGGACCGTCACGGGAATGAAGTAGTTCGCGTGACCGCCATGGGGACGAGGCAGTGCACCATGGACGGAACGGAGGAGGTCTACAGACCCGGCGCGCGACGCGCGCCAGAGGCCTCAGCGGCCGAAGTGTGCGCTGTGCGGAGGCGCTCGCTAACGCGACCGCCACTGTCGGCCCCACATCGCCTGCGGCGCCCATGCTCCCGCGTGCGTGTGCACGCGGTACGCACACATGCCAACCGCCCAGCATTCGAGCACAAAGAAACCCCCGCAGCCGGCGTAAACCGCCAGCCACAGGGGAAAACGGTGCGCCCGGAGGGATTCGAACCCCCAACCTTCTGATCCGTAGTCAGATGCTCTATCCGTTGAGCTACGGGCGCTTGGAAACTTCGACAAAGTGCTTCACGCCGGCACGATCCCAGCGGACCACCACAGGCGCACCACACGCCCCACAACACTGTCCGCAGCTGTTAGCCCCGGAACCTCACCACAAGTAACCGGGCAGCTTTGTGGGCAGCTCTGGCGCTGACGCACTCTGTCGAAGTTGCGGAGGCGACAGGATTTGAACCTGCGGTCCCCTAAGGGACAACTCCTTAGCAGGGAGCCCCATTCGGCCGCTCTGGCACGCCTCCGAACGTCGTATCGCAGCACTGTTTCCAGATGCCACAATCTCGACCGAACTTAGACTACACAACCTGCCTACCTTCCCCAAAATCCCGCCCACTTCCTGAAACCTCCCCGCAGCCCTGTCTCCGGCGCCCACTACACTGTGCAGTATGATTCGCCCCGATCTTTCTTCCCTGCCCGCATACGCCCCCGGCTCCACCCAGCCGGGCGCGCTGAAGTTGGCTTCCAACGAGTCTTCGCTGTCGCTGTTGCCTTCTGTTAGTGCTGTTATTAATGACGCCACCTCAAACCTCAACCGCTACCCCGACATGGCTTCGGGCGCGTTGCGTGGGAAGCTCGCGCAGTGGTTGGGCGTGGACCTCGACGATGTCGCCGTGGGTAATGGCAGTTCCGCCCTGTGCCAGCAGTTGGTGCAGGCCACCTGCAAGGACGGCGATGAGGTTGTGTACGCCTGGCGGTCGTTCGAGGCATATCCAATCCTGTGCAAGATCGCCGGTGCGGCTGGGGTGGGTGTTCCACTGAAGAGTGGGCGTCATGACCTAAAGGCAATGAGCGACGCGATCGGCGAGCGTACGCGCTTGGTTTTTGTGTGCAACCCAAATAATCCGACGGGCACGACGGTGAGCCGCGACGAGTTCCGTGAGTTTATGGGGCGCGTGCCTGCGGATGTGACGGTTGTGCTGGATGAGGCGTATGTGGAGTACAACCGGGATGCGGAGTCTCCGGTGGCGCTGGAGGAGCTGCAGCGCTACCCAAACCTGGCGGTCTGCCGGACGTTCTCGAAGGCATATGGGCTGGCAGGGCTGCGGCTGGGATACCTGATCGGGCCGGCGGAGCTGGTGGAGGCCGTGAATAAGGTGGGGATTCCTTTCGGTGTGAATGCCCTGGCGCAGGCGGCGGGGATCGCGAGCGTGCAGGCGCAGGGCGAGCTGGCCGCGCGTGTGGACGCGACGGTGACGGAGCGCGAGCGGGTGGAGGCGTATTTGGCGGGGGTTGCTCCGACTGGCGCCGACGGGGGCGAGGCCGAGGGCATCGGCGCCAACGAAGCCGCGGCAGGCGAGCCACTGACGTACCCGTCGCAGGCGAATTTTGTGTGGCTGAACGTGGGCGAGCGCGCGGAGGCGCTGGACGAGGCTCTGAAGCGCGAGGGTGTCATCGCGCGGTGTTTCGCGGGCGAGGGCGTGCGCGTGACGGTGACAACGGCGGAGGAGACGGATGTGCTGCTCCGCGCGCTGGATCGGGCCTTGCCGGCCGCTGGGCTGGTTAACTCCACGCAGGCCGACTAGAGCCGTGCATCCGGAGGATCCGACGCACATCCCCGCCGTGGTGGAGCGCCTGCGCGCGGCGTGGGAGGCTCAGCCTTCGGTGCCGTTTGCGCAGTTGTGGGCTCAGTTAGAATCGTTGGGCGTAGGCTTCAACGCCACCGACGCGGAGCTGGTGGAGGCGTGCGATGAGGCTGTTGCGTCGTCACCCTTATTCTTTCGCCCCAGTGCTGTCAGGGGCGCTTTCTGACGTACCTAGTGACGCCCCTTCGGCCTCCCCTGCCCCTCGCACTGTGGTGGTGGAGACGGCCGCCTCGGGGCCGTTGGTAACGCTTTCCGTGGAGCCGGAGGAGCCGCTGGGGTGGGCAGTTGTGCGTGGCCGGCGTGCGGGGGTTCAGCCGGTGGTGTGGCGTTTTCAGGCGGTGCGGGCGTGCCGAGCGGGGGCTCCTTTGGTGGTGGAGGATGCGGAGGGGTTTGTGCATCGTCTGGGCGTGGTGGAGCGCCTGACGGCTGCGGGGTTTGCGGTGGCGCCGGGTCAGAATGCGGCTGCGCTGGAGGGATTGCGCCGCGCGGAGTTGGGGGATCGGGAGTTTGTGGTGCGTTTTGAGGATGATTCGTGGGCGTTGGTGGGGCACGCTTTGTGGTGGTTTCAGGTGGGGCGCCGGGCGGTGGATGCGCGGCGGTTGAAGTGGGTGGAGTGTGTGTCTGGAATGCCAGGAGCCCCGCTCCTGGTGCGTACACCGGGAGCGGGGCTCGAGGAGTTGCCGCTGGTCGCGGAGGTTTTCCGCGCCAGCTAGGGAAGTAGCTAGCCCTGGTGGGCTAGCTGTGGCTCCGGGAAGCGGCTCATTCCTAGAGTCCGCCTCTGGACCATTGTAGGAGGAACCCGGTAGTGACCCCCACCACCCTCGCCTCAGAGAGCCTCAACAAACCCTAGGGCGGGTGGGGATCACTACCGGGAACAGTACTGACTAACTTGAGCCGATGATAAAACGCTCAAGGCCTGTGCCAGCAATCAGGTCATACAGGCGAATCAGCAATCCTCCGATTCCATCGAGAACAGCAGATCCAGTAGTAGAGATCTCGGGGATCTCAATCAGCAATGGAAGAATAAGCATTTCAACTCCTTTCTACATGTTATGTACTTGGTGATGATCCCTTAGGAAAGCTTGCGGCGGCGCAGAATCATCAATGCGATACCGGCAAGACTCATAGCCAGCGCAACAATCAGAACTCCACCAACGTTGGCACCGGTCATCGCGAGGAGTCCGCCTCGGCTATCCTCATTACCTTGCGAGGAATCAGTCGATCCCTTGGAAGGTTCCTCTTCGCGAGTGCTGCTACCTGGGGTTTCCGTACCTGGGGTGGAGCCACCCGGGGTGCTACCCCCCGGGGCTGGGGGAACAACACTGGATCCCGGGGGAGTGCCAGATCCGCCAAACGGAGGCAGTGGGATGGGCAACGGGATAATAATGAGCCCCTTACCACCGGTTTTGTTCTCTAGATCAACCTGTACAGGCTCGCCAGCCTTACCCTTCAGCGTCAAGATAGCCTTGTTTGGATCATTCTCATCCTGAACAACGTCGTTCGGGCCATCTACAGTCCAGTTGATACCGGTCCACTTCAGATTCTCGGAGTCTTCCGACGCAGATACCTTCTCAGTGCGCTCTACCAGGGTAATTTCCTTGTTGAGCGGCAAACCTTCCAGGTTTACGGAACCGTCCTTCTTAACCTCAACAACGCGCTGCTGCTGATTGCCCTCGTCATCCATCCAGGTAGCTTCAACCTGGAAAACATGATCGTCGTCAACCTTGAATGCCGCAGGCCCAGTTACCTTCTTGGTGAGCGTTACGTCGGTCGACGGAACCATCCTGTTCTGGATCTTCCCTTCAGCGACCTGCTCCGAAGTTACGACTGCTTCTTGACCGTCGGGGTACTTAACATTCCAGGTAGTTCCTTCTACCTTAGGGAGAGAATCGGTAGACTCTTCGTACTTT
>NZ_JASBOI010000036.1:0-4454 GCF_039907245.1 Corynebacterium sp. c24Ua_83 | reverse complement strand
GCACGCTGGTCGGCTCCTAGGCACGCCTAAGAAACTACTCCCAAGACTGTTCTCGTCAACATCGGTCTGGCACTTGACAAAAACATAGGGACACCCCCCTAGCTCAGGCCCCTAACTCCTGCAAGGAAACCCCTACAGGTTCGCGATGATGTCCTCGACGGTCTTCTTCGCGTCCCCCAGCAGCATGTCCGTGTTCTCGTTGAAGAACAGCGGGTTCTGCACGCCCGCGTAGCCGGAGCCCATGGAGCGCTTGAAGACGATGACCTTCTCCGCCTCCCAGACCTTCAGCACGGGCATGCCCGCGATCGGGGAACCTGGCTCCTCGGCGATCGGGTTGACGGTATCGTTTGCACCGATGACCAGCACCACGTCGATGCCCTCGAAGTCATCGTTGACCTCGTCGAGTTCGAGGACAATCTCATACGGCACCTTGGCCTCAGCCAGCAGCACGTTCATGTGTCCTGGCAGGCGGCCTGCCACAGGGTGGATGCCGAAGGTGACCTCCACGCCCTGTTCCTTCAGGCGCTCCACCAGTGTTGCCACCGGGTACTGCGCCTGCGCCACGGCCATGCCGTAGCCCGGGGTGATCATGACCTTCTTCACGCCCTTGAGCAGCTCCGCGGTTTCAGCCGCGGTGACCTCGGTGTGCTCGCCGTACTCCCGGTCGTCAGAAGCCGCGGCCTCACCACCGAAGCCGCCGAGGATAACGGAGACGAAGCTGCGGTTCATTGCCTGGCACATCACATAGGACAGGTAGGCACCGGACGAACCGACCAGCGCGCCCACGATAATGAGCAGCGGGTTGGCCAGCATGAAGCCCGCCGCCGCGGCCGCCCAGCCGGAGTAGGAGTTCAGCATGGACACAACCACCGGCATATCGCCACCGCCAATGGCCGCGACCAGGTGGTAGCCCAGGAACAGTGCCAGCGCAAGCATTACGCCCAGCGCGATCCACGCCAGGGTCAGGTTCTCGTGACCAGCGGAGATGAACAGCACCATGCCCACGAGGGACACCACAATGACAGCCAGGTTCAGCAGGTGGCGGCCCGGCAGCATCAGCGGCTTGCCGTCCATCTTTCCGGATAGCTTGAGGTACGCCACGATGGAGCCCGTGAGCGTCACCGCACCGATGAACACACCCAGGTATACCTCGCCCAGATGGAAGGCCTCGATGGACTTCGTGCGCTCGTCCGGCTGGATGAAGGAGTTCACGCCGATGAGCACGGCGGCCAAGCCCACGAAGCTGTGCAGCATCGCAATGAGCTCCGGCATTTCGGTCATTTCGACCTTCTTGGCGCGCGGGATGCCAATCGCGGCACCGAGCAGCATCGCCACGGCGATCAACAGCACGGTCACGAGCGGGCCTGTGGAGGCATCTCCCCCGTTGATGGAGTTGACCACGGCCTTGACGATGGTTGCGATGAGCGCGATGGTCATGCCGGCGATGCCGAAACGGTTGCCGCGCGATGCGGTCTGCTGCTTCGCCAGGCCCGCGAGCGCCAGGATGAACAGGAGTGCCGCGACCAGGTAGGCCAGGTTGGTGATCTTGTCCGTCCACTCGAGGACGGTCGGGTTGACGAGGTTCTGCGTGCCGGTCTCTGCGGCGCTAAGGAGTTGCTGTTTCATGGCTTAGTTACCTCCGTCGAACATGGTCAGCATGCGACGGGTCACGAAGAATCCGCCGAAGATATTGATAGAGGCCACGACAATCGCCACAAAGCTCAAGCCCGCGACCACCAGGTTGGAGCTACCCACCTGCAGGATCGCGCCAACCAGGATGATGCCGGAGATCGCGTTCGTCTCACTCATCAGCGGCGTGTGCAGCTTGTGCGTCACCGCGGTGATCACGTAGAAGCCCACGACGATAGCCAGCATGAGCAGCATGTATTCGCCGGCAACCTGCATCGGGCTGGCGAGAATCAGCGCGATGCCGAGCAGCGCAGCGAGGATCTTCCACCCCGCACCCTTGTTCTTTGCCTCGCCTTCTTGGTCTGACGCCGACTGCTCCGCAGCAACCGCATCCGTATCGGCCTTGGAACCCGCACCTTGCGCGGCGGGGGCTGCAGAGACCTTGACCGGTGGGGGCGGCCAGAGGATCTCAGCGACCTCCCCGGCGGGCTGGGACGTGGCGTCATTAGAAGGAGCGTCGGAAGAAGCGACAGCAGACGGCACAGCGGCGGTGGAGTGCGTGACGGTGATGCCGCGAACGATCTCGTCTTCCAGGTCGAAGGTCAGCTGGCCGTCCTTGCCCGGGGTCATGAGCTTAAGCAGGTTGACCACGTTTTGGCCGTAGAGCTGCGAGGCCTGGGCGGGCAGGCGGCCAGCGAGATCCGTGTAGCCGATGATGCTCACGCCATTGTCGGTGACGGTGATCTCGCCGGGGACAGTGAGCTCGCAGTTGCCGCCGTTGGCAGCGGCCATGTCGACGATGACGGAGCCGGGCTTCATCGCAGCCACATCGGCGGCGGTCAGCAGAACCGGGGACTTGCGGCCCGGGATGTTCGCGGTGGTAATCACGATGTCGGCGGCGGCGGACTGCTCAGCGTAGAGCTTCGCGGCGGCCTGCGCCTGGTCGGCGGTCATTTCCTTGGCGTAGCCGTCCTCGGACTTCTCGGTCTCCGCCTGGATGGCGACGAACTCGGCGCCCATGGACTCGACCTGCTCGGCGGTCTCGGGGCGCAGATCCGTGGCCTTGACGATCGCTCCCATGGAGTTCGCGGTGCCGATCGCGGCCAGACCAGCCACGCCCGCGCCGATGACGTAGACGACGGCAGGCGGAACCTTGCCGGCGGCGGTGACCTGGCCGGTGAACAGGCGACCGAAGGTATTGGCCGCCTCGATAACCGCGCGATAGCCGGCGATGTTGGCCTGGGAGCTGAGTACGTCCATGGACTGTGCGCGGGAGATGCGCGGAACGGTGTCCATGGCCACGGAGGTCACGTTCTGGTTCGCGAGCTCCTGAATGAACTGTTCGTTGCGGCCCGGTGCCAGGCGAGCGATAAGGGTGGCGCCGGGCTTGAGCTGTGCGCGCTGTTCGTCGGTTGGCGCGTCGAGGGCGGTGATGATGTCCGCGTGCCAAACGTCGTCGCCGACGATGCGCGCGCCGGCCTCTTCGTACAGGTTGTCAGGGTAATTGGACTGGTCGCCTGCGCCGGACTGGACCGCGACCTCGTAGCCAAGCTTGATGAGCTTGCCCACAGTGTCCGGTGTAGCCGAAACCAGGGCTTCTGGCTCTCTTGGGATACCGATAAGCAAGGGAGGCTCCTTACTGGTGTGTCTCTTGCATACTTACTACTGCTCGCGTTTCTTAAGGCCGTTATGCCTGGTGAAGTCCTGGTTTGGACGGGGTTTGCGAGCCCATTAACTACATTTTGGGTAGTTCTAAAACCATAGGTGATTATTCGGGCCCAAATCACGATTTGAGAGAAATACCCCCGTACCTCTCATATTTTGGGAGTTGACGCCCTCAGCCTCGGCGCTGTGGAGGCGGCGCTGATTAAAGCCATTCAGAGTTTCTGAAGCAAAGCCATGCGGGGCTTCCAAAACTTGCGTACTCTCACAGCCATGTTTGGACTATTCGGCAGGAAGAAGAACAACGACACCACCCCACAACAATCAGCAGCGCAGGAAGCTGCTGGTCAGCAGCGTCTATGGCCACCACGCGTAAGTCTCTCGAAACATTGAAGATTGCAAGGGCTGGCGATGTCTTCTTCCAGGTAAAGTCCGATTTCCCCTTCGGGGCGACGCTCGCCATCACGTTCGATCTCTTCCTGCAGATCACCAAGATTCCTGACCACGGCCACGGACACGTGGTCTCCATGCCCGGTGGCAGCACGGTTCTGGTTCACCCTGTGGTGCCGAACCAGCCGGCGGACAACATCATGCAGCAGATGGCTCAGACCCGCCACGAGCTGCGCCAACACCCGGTGAACGTCTCTCCCCTGACGTTCTGGGTGCACGATAACCACTGTGATGTGCTCACCGCGAAGGATGGCGTATCCCTCTTCCTGCCGGAGAACTTCCCCGTGCAGCGCAATGCTGACGGCGCGCCTCTCATGTCCGGCGGGAACACAGGCACCCGCGCGTAAACTAACCCTCGATTAATCAAGGCCAGAAAGACTCGGAAGATTAATCGAAATACACAGGACATCTACAGTTGAGGTAGCTGAGTCGGCAGAATATTCCGCTGGGGTAAGCCCGAATAGCGTCCGGTTTCCGACCCGTACGCCACGCAGCTCGAACGCGCTATCCTACTTACCCCTACTACTACCGACGGAGCTAACCCACATGACTCCTGCAAAAACGATGGCCCGCGATGTACATCTAAATTCTAGATACGATCCGGGTTAAGTAGCAATAAGTGTGTCTGACTTTCAGCATTATTATTGATCAGAACGGGTAAATCGGGCGGATATAAGCATCAAGACCTTATATCCGCCCGATTAGTGTTCAAT
>NZ_JASBOI010000035.1:0-4495 GCF_039907245.1 Corynebacterium sp. c24Ua_83 | reverse complement strand
ACGGTGATCAGAATGAAAAATTTTTGGCCGGTCGCCGCAAACCTCTTCAGCGTGCGCATCTTCGGTTTAGAACGAAGGGTCGAAGGTCTGACACATTCACTTGACCGAATACTCGGTTCGATGAGCTTCACCAACCCGGAAGCGGATTACTAGTTTAACTCCTCGGAAGACCATTTAATTGCCTTGTGCAACCTGCCACTTTTCACATGACAAGGGCTCCGGCACCTCATTTGAACCATTTGGAGCAACATTCATTAGAGTTTGCATGCCTCTTCTAACACCCCACCAGAACAAGACAGCAAGCGTCTACCGAACGGGGAGATCAGGCTTAACCCAATAGTCCACCTATAGGTAAGCAAGAAAATTCAGACCGAACAGTGGAAAATCCTCGGAGCATCATATAACCTTCCAATTAACCGACCGTCGGTCGGTTTTATACCTACGGTACTTCAAGATGGGATCACACATGACCGCCCTCACCGCTTCCCTAGATTCTCCGCAAACGAAACCTCACACAACCGGCCGCGCATGGACGCTTCTCATCACGTCGCTAAGCGCCTTTATGCTCATGCTTGACATCACGGTCGTGAACGTCGCCCTACCTGATATCCGATCCTCATTCGATGCCAGCTTCACCCAGCTACAGTGGGTTCTCGATTCCTACGCCATTGGACTCGCCGCCATTTTGGTGGCTGCCGGGTCACTCGGAGACAGATTTGGCCGACGCCGACTCTTTACAATTGGCCTCGCCGTCTTTACGGTCGCATCTCTCCTTTGCGGCGTTGCATGGAACATTGAAATTCTCATCGCCTCCCGCGTCCTTCAGGGACTCGGTGGTGCGATCCTCTTTGCCATCGGACCGGCCCTCATCGGCAACGTTTACACCGGGCCAGACCGTAGCCGCGCATTCGGTATTTTCGGCGCCGTCAGCGGACTTGCCATCGCCTTCGGCCCCCTTATTGGCGGCGGCTTAACCGACGGGCTTGACTGGCGGTGGATCTTCCTTGTTAACGTCCCCGTCGGACTGATTTGCATGGGCATCACGTTCTTCCGCGTCACAGAGTCTCGCTCACAAAACACCCCACCCGTTGATATCGCCGGAACGCTCACCTTCTCTACCGCACTGACCTGCTTCGTCTTTGCCCTCCTGCGTGGGGAAGCAGAAGGCTGGACCAGCGATATCATCCTCAGCCTCTTCGCCGCTACAATCATCGCAGCGATTGCTTTCATACTGATCCAGGTTCGCAAAGGCGACCAGGCGTTGTTCGACATGACGCTATTTCGGAACCGAACCTACAACGGTCTCAATATCGTCACGCTCACCATTAACATTTCCGTATTCGCCGCCATTTTCCTCTTCGTCACCTACCTGCAGTCCTACCTGGGGTACAGCGCATGGGACACTGGCCTTCGTGCCCTACCTCTGACCTTGACACTTTTCGTTGGTGCAGCCGCCACTTCTGAGCTTGCCTCCCGCACTTCCCCACGTGTCGTCCTCTCCCTCTCTCTGGCTTGTGTCGCCGTGGGCTTACTACTCATCAACCTCGTCGACGTACATGACTCTTGGACCGCTGCTCTGCCTATGATGTTCGTCCTCGGCATGGGGATGGGCCTGTTTAATCCCGTCCGTGCTGAATTGTCTGTATCCACCACTACCCCTGACCGGACCGGTGTGGCCTCCGGCGTCAACGAAACCTTCCAGCAGGTCGGCACCGCCATCGGCATCGCCGGCATCGGTGCTTTGTTCGCCAACCGAGTCACCGCAAACTTCACTTCTAATGACGCCACTGCCATCCTTACTGACTCCCGCTCCGCAGTCGCCGATGCTGCAGCCACCGGAGGTGGCAAAATCATCGCCACAGCAGTCCCGGAAGCTATTCGCGCCCCCATTGTCGATGCAGCTAACACCGCATTCATTGACAGTCTCCACATCGCCTTCACAACAGCAGCCGCCATCGCCGCCATCGGACTCATCGCTGCTCTATTCTCCATTCGCCGCAGCGACCTCATTACCCATGAGCCGGACAACACACCCGCACACACTGCCCCCACCCCACAGGCGGAAGCCAACACGCCGCCCGTAGACGAACAACCCATCACAGCAACGCCAAGTTAGCGCCCTACCCAGCCGACTACGACCAGTGTGCACCAACCAATCATCGGTCGGCACTAACCCCTCTTTTCTAAGGACAATTTCCATGCAAACTCGTCAACTCCGCGACCTCACCGTTTCTGCTGTCGGCCTGGGATGTATGGGCATGAGCACTGTTTACGGCCGACCGAACAAAACTGAAGCCATCGCCACGCTGAACCTCGCACTCGATCAAGGCATAACCTTCTTCGACACGGCCGAGTCCTACGGCAACGGTCACAATGAAGAACTACTCGGTGAGCACCTATCACACCGCGACGATATTGTTATCGCGACTAAATTCGGCATCACTACCAACCGACTATCCTTCCCCACTGGACAAGACGGACGACCAGAAAACTGCCGCACAGCTGTCATTGGATCCTTAAAAAGACTCCGCCGCGACTACATCGACCTCTATTATCTTCACCGGCCTGACCCTGAGGTCCCCATCGAAGAATCTATCGGCGCTATGGCTGACCTCGTGCAAGAAGGCCTCATCCGCCACATTGGCGTCAGTGAGCTCTCAGCTGAACAACTCCATACCGCCAATGAGACGTACCCCATCACCGCGCTGCAATCAGAATGGTCACTCTTATCACGCGACATTGAACAAGGACCCGTACCCGAAGCGCGGAAACACAACATTGGTATCGTGTCATACTCGCCGCTCAGCAGAGGCCTCCTGTCCGGGGATAACAAAGCCACCACGCAACTCCCCCTACTTGACTACCGACGAGCTCTTCCCCGCTGGAAACGCCGAAACCTCAAGAAAAACCTAGAACAAGTCGAAATCATCGAATCCATCGCCCGCAATCACAACGCCACAGCCGCCCAAGTATCCCTTGCCTGGGTACTGGCACGAGGCAAGGATGTCGTTCCTATTCCAGGAACAAAACAGCGAGCAAAACTACTAGAGAATGTCAACGCTCTCAAGGTTTCCCTCACGGAGGACGAGCTCACAAGACTCAACAAGTTGCAAGCTCATGGCGGTCGGTACACAGGCATGCCAGAGTGAAGATGGCATACAAGTCTTCCAAACTGCATTATCGGCAACCTGGAAAGGAAAATTTGGCATTCGTCTTCGGGAACCTCACTTCAAGGATCTTCCTCCCCTCACCTCAACGATGAGGCTGCAGCCGCACCTAATACGCAAGCGCTTCGATAAAACGCAACAAAAGTGGACGGTACTCAGCGTAACAACGCTGCGGATCATCACTCGCTGTCATCTCGTCAAGCGTTCCTTCGAGCATAGCTACTACAAGCACTGTAGCGGCATTAACGCTGACGTCATCCCCAATCTTTCCTTGCGCTTCCAGTAGCGAGAAGATCTTAGAAACGAGAGGAACCCGAACTCGATTGTCTAGTTCCCGCCTCTCACCAGCTGACAAAACACCTACTGCCTGCTGACGAAGATTGCGATACCGACTATCGACCTGAATAGATTCCATTGCAGAGTCAAGAGCACCAGAAACAAGCGAATCAGAATCCACTTGATTCTCAAAAGCGTACTCGATCTTCCGCGCTGCACTATCGCAGGCCTCTGAGAGAACAGCCTTGAGCAACGAACTCTTATCCTCAAAATGATGATAGAAAGCGCCCTTTGACACCCTCGCATCATCGGCGATCTGGGCTATCGAAGTGTCAGAGTATCCAAAGGTTGAAAACCTTTCAGAACCCGACTTGATAAGGGCTTGTCGAGTAAGAGCTGCGTATTCTTCACGACGGGTTCTATGGCCTTGTGTCACCGCATTCTCCTTTCAGCTTTTTATGGGGAGATTAACCGAGCAAAGAAGCAACATGTGAGATTCTCACGAGCACAGCTCTACTGTAGAGCCATTATTGTTCGATAAAAAAGCAGACCGCGAAACCGACCATCCACCCATTTGCTAGGACAGCCGTGCAGTTCCACGGTCACTCCGCGCAGAATTCGCGCGGTTACGAAAAACAGGCTGCCAGTGCCGCCACAACTAGGCCAAAAATCATTGCGACTTCATGAAGCAGGACCTATCTGCGGTTGCCAGCAGCGGGTCGACCCAGCTGACCTCTGAACAGTGCGCAATATACACCGCGGCTTGCAGGCTCTTCACCGCTTCTGCTGGGCCCAGCGGACAGGGTAATCAACGCAGAAAGGCCGAAGGCTATCAATCAAACAGAAAGGAACCCCTCGTGGAAAATGTACTAGTCAACGGATTGGTCGCAGTTGCCGAAAATTTCCGAAACCTGCTTGTAAACGTAACCGGCAGGTTCGGTGATGTACTCGGTGGTCTGCAGACCGCAAGCCAGAACTCCACCCAAGTCCTAACGCATTCGCGACAAGATTTTGGCATGAGAAAAGGGAGCATGCACGCCATAGACGTACAT
>NZ_JASBOI010000034.1:0-5012 GCF_039907245.1 Corynebacterium sp. c24Ua_83 | reverse complement strand
TTGCTTGGAGTTTGGCGCCCTTAAGTTCTGGGCACCGTTGCAGCTTGCACCGTTGCAGCTTAACTAGTTGTAGCTGGGCCTACCGGTGGGCACGGCAGGGCTTTCGGTCATGCTGCTCAGCATCTCTTCCAAATCTTTCAGGCTGTCGTCGAGCTGATCCTGGTAATCAGACATGTCCGGGAAGTCCGAGGGCAGAGTGATGCCAGAGGGGGTGGGGATCGAGGTCAGCGGGTTGTCTTCGTTCTGGTTCCCCGAAGTCTCTTCGTTGTTCTCCCCCGTCGTATCCGTGGTCTCGGATGTAGAGGAGGTGGGCTTTTCGTCGCCGTCGTCGTCGCTGGAGACCAGGTTGTAAATCAGCACACCGCCAACTACCAGCGCGATAAGCACCAGTAGGCCGACGACGATCTTGGCTACTTTGCCGTTGCCACCTTGTCCGTTGGAGCCGTTAGGGCCGGGCTGGCCGTATGCCTGACCATATGCCTGGCCGGGCTGGCCGTAACCCTGCTGGCCGGCCTGACCGTATCCTTGCTGGCCATAACCCTGCTGGCCGTAGCCCTGTTGACCGTAGGCAGCTTGGCCATAGCCCTGCTGACCGGCCTGACCGTATCCTTGCTGGCCATAGCCCTGCTGGTCTGCCTGGCCGTAGCCACCCTGAGGGTTAAAACCAGGCGCACCGTACCCCTGATTGCCCGTGTTCTGGTAGCCCTGCGAGTTTCCAGTACCGGAGGCTCCGAATACCTGCGTGCTCTGATCATCCTGGCGGCGGTACTGCGGGGGCTCCGCACCTGCCCCTTCCGACTTGGCTTGCCCCAAATATTCGGTCGGGTTGTCGGCGTTCTGCCCGTCCGCGCCGTTGCCTCCGCTGTTGAAAGGGTTCTTGTTCTGTGGTGCCATTACCTAAAAACTTTCCGTACCAGGAGCCGAGCTCAATCCTTCATGTGCCTTAGTTGCTTATGTGCCACTGCACTTCGAGACTTAAGACTATCGTAGGTATCCTGCTGCCGCTCGAGTATCTGCGTTCTGCACCGCACGGCCGCCCCAGGAGAAGGAGGCCACGGTGTATCCGTTGCCGAAGGAGGCCGAAGCCAAAGTCTGGCGGCCGTAATCGGACCAGCCCCACTTCGTGCCGTTGACGCCCGGCAGGTGCACCGTTCCCCAGTTCTGGCGGGTGCCGTCAGCCGCCACGGGGCTGGCGGTGCGCATCCAGTGCAGCACCAGGGAGCGCGGGTGGCGGATACGCAGCTTGTGCAGGAATAGAGCGGTATCCGTCGCGGATGTATAGGAGTTACCCCAGTGGACGGCTGCACGGGTGTTGCGTAGGCCATACTCGCGGGCGATGGTACTGATAGATCGCGGGTACTTGCGGTAGACCTTGGAGGCTGCACCGTCGTCGGAGAAGCGGATCATGCGCTCTGCCAGGTAACGATCGGAGTTACTGCGATCGCCGTAGCGCAGCACGTAGTCCGCCATGTACAGCTTCACGATGGAAAGCCCCGGGCGAGACTCATCCGCGTTCGGGGTCTTGGCGATGCCGTTATTGGTCACCACTGCCATGGATGTGCGCGCGGGCACGTTGTGGATCGTGCGTACCTTGTAGCCATTGTTCGGTGCCGACCGGTGCGGCGCCGGGCGCTGCGGGGCGGAGGAACCCGGGATCTGGTTGGCGGACATTCCCAGCTGGTTCAGCGCATCCTCCACAGCCTGCGGAACCGGAGGCAACGGTGGGAGCTGCGGGAGCTGCGGCGGCGGGGGAAGCTGAACCTGTGGCATGGGCGGAAGCTGCGATCCGGCGGGCGGACCCGCAGGCGCAGCATTCGCCGGGACGGCGAACCCTGCCACACCAATGGAGGCGGTCAGAGCGGCGGTGGCGATGCCCTTTGCAGCGGAGCGTGAGCTCTTCGCCGCATGCCGCGGACGGTAGGTGTACTGGGAAAAGTCGAACGTCATAACCTCAAGTCCCGTTTATTCATGTTGTTGCGCGCCGAGAAGTTAGCGTCACCTAGAAAAAGGGTCAACAAAGTGCCCCGAGCGATAAACGCACAGCATAAATATACATAAATAGATACCTACGCACCGGCTTTGGGCGCTATGCATCGCGGTAAAGCAACTCCATGACCTCTTCATATGGGGCGGGGCGCAGATCCCAAGCATCCACTCCCACGTCGACCTGACCCGGCCCAGTGATGGGCGCCGCGGAATGCAGGTGGCCGTGAATGACGTATGGCACGTCCAGGCGCAGAGAGTCGTAGCGAGACTCCATGCCCTCGTGGTCCTGACCAGGGCGCGGGAAGTGGCACAGCCAGGCGACCTCGGTATCGGCCTTCTTAGCTAGGTCCTCGTTATCGGCCACCCCGTCGCCATCCGGATCCCACGGGACAACACACTGGTAGGGCTGCACGGAATCGAAAACCTCCAGGAAGCGGCGCTGCCGCTCGGCGCTGTTGGCGTGCAGCGGGTGGCAGGAGTCGTGGTTGCCGGCGATCAGGTGAACGGTGACATCCAGGCCGGAAAAGGCCTGGGCCAGCAAGTCCAGCGCTCGCTCTTCCTGCGGGCCCCACCCAGAGGAAATGTCGCCGAGAACCCACAACGTATCGCCCGGGGCCAGGGCGCTGGTGAGGTTGTTCAAGATCGTTGCGTCGTGCCGTTCGACGTCCGCGTCGATCTCCCCGCTGGTGCCGTAGCCGCGCAGTTCGGCGACGAAGGGGTGGCCAAGGTGCAGGTCGCTGGTGAACCAGGTGCGGGATTGGTTCATTGGTCACTCCTTCTGTTGAGTTCGAGCCTGGGCGCGAGCCGTTAGAACCACTCTAACCAATCCCCCCACCCCCGTTCACGGCAGGCTTTTCCGGAGAATTTCATACTTTGAGACTCCTATCTCATATACTGGTCACATGACGACCAAAGAGAAGAACACCGAAGCGCCCAAAACCGGCGCGGAAAACACCAATGCCACCAATGCCTCTGAGGAACGCTCCGCCACCATTGCCGTGTGGGCCTTCCCCGCATTCATCCTGATCGGTGCTGGCCTGGCACTGGCCAGCCCGGACACCTTCACTCCCCTGGCGGCGCACATCTCCACGATGATCGCCATCATCATGCTGTGCATGGGCCTCACGCTGACGCTGCCGGACTTCGCACTGGTCATCAAGCGCCCCATGCCGATCTTCATCGGCGTGCTGGCACAGTTCGTCATCATGCCGCTGGGTGCAATGGCCGTTGCCAAGCTGCTGGGACTGAACCCCATGCTGGCGGTCGGCCTGCTGATGCTGGGCTCTGTCCCGGGCGGCACCACCTCTAACGTGGTTTCCTACCTGGCCAAGGGCGACGTTGCCCTGTCCGTGACCATGACCTCCGTCTCCACGATCCTCTCCCCGATCGTCACCCCGGTGATCATGCTGCTGCTCGCGGGCGAGGAAACCCCGGTGGATGGCAAGTCCATGGCGTGGAGCCTGGTCCAGACCGTGCTGCTGCCCGTCATCGGCGGCCTGGTCATCCGTGTGATCTTCGACCGCATCGTCCAGTTCCTGCTGCCGGTCCTGCCGTGGCTGTCCATCATCGCCATCGGTGGCGTGGTCTTTCCCGCAGTGGCTAAGTCTTCGGAGACCCTGATGAACGTCGGCGTAACCGTCCTGGTTGCCGTCATCATCCACAACCTCATCGGCTACGTCCTGGGCTACTTCGCCGCCCGCGCTACCGGCGAGTCCCCCGCCGTGTGCCGTACCACCGCCATCGAGGTCGCCACGCAGTCCGCTGGCCTGGCCTCGGGCATGTCGGGCAAGTACTGGGCTCCGGAGGCCGCCATCCCCGGTGCGGTCGCCGCCGTGTGGCACAACATCTCCGGCGCTCTGTTCGCTTTCCTCATGCGCCGCTTCGCCAAGAACTAGCGGACCCCTACCATGGGGTTCATGCGTATCTTCGGCTTTGAATCCTTCGGCGGCCCCGAGGTCACCGGCTTCCTCGACGTCGCCGACCTCACCTGGCAGCCCGGCAGCGTGCTGATCCGCCCCACGGCGATCGGCCTGAACCCCGGCGATATTAAAGTGCGGAACGGCCAGCGCCAGGGCTCCTTCCCGGTCTCTTTCCCCATGGCCATGGGTCGCGAGGCCGCTGGCATCGTCGTCGAGGCCGCCCCTTCCACCGGGTTTTCGCCAGGTGATCACGTCTTTGGTTCGGCTTTCTCCGGCACTGGTGCTGCGAGTGATTCCTTTGTTCTTTTGGACGCCACCTCGACCGCAGCTATCCCCAGCGGTGTAGAGGCCACGGATGCCGCCTGCCTACCCGCGGCCGCCGGGACCGCCTACGACGCTTTGGCAGAACTGCACGACCTGGAAACTTGGCCGGATGAGGGCGCCCGCCTGCTGGTGATCGGCGCGGGCGGTGGCGTGGGCACGCATGCCCTGCAACTGGCGCGGCATTTCGACATTGAGGTCATCGGCATCGCCAGTGCTCGCAAGAAGGTCCTGGTAGAGCGCCTGGGCGCGCGGTTTATGGATACCGCGGAGCTGGGCAAGACTGGCTCCCACGTTACTGTTCCGCCGATGGACGGCATCCTGGACCTCGTCGGTGGCGAGGTCTTGGAGGGGCTTGCGCATCTTGCACCAGAGGGCGCGATCCGCAGCGCTGCCGACAAACAGCTGGCCACCCGCCTGGGTGGCAGTGGTATCACTCGAGTCCGCACCCAGGAGCGTTTCGCGGAGCTCGCTCGCTTGGTGGCGGAGGGTGCGATGCGCCCGGTAATCGGCAGGGAGCTGCCCTTCAGCGCCGCCGCCGAGGGCTACGAGGAAGTCGAGTCGGGCCACGCGCTGGGAAAGGTCGTTCTCACTGTGAATGACTAGCGGAAGCGCTAGGCTTCTTCATTAATACGACTCTTCTCTTAACTTAAGGACAGCTTCATGAAGCGCACGTCTGCCCTGGCCCTATTCACCGTCGCCGCGATGGGTTTAAGCGCCTGCGGATCTGAAGATTCCAACGATGCCGCCGACTCCGGCAGCTCCGCCAGCGCCTCTGCACAGCAG
>NZ_JASBOI010000033.1:0-5581 GCF_039907245.1 Corynebacterium sp. c24Ua_83 | reverse complement strand
TTTAGTTTTAGTGCCGGCGGTGACTTACTCTCCCACACCCTCCCAGGTGCAGTACCATCAGCGCAGGTAGGCTTAGCTTCCGGGTTCGGAAAGGGACCGGGCGTGACCCCACCGCTAACAACCACCGACAAACCAATAATCAGAACAAAACACACACCCAACCAAACCAACACCGATTCAGCTGGTGTGTCGTGCCGTTCCAGACACTGCATAACAGACGCGAGCACACACTATTGCGACAATCCGAAATCGTCTCAGAAACAACCACACAACAAAAGTGGCTTTTTGTGTTGAACATCGGCTAATTAGTACCGGTCACCTCCATCACTCACATGACTTCCAGATCCGGCCTATCAACCCCATAATCTATAGGGAACCTCAAAAGAAACCTCATCTCAGAACAGGCTTCCCGCTTAGATGCTTTCAGCGGTTATCCCTCCCATACGTAGCCAACCAGCCATGCCACGGGCGTGACAACTGGCCCACCAGAGGTATGTCCGTCCCGGTCCTCTCGTACTAGGGACAGCCTTCTACAAGTTTCAACGCGCACGGCGGATAGAGACCGAACTGTCTCACGACGTTCTAAACCCAGCTCGCGTGCCGCTTTAATGGGCGAACAGCCCAACCCTTGGGACCTACTCCAGCCCCAGGATGCGACGAGCCGACATCGAGGTGCCAAACCATCCCGTCGATATGGACTCTTGGGGAAGATCAGCCTGTTATCCCCGGGGTACCTTTTATCCGTTGAGCGACACCGCTTCCACAAGCCGGTGCCGGATCACTAGTCCCTACTTTCGTACCTGCTCGACCTGTCAGTCTCACAGTCAAGCTCCCTTGTGCACTTACACTCAACACCTGATTGCCAACCAGGCTGAGGGAACCTTTGGGCGCCTCCGTTACACTTTGGGAGGCAACCGCCCCAGTTAAACTACCCACCAGGCACTGTCCCTAACCCGGATCACGGGCCGAGGTTCAGATGCCCAATCCGATCAGAGTGGTATTTCACCAACGACTCCACAACCACTAGCGTGACCACTTCACAGTCTCCCACCTATCCTACACAAACCGAACCGAACACCAATACCAAGCTATAGTGAAGGTCCCGGGGTCTTTTCGTCCTGCCGCGCGTAACGAGCATCTTTACTCGTACTGCAATTTCACCGGGCCTGTGGTTGAGACAGCAGGGAAGTCGTTACGCCATTCGTGCAGGTCGGAACTTACCCGACAAGGAATTTCGCTACCTTAGGATGGTTATAGTTACCACCGCCGTTTACTGGGGCTTAAATTCTCCGCTTCGACCACAAGGGTCTAACAGGTCCTCTTAACCTTCCAGCACCGGGCAGGCGTCAGTCCGTATACATCGACTTACCGTCTTCGCACGGACCTGTGTTTTTAGTAAACAGTCGCTTCCCTCTATTCTCTGCGACCACCACCAGCTCAACACGTCGTTCACCAGCAGCGGCACCCCTTCTCCCGAAGTTACGGGGCCATTTTGCCGAATTCCTTAACCACAGTTCACCCGAACGCCTTAGTATTCTCTACCTGACCACCTGTGTCGGTTTACGGTACGGGCCGTACATGCACTCACTAGAGGCTTTTCTCGACAGCATAGGATCACCAACATCCCCACAACGGGTACGCATCACGCCTCACCCACAAAGCAGGACGGATTTACCACTTCCTGCGGGCCACACGCTTACACCACAATCCAAATAAGTGGCTCGGCTACCTTCCTGCGTCACCCCATCGCTTGGCTACTACCAGATCAGGTCCCACGCATCCACACACCACACACACAAAATGCGCATGACACGCTTCAGGGTGGTTAGTATCACTGATTCACCATTGGTCGCACACACACGGGTACGGGAATATCAACCCGTTAACCATCGACTACGCCTGTCGGCCTCGCCTTAGGACCCGACTCACCCTGGGAAGATTAGCTTGACCCAGGAACCCTTAGTCATCCGGCGGATACGTTTCACACGCATCATTCGCTACTCATGCCTGCATTCTCACTCGCATAACCTCCACCACACGGTCACCCGGCAGCTTCAACGATCACACGACGCTCCCCTACCAACCCAACCAAAAGATTGAGTTCCGCGGTTTCGGCGGTGTACTTGAGCCCCACTACATTGTCGGCGCAGAACCACTCGACCAGTGAGCTATTACGCACTCTTTCAAGGATGGCTGCTTCTAAGCCAACCTCCTGGCTGTCTTCGCGATCCCACATCCTTTTCCACTTAGCACACTCTTAGGGGCCTTAACCGGCGATCTGGGCTGTTTCCCTCTCGACTAACGAAGCTTATCCCCCGCAGTCTCACTGCCGTACTCTGACTTACCGGCATTCGGAGTTTGGCTGACGTCGCTAAGATGATAGTCCCGCTCAACCAACCAGTAGCTCTACCTCCGGCAAGAAACACACGACGCTGCACCTAAATGCATTTCGGGGAGAACCAGCTATCACGGAGTTTGATTGGCCTTTCACCCCTACCCACAACTCATCCCCTCAGTTTTCAACCTAAGTGGGTTCGCGCCTCCACAGCCTCTTACAGCTGCTTCACACTGGCCATGGGTAGATCACCCCGCTTCGGGTCCAGGACACGCCACTAAAACACACCCTCATTAGGATTCGGTTTCCCTACGGCTACCCCACAACACGGGTTAACCTCGCGACATGCCGCTGACTCGCAGGCTCATTCTTCAAAAGGCACGCCATCACCCCAAAAAAAGGCTCTGACGGCTTGTAGGCACACGGTTTCAGGTACTATTTCACTCCCCTCCCGGGGTACTTTTCACCATTCCCTCACGGTACTCATACACTATCGGTCACAATAAGTATTCAGGCTTACCGGGCGGTCCCGGCAGATTCACAGCAGATTCCACGAGCCCGCTGCTACTCGGGTACATCATGTCAACCCCAACACCACATGCTTTCACGTACCGGACTCTCACCGTCTACGGCAGGCCATTCCAAACCACTTCCGCTAACACACAATGTCGGGGCACGGCATGGCAGCACCGCACAACACAACCCCACAACCCCACACACGCAACCCCTGCCAGGTATCACACGCATGCAGTTTAGCCAAAAATCCACGTTCGCTCGCCGCTACTAGCAGAATCATTATTATTTTCTTCTCCTACGGGTACTAAGATGTTTCACTTCCCCGCGTTACCACCACACAAACTATGAATTCATCCATGCAGCGACCACACACAACTGTGGCCAGGTTTCCCCATTCGGACACCCTCGGATCAACGCTCGATTGACAACTCCCCGAGGACTATCGCGGCCTTCCACGTCCTTCATCGGCTTATCATGCCCAAGGCATCCACCGTGCGCCCTTCACAGACAACACAAAATACTAAGACACCCACACACCAACCACACACCCAACAAAAGGCAATGCGATCAGCGCGTGAACAAAAATGATTTCAAACAAAAAATCACAAAAAGAAGATACTCGCGTCCACTATACAGTTCTCAAACAACACTAAACACCCACAACAAACCAACGAAAACTCATCAGCCCATTGCCGAGCGTCCACAAAAAGGAACAAACAGATTGTCCCAGACACCCAACAGCCATGACAAACCAAAACTTTGCTAACCCAACCCCAACACTGTGCCAACCCCAACACACAAACATCCAACACTATAGAAAAGTGACTTGAACACAACAGCACCCAACAACCACCAACAAAAGGCTGGTTGAACCGGCTACCTATTCACCCAGAAACAATTAAAAACAAATACTCCTTAGAAAGGAGGTGATCCAGCCGCACCTTCCGGTACGGCTACCTTGTTACGACTTCGTCCCAATCGCCAATCCCACCTTCGACAGCTCCCTAACAAGTTTGGGCCACTGGCTTCGGGTGTTACCAACTTTCATGACGTGACGGGCGGTGTGTACAAGGCCCGGGAACGTATTCACCGCAGCGTTGCTGATCTGCGATTACTAGCGACTCCGACTTCATGGAGTCGAGTTGCAGACTCCAATCCGAACTGAGACCGGCTTTAAGGGATTAGCTCCACCTCACGGTATCGCAACCCACTGTACCGACCATTGTAGCATGTGTGAAGCCCTGGACATAAGGGGCATGATGATTTGACGTCATCCCCACCTTCCTCCGAGTTAACCCCGGCAGTCTCTCGCGAGTCCCCACCATAACGTGCTGGCAACACAAGACAAGGGTTGCGCTCGTTGCGGGACTTAACCCAACATCTCACGACACGAGCTGACGACAACCATGCACCACCTGTACACCAGCCACAAGGGAAACTACATCTCTGCAGCGATCCGGTGTATGTCAAGCCCAGGTAAGGTTCTTCGCGTTGCATCGAATTAATCCACATGCTCCGCCGCTTGTGCGGGCCCCCGTCAATTCCTTTGAGTTTTAGCCTTGCGGCCGTACTCCCCAGGCGGGGCGCTTAATGCGTTAGCTACGGCACGGGAATCGTAAATAAAACCCCCACACCTAGCGCCCACCGTTTACGGCATGGACTACCAGGGTATCTAATCCTGTTCGCTACCCATGCTTTCGCTCCTCAGCGTCAGTAACTGCCCAGAGACCTGCCTTCGCCATCGGTGTTCCTCCTGATATCTGCGCATTTCACCGCTACACCAGGAATTCCAGTCTCCCCTACAGCACTCTAGTTATGCCCGTATCGCCTGCACGCCCGAAGTTAAGCCCCGGGATTTCACAGACGACGCGACAAACCACCTACGAGCTCTTTACGCCCAGTAATTCCGGACAACGCTCGCACCCTACGTATTACCGCGGCTGCTGGCACGTAGTTAGCCGGTGCTTCTTATCCAGGTACCGTCACCACAAGTGGCTTCTTCCCTAGCGAAAGGAGTTTACAACCCGAAGGCCGTCATCCCCCACGCGGCGTCGCTGCATCAGGCTTGCGCCCATTGTGCAATATTCCCCACTGCTGCCTCCCGTAGGAGTCTGGGCCGTGTCTCAGTCCCAATGTGGCCGTACACCCTCTCAGGCCGGCTACCCGTCGTCGCCTTGGTAGGCCATTACCCCACCAACAAGCTGATAGGCCGCGGGCTCATCTTGCACCGAAAAACTTTCCACCACACACACTAAAGCATGGTCCTATCCGGTATTAGACCCAGTTTCCCAGGCTTATCCCGAAGTGCAAGGCAGATCACCCACGTGTTACTCACCCGTTCGCCACTCGAGTACCCCTTGCAAGCAAGAGGCCTTTCCGTTCGACTTGCATGTGTTAAGCACGCCGCCAGCGTTCGTCCTGAGCCAGGATCAAACTCTCCATAAAAAATGCCATCAGACACATGGTGAGCCTGAAAACCAGGCAAAACAAAAAACTACTGACAAAAGAATTGAAAAAAGGATAAATAAATCACATCAACCAACACCAACAACACTCAAACAGTCTCGCTGGCTATTGATCAGACACAACATACATCCCACAAACTTTTCCAAAACTTCTATCAGCCCAACAAGCACCCATAAAAAGGCGACTCTTGCTGGGATACGCACATTACATATCGTGGAAGCGTTAACCCCACGCTGGCGTAACCACCACCAACCCACAATCCAT
>NZ_JASBOI010000032.1:0-5887 GCF_039907245.1 Corynebacterium sp. c24Ua_83 | reverse complement strand
ATCTGGTTGTGTTGCTATCTGGCGCTGTGTGAGAGCGCCTGAGAACTAGCGGGAGCCCGCGGTGGAGCCCTCCCAGAACTGCTCTGGCGAGATCGGCTTGGTCGGCACCAGCGGCGGGCGCTTGACGCCCGTGCCCAGGCCGGCAACCAGGTCGCCCCAGTAGCCGCGCAGGTCGTCCTGCCAGTAGCCCCACTGGTGGGTGCCTGCCGGGCGGAAGTTGTAGTTCACTGGAATGCCCAATTCATTGGTCCGGCGGGCCAGGTCGCGGGTGCAGGCGTTGGTGGCGCCCTCGATGACGGCGCCTTCGAAGATCACCGGAGCTGCGGAGGACAGCTGGCCGTTCACGCGCTCGGACCACGGCATGTCGTGCTCACCGGGGAACCCGGAGCTGGTGGAGACGTAGATGTTCTTCTGGCCGCTCAGCTTGTGAGCGTTGATCAGAGCATCGTTGTCGCGAGCCACCTTACCGTTGACCGGACCCCACATCTTGGTGAAGTCCGTGCCGCCGCGGTTCAGAACCAGGTCGATGAACTGCGGGGTCAGGCCCGTGGTGGTTGCAGCACAGCCGGAGAAGGAACCGACCGAGTCGTAGAAGCCCGGGTGGTGCTGCGCGTACAGCAGGGAGGTGGTGCCGGTCATGGACATGCCGGCGATCGCGCGCTTGTCGTTAGCCTTCAGAGCCGGTTCGATGGCCTGTGGCAGCTCGCGAGTAAGGAAGGTCTCCCACTTCTGCGGACCCTTAATCGCTGGAGTGTTCGGCTCGGTGATCCAGTCGGTGTAGTAGGAGTATGCACCGCTCATAGGGATCACGATGTTGGCGCCAATGCCGGGGCTGACGGTGCCCTTGTTAGCGTCCTCGTTGCCGCCGTAGTAAGTGACGATGTCGGTCTGGCGGAGCCAGTTGGCGATGCCTTCGCCACCGTCCGCGCCGTTGAGCATGTACAGGGTCGGAGCGTTGTCGCGCTTTGCCTTGTCCTTCGGCTGGATGACGACCAGCGGGATGTGGCGCTTCATCGACGGGGAGTAAGCGGAGACCTCCTGCACGTTGTCGAACCCGTTGGCACGCAGCGCGTTGATGTTCTTACGCCACGTGGTGGATTCTGCCGGCTGGTTCGGAGTCGTGGAGTTCATCTTCAGCGTTGCCGGCGCGATGCCGTCTGCCTTCTGGGCGGCGGAGACACTAGCGGCCTGGGTAGCCGGTGCGGTGACCGCGACGGTTGCGAACGGGGCGATCGCAGCCGTGACAGTGGCGAGAGTGCGGACGATGCTTCGCTTCATAGAATTGATCCTTCTGTGGGGCACGCTGGGAAAACGTCAGTATTTCTTGCCCGGGGCGCGGGGTGCTCAGTCGAACGTGTGGAAAAGACTTGCAGGGCGTTTCTGGCTGATATTCGGGGAATATTCAAGAAATCCACAGCAAATCTCTAAGGACAAAAAGGACTTTACCCAATTTGCAGGATTTTTGGGAACCCAAGTGAGGGAAAAGTTTTTCTTCTAAACCCAAAAGCGGGGATGTGGGTTGATGTGGGATGACGTGGGCTGCGGGAGGCGGGTGGCGTCAGTAAGAACGTCAATAACAACGGCGAGCCCGATAAACACGAGCGACAAACATTAAGTACCCTTGGGACTTGTGGCTAAAGAACATTTTGACGTAGTAGTACTCGGAGCAGGCCCTGGCGGATACGTAGCGGCGATTCGCGCCGCTCAGTTGGGTCTGAAGACCGCTGTTATCGAAAAGCAGTACTGGGGTGGCGTATGCCTCAACGTGGGCTGCATTCCCTCGAAGGCGCTGATCCGCAACGCCGAACTTGCGCACACCATCACCAAGGAAGCCAAGACCTACGGCATTTCCGGCGACAACATCTCGATGGACTTTAAGGTTGCGCACCAGCGTTCCCGCAAGGTCTCGGGCAACATCGTCAAGGGCGTGCACTACCTGATGAAGAAGAACAAGATTCAGGAGATTCACGGCCGCGGCAACTTTGTTGACGATAAGACCATTGAGGTCTCCGACGGTGACGACGCAGGCAAGACCATCACTTTCGACAACTGCATCATTGCCACCGGTTCCGTTGTTAAGTCCCTGCCGGGCGTGGAGTTGGGCGGCAACATCGTCTCCTACGAAGAGCAGATCCTGGACGAGAACAAGCCGGACTCCATGGTCGTTATCGGCGCTGGTGCCATCGGCATGGAATTCGCCTACGTGCTGTCCAACTTCGGCGTAGACATCACGGTTGTTGAGTTCATGGATCGCGTCCTGCCGAACGAGGACAAGGACGTTTCCAAGGAAATCGCTCGCGCGTACAAGAAGCTGGGCGTGACCCTGAAGACAGGTCACAAGACCACCGCCGTCCGCGACCTGGGCGAAGACAAGGGCGTGGAGGTGGACATCGAGTCCGCCGACGGCTCCAAGACTGAGACGCTGAAGGCAGACCGCGTGATGGTCTCCATCGGCTTCGCACCCCGCGTGGAGGGCTTCGGCCTGGAGAACACCGGTGTGAAGCTGACCGAGCGCGGTGCAATCGACATCGACGACGAGATGCGCACCAGCGTTCCGCACATCTACGCCATCGGTGACGTCACCGCCAAGCTGCAGCTGGCACACGTTGCCGAAGCGCAGGGCGTGGTTGCCGCCGAGATCATCGCAGGCGAGGAGACCGAGCTGCTCGGCGACTACCAGATGATGCCGCGCGCCACCTTCTGCTTCCCGCAGGTTGCATCCTTCGGCTACACCGAGGAAGCCGCCAAGAAGCAGGCAGAGGAGGAAGGCCGCGAGGTGAAGGTCGCCACCTTCCCCTACACCGCCAACGGCAAGGCACAGGGCCTGGGTCACGCGGTGGGCTTTGTGAAGCTGGTAGCAGACGCTGAGTACGGCGAACTGCTGGGCGCCCACATGGTCGGCCCGGATGTCTCCGAACTGCTGCCGGAGCTGACCCTGGCACAGCGCTTCGACCTGACGGCCGAGGAGATCTCCCGCAACGTGCACACGCACCCGACCCTGTCGGAGGCCATGAAGGAAGCCGCCCACGGCATCGCCGGCGGCCACATGATCAACCTCTAAGAGGATTCATCGGCTCACTGGCCGGCCCGCGCCTGTACCGGAAGCTTCCCTCGGAAGGGGCGCGGGCCGGTTTTGCGTTTAACGGCCAGCATTTCCCTGTTAAGGCGCAGGTAGAGTAGGATTTCGAGCAAATCCCTCCGAATCCCTCCCCCTGCCACGATTGGTGCCCAGACTTGCCAGAGAAGATTGGCTTGCTGGCAGACCGAGGACTGCCAGCGGTGCGCGTACGCGCCATGCTCCAACAGCTAGCAAAGGCCTCGGAGAATCACGTCTCCGGAACCAAGCCCATCCTCGAATTCCGCACCGGAACGCTGCCGATGGACGAGTTCGGCAACGTCCGCCTCGCCGACACCGCCCCCGGAATCCTGCGCGACTACGGCTGGGACCGCCTGGTGTACGTCACCGACCTGCCGCTGACCACCCGCAGACCGGTAATCAGCCAGACCGTCGAGCAGGGCAAAGCCACCATGCTGTGCCTGCCCGCCTTCGGCCTGCTGCGTGCCAAGGAGGGGCTGCGGCAGGAACTGTCACGCCTGGTCTGCGGCAAGCACGCCGGAGCCGGCCAGCGCGAAAAGGGTGTAGACGAGATCGAGGGCGGCGACGTAGAGGCCGATACCACCCGCGTACTCGAAGGCCGTGGGCGCACCCTGCGCCTGCTGCTGGGGATGATCCGCGGTAACCGCCCCGGCCAGTTGATCAAGGTGCTCTCCAGCTGCCTGGCCACGGGCGTGGCCACCGGCGGCTTCGGCATATTCTACGGTTCGGTGTGGGAGATGTCCTACCTGATTAGCCCGTGGCGGCAGATCATGATCACTATCCTTTCCATCACCCTGCTGACCTTCTGGTTGATTTATAAGAACGGCCTGTGGAATGGGGGATATAGCCGTAAGGCGGAACCGTCCGTGTTGAGCGTCGGCGCCGATGCAACCTCCACACAGGCTTCCTCCGACAGCGTCGAGTGGTGGCGCGCCCGGATGGATAACCTGGCCACCACCGGTACGGTATTGATCTCCGCAACGGGCGTGTATGCCCTGATCTACCTAACAATGCTGCTGGTCAGCGCCGCCGTTGTGCCGGTGCCCTTCTTCGAAAGTCGAGTGAACTCCACTATCACGCCACTGGATTACTTGACGCTGGCATGGTTTGCGGCGTCACTAGGTACCCTCGGCGGGGCGCTCGGCTCGAGCTTCGATACCGACGAATCGGTGCGCGAGGCCACATATAACCGCCGCGAACTGCAGCGCAGGCAGATCGTCGGGCTTTTCGACGGCGACTAGCGCTAGTGGGGCGAACTAGTAGGGCGACACACTCGAACGGTGCGGGTCGATCTCCAACGAGCGGTGGATCGGCGGGAATGCGCGCTGCGGGCAGTTATCGCGCGGGCACAGCCGGCAACCGGAGCCGATCGGCACCGCCGCGGACGTGTCCTCTAGGTCCAGACCGTCCGAATACACCGTCCGGTCGGCGTGCCGCAGCTCACAGCCCAAACCGATGGCGAACATCTTGCCCGGCTGGCCCCATGCCGCACGGTGGTGGTTCACGGTGCGGGCGATCCATAGGTAGGTCCGCCCGTCGGGCATCTGCGCGATCTGCCGCATGATCTTACCCGGGTAGCTAAACGTCTCGTACACATTCCACAGCGGGCATGTGCCGCCGGAGTTGGAAAGGTGCAGGCCCGTCGCCGACTGGCGCTTGGACATGTTGCCCGCACGGTCCACGCGCACGAAGGTCCAGGGCACACCACGCAGGCTGGGGCGCTGCAGGCTGGAGAGGCGGTGGCAGACAGTCTCGTAGCCCACGCCGTATTCGCGCATAAGGAACTCCAGGTCGTAGCGCGATTCCTCCGCGGAGCTGTGGAACTGCCGGTAGGGCAGTAGCAGTGCTGCGGCATAGTAGCTGGCCAGGCCGCGCCGGGCGAGAGCGCGGGACTCCTCGGACTGGAAGTGCCCCAGCTCCACCAGTGAGTCGATGGTCGTTCCGGCCTCCAGGAATGCCAGCTCGGTAGCCAGCCGGAATGCGATCTGCCCGGGGCGCATCTTCGCCGACACGTGGAGAGTCTTTCGCTTTGGGTCGAACTTGTGCTGCGTATCGCCCAGGTCGCGCGAGTAAATCACCTGCACTTGGTGCACCTGTTGTAGCCGTTCGGCGATGATCTGTTCTGTGTGGTGTATCTGGTTCGCCCCGATGTTTATTTTGGACGCCAACTTCTCCGCCGCTACATCCAGAACATCGATATAGTTCTGCCGGGCGTAGAAGAAGTCGCGGACTTCCTCGTGCGGCATGGAGAACGCCTCTGGCCCGGAGGCCCGGCCGAAGAGCTCACCCTTGGGAGTGATGGAGAGGATGGCGGAGCCCTGCACACGCTCCTCTGTGAGCAGCGAGAGGGTGTCCGAGACGTTCCGGTAGCGCGAGTGGAGATCCACGAAGGCGCGAGCCAGATCCGGGTGGTTCTTCACTAGTGCTGCGAGTTCGGTGACGTCTGCCGGGGTGGGGCTGATCTCCGGGTCCAGGGTGACGTCCTGGACTTCCGCCAGTAGGCGAGTGGAGTCTTGGTCGGCGAAGAAGGTTGGGTCGATACCGAAGGCGGCGGTGATGCGCTCCAACACGGCGGCGGTCAGCGGGCGCCCGTCGTGCTCGATCTGGTTCACGTAGCTGGCGGAGAGGTCCAGAATCTCGGCGAGGCGGGCCTGGGAGATTCCGCGTTCCTTGCGTAGTTGGCGAAGGCGGGAACCGACGAAGGGGCGCTCGGTTGTGCGCTCTGGGGCGCGCGTAGGGGTGCGTTCTGAGGTGCGTGCAGATCTGCGTTCAGTCGGTTTTCCCATGGTG
>NZ_JASBOI010000031.1:0-6370 GCF_039907245.1 Corynebacterium sp. c24Ua_83 | reverse complement strand
GGACATCGCCTTCTAGAGGGGAGGGTGAAGTCCGCTGAAGAATTCCACTAAGGCGTGCCCGCTGAGGCATATCGTGGAATAAAGCGTGTTCCGAAGCGCTGAATATTAAGAAGGCTACGAAAGCAACGTCAAAGAAAGGCAAGCATCATGAGCGCATACACCTACAACGTCACCGGAATGAGCTGCGGGCACTGCGAAAACGCCGTCAGGGAGCAAGTTTCCAACCTTCCTGGTGTTTCGAACATTGAGGTCAGCGCAGACAAGGGGCTGCTGACGTTCGAGCACGACGGGGCAGCAGGGGAGCTGACGGATCAGCAGGTCATCGGCGCGGTCGACGAGGCCGGCTACGAAGCCACCCGCGCATAGCGCCCGCTGTACAGAGCGGAGGATTCGGAGGTGGGGGCGCGCCGGGCGCAGCGAGCGAAGCGTGCGGCGCGGAGCGCGCGTGCACCGAAGTGGGAGCGGGGAGGCGCACCGCCGCGCAAACTGCGCGCGCTGCACACGAGCGCGCCGCCGCTAGAACGGGCGCAGCCCCGCGATGCTGTAGAACTGGTGGCCCAGGAAAAGCAGCGCCGAATCGTCGGAGATCTCCGACACGTCCAGAACCTCCGCCGCCACCAGCGTAGATTCCCCCGCGCGGGCCGTATCTGAAATGCGCGCCCGCATCACGGCCCGGGAGTTGGGCAGTAGCGGCTCGCCCGTCTCGGCAGTCACCCACCCTTGAGATTCCGCGAAGCGGTCCGCGCCTGAGGTGGCGAAGGAGTGCGCGATGGGGGACTGGGCGTCATTAAGAAAGTGCACCAACATGCTGCTCGACCGCAATAATTTGCCTGCCGAGCCCGTGCGCTTCATCAGCGAGAAACTGATTGATAGTGGGTCGAGCGACAGAGAAGCAACAGATGATGCGGTCAGGCCGACGGGCTCGCCGTCGACGGTCGCGGTGATCAGCGTTACCCCCGCCGGATGTCCGCGGAAGACATCTCGAAACGCTGCTTCAAGATCGGTGTTACTCATTAGCATCACTAGACCTTTAGAAAAATTTGGGGTGACTGACGGGACTCGAACCCGCGACACCTAGGATCACAACCTAGTGCTCTACCAGCTGAACTACAGTCACCATTGCTGTTGAAAACAGCGGATTTCATGTTAGCCCAAGCCCTGCGCCTTAACCAAAAGGCCAGCTCGCAAGGGGTGAAACGGGGCTAGGTGTGCGCTGAGGAGGTGCTGGGGTCAGCGCTAGATCGGGAAGCGTTCCGTCGCTGCCTTTGCCGCGGCCGTGGCCTCCGCGTTCGAAGGGTCGGCCTCCACCAGCATCGCCCGGCGGTAGTAATCCAGCTCGCGGATGGATTCCTTGATGTCCGCCAGTGCGCGGTGCGCCATGCCCTTCGCGGGCTGGCCGTTGTACACGTGCGGGTACCAGCGGCGGGCGAGTTCTTTCAGGCTGGAGACGTCGATCATGCGGTAGTGCAGGTACTGGTCCAGGTGTGGCATGTAGCGGTTGATGAACTTCCGGTCCGCGCTGATGGTGTTGCCGGCCAGCGGCGCCACGCCTGCGGTGGGCACGTGCTTCTTCACATAGTCGAGCACCTGCTCCTCGGCCTCCTCTAGCGTGATGTCGGAGGCGCGGATCTGTTCCGTCAGGCCGGATTCGCCGTGCATCTTCGTTACGACAGCATCCATGCGGGCGAGGTCGCGTTCGGCCGCGTGAATCACCAGGTCCAGCCCCTCGTCGAGTGGCGTGAGGTCCGCATCCGTCACAATCACCGCAATCTCGACGAGCACGTGTTGGTCCGGGTCGAGGCCCGTCATTTCGCAGTCGACCCACACGAGTCGATCGTTTTTGGCAACTTGATTCGGGGTGGTGTTCACGGATGTTCCTTTCTGTTGTTGATAATTCTATGTCTTTTTTGGTGACGCCCCTTCGGAATCAGTCGCTTTCGGTTGCCATTTGGGCGTAGAACTTACCCACGATCGGTGCAGTGACCTTCCGCGGCAGGTACGTGGATACGAAATTCATGGCCTTGGACAGCGGGCCGGGGACTACGCGGAGTTTGTTCTTGGACAGGGCAGTCAGGGTGTCGATGGCGCAGTCTTCGTAGGTGGTCCAGAGGAAATCCGGGACGGCATCGTCTACTTCGGTGAGCTGCTCGTCTTCCTTGCGGGCCTCGCGCACCGGGCCGGGTGCCAGCAGGGTGCACTTAATGCCGTGGTCTTTGAGCTCGTAGTGCAGGGACTCGGTGAAGGTGTTGACCATCGCCTTGGTGCCGACGTAGGTTGCGTTTCCGGGGATGGCCATGTTGCCGGCGGCGGAGCCGACGTTGACGATGCCGCCCTCGCCGCGTTCCAGCATGCCGGGCAGCACGGCCTGGGTGAGTTCGTAGAGTGCGGTGGCGTTGAGCTCGAACTGCAGGCGCTCGTAATCCCAGTCGAGGTCCTTGAACTGGCCGAAGGTAGCAATGCCCGCGGAGTTGATGATGATGCTGACCGGGGTGGTGCGCAGCTCTTCCAGCAGCTCTGCGCGGGCGGGCGCATCCGCCAGGTCGACGGAGCGGATCTGCACGTCGCGGTTCGGGAATGCGTCCGCGATCTCCTGCATGGGAGCTACGGTGCGGGCGACCAGGAGTAGGTCGTAGCCGCGCCGGGCGAGCTCCTCGGCGATGGCCTTACCGATGCCGGAGGAAGCGCCGGTGATCACGGCGTAGGAGCCCGGGGTGGGGGCGGGGAGGTCCAGTTCTGCGGACTTCTGGGACTTGCCCAGGGGGAGGGAGCGGAGGGCGTCAATAGGGTTAAAGCGGCTATTCGCAGTCATGGCTACAACCATAGCGGGCGGTGCGGACAAGAGGCTTAGCCAGCGACTCCGAAGACGAGTAGCCCGACGACCAGGTTGTTCAGCATGTGAACGATGAATCCCGCCCATAGTGTGCCGTGCCACCTGGTGATCAGTGCGCAAGAGATGCCGAGGAAGGCCGTAAAGAGGATAGCCGGCGGGGAGACGTGAGCCAGACCGAAAAGCAGTGAGCTGAACAGGACACTCAGGGCAGCTGGCATTAGCGTGTCGAAGTAGCCCATGAGAACCCGACGGAAGACCAACTCCTCGAGGAACGGACCAAGCAGCAGATACGCCAGGAGGACGAGGAGGATGGGGAGGGTCTGCCCGGATTCGCCTGCGCTAGTCAAGGTCGAGGAACGCTCGCCATTTTCCATTCCCAAGATTGAGGCGACAAATGCCGTGGCAGCACCGGCTGCGATGATTGTCACTGGAGTCTGCCAGAGCAGATGCCAACCTCTTTTAGAGAGTGAAGTGAAGCCAGTTTCGATGTTCTGTTTCCGCAGGTAGAGAACCAAAAGCCAGGTGGGCAGGCCGAGGGCGATGATGAACATGAATGGCAGAGCGCCGAGGACTACTCCCTTGTCCAGGGAGAGTTTTGCCAAGCCCAACGCCTGGACGGCGAGGAGCCCGTAAGCGGAGAGGAGAGCTGCGACGGACACTAATGCGTCCTTTGTGCGAGGAGGGGTTAGTTGTCGGTAGGTCATGGATCCTTTCGCAGGTGAGGCTGCGTGAAGCATGGGCTGTATGAAACAGGCTCAGCGAGCTGAGCTAAGCGGTGTTAGTTTAATCACATGATTCCCGATATTCGCAGAGTTGGACAACACGCTGCGCTGTACGCCCATGCGCGCTGTGAGCACATCATGGAACAGATCGAAGACCGCGTTGGCGATGACTGGGGGATTGCCGTAGGCGAAATTGAAGGTGAGCAGTACTACCAGTTTCAGGGGCGGGTTAAGCTCGCCAATGCTCGAGTGGAACTCGTCGCGACCGTTGACGTGGAGTCTGCGACTCTCAAGTGGGAATGGGCGGATGAAGCGGCTGTTTCCGGAGCTGCAGAACTTGGTCGGCGCCTTGCTGCGGAAGTGATGCGCGAGTGGGGCGAGGAACAAGACCTGCCAGGGTTTAC
This sequence comes from Corynebacterium sp. c24Ua_83, assembly GCF_039907245.1. NCBI lineage: Bacteria > Bacillati > Actinomycetota > Actinomycetes > Mycobacteriales > Corynebacteriaceae > Corynebacterium > Corynebacterium sp. c24Ua_83. The sequence goes on along the minus strand of NZ_JASBOI010000031.1, from coordinate 2,414 downwards.
GACCCCAGTTGTGCCTTACGAGGTTCCCGAGTGGGACGGCGATGAAGCTGAACCTGGTAGCGGGGAAGACACAGAAGATGAGGAAGGCGAAGAAGACGACGAGCTGTATGCGCAGTCAATTGCAGCGGCAGCCGTTTCGGAGGATGTAGGGGATAGTGCGTTCGAAATCTTTGGTTCGCATGCTTGTTACGCAACCATCCCGAACGAAGACGAAGACGAGATCCGGATTTACTTGATGGATTCGTTCAACCCACCGATGGAGGAGACGGATCTGTCGGTGATGTTCGTCAAGTTCGACGCCATATTGTTGGAATGCGACGACCCGGTGTGGAGCATCGAAGGGATTGCGCATCAGCGCGAGGACTGGACGGTCGAGGAAATCGAGCCGGAGAACAAGCAACGCGCGTGGAAGATTGCGGACAGCGAGGGACGCTACTTCGTGGTGGAGTTGAGCTTCAACGAAGACGACACGATCGCAGAGCTTGGCAAGAAGGGGCTGTTTACAGAAGAAGGTGCCTGACGAAATCCGTCAGACACCCAAGCTAAGAAACGAAACCGGCGCCCCGGAAAAGAAAAACCGAGACGCCAGTTTGTCCATGATGCCGCGACTGTAGTGGCAACGATGCCGCGACTTATAACAGCACTGCCTGAGCACATTTGAGGTGTCGATTATGCGCCCGTTTTCGTGTGCCGACTGGCCCATTGCAAAGTGCGTTTAAAGCTCGATGGTGCGATCCAGCGAAAGGCGCGAACAGAAGTGTTCATCGTGGCTGACGACGAGTAACGCTCCGCGGTAAGCGGAGAGGACGTCGACAAGCCAGTCCACGGTGGGGATATCCAAGTTGTTAGTCGGCTCGTCTAGTAGCAGGAACTGCGGTGCGGGGGAAGCAAGCAGCACGCGTGCGCACTCGGCACGGAACCGCTCGCCTCCGGAAAGTTGCCCCACTGGCGCGTGGACACTGTCATTCTGGAACAACAGTTGTGCTAGCTTGTCGCGGATAAACTGCGGGTCAGCCTGCGGATTGCTTTCCGCGACCAGCTCCCACACACTCTTGTCCGCTGGCAATGTGATGCGTTGACGTAAATAGCCGCGGGGAAGCGCATAGTCGACGTCGCCGCTGGCAATCCGGTTGAGAAACGTAGTTTTTCCCGCCCCATTGGCACCGGCGAGTCGGACGCGTTCGGGGCCGACGATTGTCAACAGCTCGCTGCTCAGAACCCGCGTGGCATTGGGAAGGCTGGTATCGGGAAGCTCGATGTGAACGTGAGTGTCCTCCCGCAACCTAAGTTGTGCTAAGTCATAACCTTCCCGAGCTTGTGACACCGAGGCTGCGGCATCACGGGTACGCTTGGCTGACGAGACCTGGGATCGGTTCTTATCATTTCCCATGGCCATACCAGGCTTGCGTTTGGAGGTAGCGAACTCTTTACCTCGGCGGGCGTTACGGGCAAGCCGTGTCTGCATCTCGGCACGTTGGCGAACTTCCTTGTGATAGGAGGCTTTGGCCTCACTTACTTCGGCCCGCACGGTTTCCTGTTCGTGGTCGATGGTTTGACGGTAGTGCTCAAAGTTCCCGCTAAACATACGTAATGATCCGTGATAGAGCTCAGCTATCTCGTCAGCGTGGTTGAGCAGCTCCCGATCATGCGAGATGACGACCATGGGCGCCGGGGAAGCGTCAATCATACGCAGAAGGCGCTCCCTGGCAGCGGCGTCGAGATTATTCGTGGGTTCATCAAGAATGATCATCTCTGGTTGGGAGAAAAACAGCGCCGTCAGCGCCACAGCGACGGCCTCTCCTCCCGACAAGTTGCCGACGCTGCGAGAAAGGGAAAAGTTCAATCCTGACGCGCTAAGAGCGGCCTGGATCCTCTCCTTGAGATCCCAGTTGTCAGCAACGATGGCCGCGAGTTCCTCGGAGTAGTTGCCCGCTTCGATTTCCGCTAGGGCATCTAAAATCTCGCGAGCCTTGAATACGTCTGCGATGGTGTCGGTCACTTTGAGCCCTAGATCTTGGTCTAGGTAGCCGATTTTAGGGGCCGTCACGGTACCAGAAGTGGGTTGATAGATGCCGGCCAACACCTTAGCGAGAGTCGATTTTCCTGAGCCATTAGCACCGACAAGGCCGGTGAAATGCGCGCCGAATGTGGCGCTTAAATCTGAAAAACAAGGAGTGCCGTCTGGCCAGGTAAAAGAGAGATGAGAAAAAGAAATATGCATGCCAAGTTCCGCCTTCGAGCCAACGATGATTAAGGAAGCGTCGAATTAGGAACGGATCTTCATAGGGCGAAACCGTACTTCAAACCAATCTGAGTGTCAATGCTCACTAACTGTAGAAGTGCGCATGATGGTCTGCTGGGGTACACCCCAAACGAACAGTTGTCCGAAGTCAGGACAATGGCGCCCCCGGCAG
>NZ_JASBOI010000030.1:0-8957 GCF_039907245.1 Corynebacterium sp. c24Ua_83 | reverse complement strand
ACGGCAAAGATGGTTGGTGAATTGGTGTAAAACTTTATCCATGGCTCACATACCCACCAAAACCACCTTGCCCGCCGGTATCTACGTGCGCATTTCCCTAGACAAGCACGAGGGGGCGGGCGTTGAACGACAAGAACAAGCGTGCCGCACACTTGCCGCCGAGCTCGGCCTTGAGGTTTCCCGCGTGTACTCCGATAACTCAATTTCGGCCTACTCGGGGAAAGTGCGCCCCGGCTTTATTGACCTTGTAGCCGACGTGAAAGCACGCAAGATTGGGGCGGTGCTATCGTTCGCCCCCGACCGCATTAGCCGCAATGTGAGTGAGTACGGACTATTCAAGGCCACCCTCAAGAACATGCATTGCCGCCTTATCTACGTCAACGGCGGCGAGCAAGCCCTCGACGACCCCAACGCCGACCTGATTAGCACCATGCTTTCGGGTGTGAGCCAATGGGAGAGCGCGATTAAATCCACCCGCATTGCCGCCGCCAAGGCACAACAACGCGCCCGCGGTGAGTACCCGAGGAACCCGAACCGGCTATTTGGGTACACGCACGACGGCGAGCCCCACCCGACCGAGGCGCCGCTTGTTCGTGAGGCGGCCACCCGCATTTTGGCCGGGGAATCACTCAAACGACTTGCCCGTGAATGGCAAGACGACGGGATAACCACCACCCGCGGCAACCGAGTTATCCCGGAATACATACGCAAGGTTATTTTGACCCCTACCACGGGCGGGTTTACGCACTTCAAGCTCAAGAAAAAGGACTACACCGCGAGCGAGTGGGAACAGCTTAGCGAGTGGGACAAGCTCGGGGTTATTGGCCGTGGAAAATGGGAGCCGGTGCTTGACCCCGAGGTATGGCAAGCCGTGTGGGCGCACCTAACGAACCCGGCACGCAAAACCAACCTTGTGGGTAGTACGCCGCGGCACTTGCTTAGCGGTATCGCGCGGTGTGGAAAATGCGGGGAACCGCTGTATTGCCGCAGAAAGCCCTATAAGAAAAAGGCCGACAAAGAACGCAAGCGTGTGTACTACTGCAAGGAAAGTGGCGGCGGGCACCCTACCCGCATTGCCGAGCCACTTGAGCGATACATTGCCGACCTTGTGCTTAGCCGACTATCGGCAAGCGACATTGTTGGCGAGCTTGCAAGCGGGGTGGATAGTGACCGCCGCGGCGAGCTCACCACTACCCGTGACATGTTGCGGGGGCGCATGGCCGACCTTGAGCAGCAAGCCACGCTAGGCAATGTGAGTATGGAACAGTTCGGGCGAATGAACCGAGCTTTGACCGACCAGCTTGAGGCTATCGACGCCGAGCTTGTTGAGTTGGCCGGTGCCGGTGGTGTTCTAGCCGAGGTGGCCGGGGTTGCCGACGTTCGCGCATGGTGGGCGACCGCCACGCTTGAGCTTAAGCGCGAGCTCATACGGGCGTTAATGGCTATCACGGTGGAAGTGACCCCGCGGGCGCAAAACAAGTTCAACCCCGAGTACGTCACCGTCGATTGGAAAGTGTAGGGCGGTGTGCCCTAGTGCCATGAGGACAAGCTAAACGGTTCTACCGACGGTTCTACGCCTCAATGCACAAGCCCTTTGACCTGCAACTTTAACCCCGAGGCCGCCGGTTGTCTTGGGGTTTTGCTATTGCTTGCAGTCATAGAAAAGCGCCACTAACCCCCAAGGCGAGACGATAACGGGGCACCGCGCAACACGGCGCGGGCATGGAACCGAAAAGGATTAGCCACCATGGCAACCACCGCCCCATACACCCCGCCGAGCATGACTAAAGCCCGTTCACGCCTTGGGTTGGTCACCCGCAACAAGGAAAACGGCACCGCCGTTGCCGAGGCGCGCGCCGACATGGCAGTGAACCAACTCATTAAGGCAATCGACAAGGCCGTTGACGCCGGGGCAAGCCTTGACGCCCCACGCCTTGAGTTCATCAACACCTACCTCGGCCACCGACTCGCTAAGGCCGGTGAATAAGCCGTGACCAACGTTTTCTATGACATGAACCTTGCCGAGCAAGTACGCGTACTTGTTGAGCTTGCCCACCCCGGTAAGCCCCGTGACCCCGACCGCCGCGGCGATAGCCTCATGCGTGAGGTTGCGGCAACAACCTACAGCCTTTGCTACCCGCTGCGCTACATGGGCGAAACACTCATGGAATGGGGCACCCGTCACCACCTTTTTGAGGTGTACGACTACGACGCCGAGCGGAGCCCAGCAACAACCCGTGTTCACGTGGAAGAGAGCGTAGCCGACCACGACACGGCCACTACGTTCCGCATAACCCTCATGTCCACCCCCACGGACGACGCCGAGGCCAATACACGTTATTTCGACCGGTACGACCACGCCCTTATGGTCATGCTCACGCTAGGCGCGCTTGCGTGTGACGCCCCGAGCACACCGGTCACGTGGGCACGCATCGACGCCGAGCTTAAGCCGCTCCCGCTAGTACGGGAAACCGGGAAACGCGCGGCCATTGCGCCGTGGCGAGACGACGAATTCCCCGAAGAAAGCATGTACGTAGGCCCGGCCGAGGGGTGCTGGCAGTGACCAACCGAGCAATGACCCCCGAACAGCGCGCCGAGTACATGCGCCTATCGTTCGCCACGCTAGACACGCTTGCCGCCGCCGAGGTTGCCCGCCGCGCGCCAACCTTGAGCCCCGAGCGGCGTGACCGCGTTGTGTCCATCTACCGAGCTGGCAAGGCGGTGGTGTAGGTGACCCGTTCCAAGCTCACACCCGCCCAAGCTCACACCGCCCGGCAACTCGCCCGTGACGGTGTAAGCCTCATGCGAATTTCTACCGTGCTGAACAAGCCCTATGTTGAGGTGTTCGCCGCCGTGCGCGGCGTGGACTATCCCCACCCCGTCATGGGAGAACACCCGGTACCGAACAAGAACAAGGACGGTAACCCATGGCCGTAAACAAGCTAACGCCGCTGTACCTCATGCCCGGCACCTTTGTGACCGTGCGCATGTTCGACGGCGCTTATATCCATCGTTTCAAAGTGCTCGGCAAGTCTGACGGCACCTATCGCGCCATTGGTTTTGATATGCCACTGAATTGCGACATTGGTGACGTGCGCCGGTGGCTTGGTGGCCGACGCCTCAAGGGCAACAAGTGGGAATGTAACCCCGAGTTCCCTAAGCGCCCGGCCGAGGTAGCGCCGGTGGTCACCAACCGGGGAACTTGGCACCCCGTGGGATACCTCACCCGACCGAGTGAGGCCAAGCGCCTAGGTGGCCGCCCCATCAACGAGCACACCCCCGACATGCTTAGCCCCGCCGCTATCGACGTCGTACAGATTTTGGAACAGCAAGAGCGCAAAGGAAAAGCCCCCGCCGCAAGGACTCACAGCGAGGGGCAAGCCACCACCACCAACAAGGAAAGTGACACAGACCATGATAACCCATAATCCCGAGTCCACCATGCCAACCGTGAGCGAGTGGGAACAACGCACCACATGGGCGCGAGTCCTTGACGGTGCCGACGTGCCCGAGGGCAATGAGTTCCACCGCTGTGACGAACAGGCCGACACCTTTGACGGTACCGAGCGATGGACGAATGAGGCCTATGACGGTGCCCCCGACGCCGCCACGCTCATTGCAAGCGATACACACCTTGAGCTTGCCGACGCCGAGTGTAGCGCCCCGCCGGTGTGGTGGCCTGAAAGTGAGGCCGTGCCCGTCGATAAGCTCACAGCGTACGCCGGGGTACGAGAGATAAGCCGAGCCGACGCCGCACGCAAGCTAGGCCTAGATGAAACAAGCGTGATTGAGTCCTTGAGTTGGGTATTTTCCTACCCCGGCCTAGACAAGGTTGCCAAGGCGGCCAAGACCCGCGGTGTGAATCCGTGGGGCTTGCTTGGTGCCGTCATGTCTTGGGTAGCCGCCGACATTCCGCCCGAGGTGACCACGCTTAGCGAGCAAGAGGGAAAAGGCACGTTCAACCTTTTCGTGGCGTTGTGTGGTGAGCCGGGCGCGGGCAAGGGGCGCACTATGCAACTTGGCAGTGAGCTAGTGCGCCGCGGGGCTCAAGGCAACTTTGTCACCGATAGCTACAATAAGCCGACGCGCGCCCCGGTAGGTTCACCCGAGGGCATGATTAGCGTACTAAGACCCCGTACACCGGACGAGGACGACGACGCCGCCGAGGACAACCCCCGCACCGAGCTTGCCCGCGTCATTTTCGTTATCGACGAAATGAACCGCCTATATGGTGAGCGACGCACGCAAGAGAGCACTCAAGAGGGCACCCTATTGTCCATGTGGTCGAACGAGAACGTGGGCGTGTTGCGCAAAAAAGAACAGGACACGCTTGCCGTCGAAGCATGGTCGTATCGCGTGTGTTTCCTTGTCGGCGCGCAAGCCAAGTGGGTACACCGCCTTGCAAGCGAAACATCGGCCGGGCTCGCACAGCGGTGGCTATATCTTCCCGCCGCCACTACGCATGTTGAGCGCCCCCAGCTAGGTAGGAAAAGGAATGCCGCCGAGGTGGAATTGCCGACCATCGACGTGCCCGCCGAGGTATGGAACGCCACCGAGCCGGTTGTTATCGACAATTACGTGCAATATGCCTTGGAGCTACAGGACTACTTTCTACGAAAGGCTGGCGTTGAAAAGCGCCCGATTGACCCGTTTAAGGTTCACCGGGCGTACAACCAAGCCCGAGTGGCCGCGGCGCTATCTGTCATTACCCGCGGGCGGTTGGAAGTTTCCCCCGAGGCGTGGCACCTTGCCGCGGCGGTTATGGACGTGTCTGACCTCACCCGTGAACGGATTAGCCGAGAGTACGAGCACCGTGACAGACAAGAACGAATCAACGCCGCCGCCGACCGGGCGGGTATCCACGACGACGCCGTTGTTAAGGCGGCCGAGAAACGCATTGTGAGAGTGCTCAAGGACAACGGCGGGCACATGTCGGGCGGCTCACTACGCAATGCCTTGAGTCGGCCACAACGTGAGGTAAGCGACCAAGCCGTAGCCAACTTGAGACAAGCCCGCGAAATCAAAGTTGAAGATATTGAGACCAAAGGCAACAAGAAGCCATGGCGCCGGTTCAGTCTCATCACAGCGGGGTAGGTCGTTAAACCACGGCCGCCAAGAATAGGGTAGGCAGTTCAGAAGCTAGGGTAGGCACAAAGAACTGCCTACCCTATTCTTGCAGGTAGTGACGGGTTTTTGGCCTAGGGTAGGCAGGGTAGGCAGGGTAGGTTGCACACACCGCTATACACCGCCATACAAGGGCGGCATGTAAAACATAGAGACCTTATAATTAATAATTATTATTTATAAATACTTACAACCATTGGTGAGGCGGTGGGGTAGGTTGTCCGCCTTAAGTCGAACCTACCCTGCCTAGCCTGCCTACCCTCACTTGACCTGCATGTTTATGTGCCTACCTTACCTGCCTACCCACACACTAAACTGCCTACCCTCACGACAAACTTGCAGGTCGCCAATGAATGAGCGGTGTGAAGTGAACCAAAAGGCAACAACAAACTGATCGGGTTTGCCTAACAATTGAGGCCGAGACGAAACCAAGCAAGGCTGTGGACAGCTCAAGACCTCACGCGGTGAGAGCAACGACGACAACCAACGTCACGTGAGTTGAGCGTTGCAGCAATTGACAAGCAACAAGAACAAATGAATATTCACCAACAACGTGCATAATTTCGCCCGCTGTGTCTCGCGTGGTCTAGCGTGGGGTGGGGGGGTACCTCCCTTGGCCGCCGTCCATCCCCCCTGCCGGTATAGGGAAATATATAGCCGGTAACCGGAATGGACGGAACCGGAACAAGCAAATACCTATCCGAGCGGTGAATAAACCGTGCATAAACCGCCGTGGGTAGCTGTGAACCCCGCGCGGCGTGGTCGATACAGCGCCAAATCAACGCCCCGCGTGGCCGTGGACGGCCTCAAGCCCCGGCGGTGGGTAAAGTTGTCCACCCCGCGCCCCAAAAGCCGTGAGAGAGGCTTACAGCGCCTTGCCGAGCGAACAGAACGCCGCCGGTCTATATTGAGGTTGCACCCCGCCCGCGGCGCGTGTCCCTCAATCCCCCAAAATCCCCCGAGGTGACCCCGTGGACGGGGTGCTTTCTATTGCACGCACCGACGCCGAGGGCAACGCCTTTTGGTCGGCTCGTGACCTCATGCCGCTCATGGGGTACACCGGGGCGGGCGCATGGCAGAACTTTTTGGGGCGCGCTATCTCACGCGCCGAGCAATCTGCCAAGAATGTGGGCATGTCCGCACGGTTTAGCCATGTGGCTAAACCGCTACCTCAAGGCGGTACACCAAGAAAAGACGTACACCTTGACCGCATGGCCGCCTACCTCGTGGCTATGAACGGTGACCCGAACAAGCCCGACCACCCCCGCCAAATACCCCCGTTCGCTAAGCGCGCCAACTTACAGCCGTGTAACCCCCACCTCGCATAACGCACCAATATTACACATTAGCGGTGTGACCAGCGCAAACAGTACCCTTTGAGAGACTTGCCAACGCCTACCACACGCATGACAATAAACGGTAGTGGCGCGCCCCAAGACCAATCCCAATCCCGAGCCCAAAAGTGCCATGACCACCGACCAGCTTTCTAGCTTCCAAGGACGTGACACTTATGGCTACCGAGCCAATTACTTACTTTTCCGACCGTGCCGCCGCTGTATCTACCGCGCTACGCATGACGGGCGTTGTTCCTACCGCCGCTAAGGCCATGCGTGAGGTAGACGACAAAATCACCGGCGCGTTGGACATGTTCGACGCCCGTACCGCCGCCCGCGACCTCAGCGAGTTCACCGAGGCCGGGCGCAAGTGGGCAAAGAACCCGACCAAGGGCGGGCTAGAGCGCCTGATTGAAACCTTGGCCGCGCCCGTCGGTAGCGACCCTACGACCGTGCCCGTGAGCGTCAAGACATCGTGGGGCGAAGAATGGCAGAACGTCACAGCTAACACACCTCATGCCCGCCGTATCGCCGCCGCGCGCAAGGGTGCACTGAACGGCCTTATCGCCAAGTTCGACAAGCCCGCCTATTCCACGGGCACGCTTATTGAGTCGTGCAAGGCCGAGGTGCGCGCGTGGTTCGACAATCTGGCAACCGAGGCCGCCGAGGCGTTGGCAGCACTTGACGACGTAGCTACAGACAAGGCCGGGGCTACCGGGCGGGTGGACTCAATTCTTGACCTCATTGACCCCGCTACCACGCCCGAGGCCACTATTACGGCCTACCGCCGGGCGGTGCGAGCATGGGCACGCATTGACGGTGACCTCGACGACTACGCCCCGCTTGCCCGCGCTATGGCGTTCAACGACGTGAGCGAGACGCCGAACAGTGACCGTGACGTGTTCGCCCGCATGGAAGAACAGACCAACAACCCGGCACGTTTCACCGCCCTCATGTTCGACGCCGAGGCGTGCGTGCTGGCCGTGTTCGGTATGAACCCGGTTAAGGCCGTGGCCGCCGGGCTCGGACAGGTGGCGCCGCTGGCCGACCCGTTGGGCAACGACCTACCCGAGCTTGAGCGCCGACTTGAGGCAATCAACGCCGCCGTGGGTTGGCTAGACCACCGCGCCCGTACCGTTGGTGACCGCTACCGTGGCCGAAAAGGTCTATACAGCGCCCACGACCGCTACGGTGAGGACACCCCGGCGGCGTCGTTGGCGACATTCAAGGCCGAGCGCCCCGAGGTGTTTGACGCCGAGGCCGCCGAGTACGACCTTGACCCGGTGGCCGACGTGTATGCCGAGTAGTCCACATGGACGGGCTAGACCTCACCATGTGGCCGTGCCACCCTCATGGCACATGGCAACGGGCACTACTTCATCAAAGCCTTGGGTTACCGGTGGACGACGACGACGCTAAAGCATTGGCTCGGTGGGATCGGCACCCGGTCACGCTCACATGGACACAATGCAGGAACGGCGTTGTATCCAAGTACACCTTGTTACATCAAGACGAACGGGTAATAGGCGCGGTGATTGACGCCGCTACTACGGTGTTGAGCACTAGCGAGGTGGTCGGTTCACATGAGCTTGCCCGCCGTATAGCCGGTATGCCCGGTGTGCCCGAGACAGGCCGCACGGCGGCGATTCTTAGAGCGTTCGGGCCGAGCAATCACGAGGCGCACATGCTTAAAGGTGGTATCACGCGCCGCCGCATGTACAAGCGCTATATGGACAACCTAAGCGGTAGGCCGGGGCATTTCTTCACCCGGCGTGTGCACAATTTTGACACGTTCATTGCCGAGAGCAAGGCACACCGCCGGTCAATCGGCACCCGCATGAGGGACAACTTGCAGCTTGGCCGACCACGGAAGAAAGAGAGTGTAAACCAATGACAACCAACAACAACCTTGACCAGCTCGGGGCACGAGTCTACGGGCGTGACGACGCCGCCGAGGCCAACACCCGCGGCGCACGGGTCTATGGTCACAGTGACGAAATGGACGCCCTCGGCGCACGGGTCTACGGAACAGGTGACCGGGGCGCGGTGAGTCACGAACAGGCCGCCGAGGCCGACACGGCTACGCCCGAGCGGTGGCGACTGAATGAGGTACGACAGGTAGCCGCCGTGGACTCATACGACGACCTTGACGCTATCGGGGCGCGCATGGCCACCCGGCACCATTCCGGTGGCGTGGTCACCGCGGATAACCGGAATGGCCGAGGTGACACGCCCGGCTTGCCCGGTTTTGACTACTAGAGTTGGCTACTAGCTAGGTAACTAGCCACTTGGGATAAGACCACCACCGCCTAGTTCACCGGCGGTGGTGGTCTTTGTCGTTGCCGTGCCGAGTCCTTAAAAGGCGTTTCCCACCTGCATGTTTGCACCCTATGGCGGTGGGAACGTCGTCGTGTTGGCTACCCCCTAAAGGGTTTACACTAATTCACCAACTAGCAACCTGCACCTGCTTTGCACGAAGCACCACAACCTCAAGACCGC
>NZ_JASBOI010000003.1:0-272938 GCF_039907245.1 Corynebacterium sp. c24Ua_83 | reverse complement strand
TTAATGACGCCCCTTCGGCCGCCCGCAGCGGTGATCGCAGCGACATGCCAGGCGCCCCACCCCGACAGTGGGCTTTCACCTTGAACGGGTTAGAATGTTGGGCACAATAGCTGGAAAGCGAAACCTGCATTTCTTGCACGAACACCTCGACCAAGGAGACACGCCAACCATGGCAAGCACCATTGATTCCGTCGTCAACCTAGCCAAGCGCAGGGGGCTGGTGTATCCCTGCGGCGAGATCTACGGTGGCACCCGCTCTGCCTGGGATTACGGCCCGCTGGGTGTGGAGCTGAAGGAGAACATCAAGCGCCAGTGGTGGCGCCACATGGTTACTTCCCGCCGCGACGTCGTCGGCCTGGATTCCTCCGTGATCCTGCCGAAGCGTGTCTGGGAGGTCTCCGGCCACGTTGAGGTGTTCACGGATCCGCTGGTTGAGTCCCTGCACACTCACAAGCGTTACCGTGCCGACCACCTGCTGGAGGCTTACGAGGAGAAGCACGGCCACCCGCCGGCAAACGGCCTGGCCGACATCAACGATCCGGAGACCGGCCAGCCGGGCGCCTGGACCGAGCCGAAGGCTTTCTCCGGTCTGCTGAAGACCTTCCTGGGTCCGGTGGATGACAAGGAGGGTCTGCACTACCTGCGCCCGGAGACCGCGCAGGGTATCTTCACGAACTTCAAGAACGTGATGACTACCTCCCGCCAGAAGCCGCCGTTCGGTATCGCGCAGGTTGGTAAGTCCTTCCGCAACGAGATCACCCCGGGTAACTTCATCTTCCGCACCCGCGAGTTCGAGCAGATGGAGATGGAGTTCTTCGTCAAGCCGGGCGAGGACGAAGAGTGGCACCAGTACTGGATCGATGATCGCCACCAGTGGTACATCGACCTGGGTATTAACCCCGATAACCTGCGCCTTTACGAGCACCCGAAGGAGAAGCTGTCCCACTACTCCAAGCGCACCGTGGACGTGGAGTACGCCTTCCACTTCAACGGCTCCAAATGGGGCGAGCTCGAGGGCGTGGCCAACCGCACCGACTACGACCTGCGCGTTCACTCCGAGGGCTCGGGCGAGGACCTCAGCTACTACGACCAGGCTGCGGACGAGCGTTGGATCCCGTACACCATCGAGCCCGCCGCCGGTCTTGGTCGTGCGATGATGGCCTTCCTTGTTGACGCCTACACGGAAGAAGAAGTACCGAATGCGAAGGGTGGCACGGACACCCGCACGGTGCTGAAGCTGGACCGCCGTCTGTCTCCGGTCAAGATCGCAGTTCTGCCGCTGTCCAAGAAGGAGACGCTGACGCCGACCGCGGAGAAGATCGCCGACCAGCTGCGCGGCTTCTGGAACGTGGACTACGACACCTCCGGCGCTATCGGCCGCCGCTACCGTCGCCAGGATGAGATCGGCACGCCGTTCTGCGTCACCGTCGACTTCGACACCCTCGAGGACAACGCCGTGACTGTGCGCGAGCGCGACACGATGGAGCAGGAGCGCATCAAGATCGAGGATCTGCAGAGCTACTTCGCTGAGCGACTGGCGGGCTGCTAAGTATGTCGAGTGACATTCGCTGGGGCCTGCCGAGTGACGGGCACACGTTCCCCATCTACGAAGGTCCCAGCAATGACCTTGTGAAGGTGGCGGAGTTCGCCGACGAGCGCGGCGTCACCAACATCCGCTTCGGCGGCGACACGTGGCAGCTGCACGGCCCCGACGGCACCAACGCCAGTAGTGGCGCCTCGGCTGCCGACGATGCCGCTGACGGTGAGTCGCGCGGCGGTGGCGTCACAAAGAATGGCTGCACTGCCTCGGCGACGACCCAGACGGGCACCTGGACGGTGACCGGCAACGGCAAGAGCTTCGGCAAGTCGGACCGTTACGAGGTACAGGCCGACCGGCACCACGTGACGATCATCGCGGAGACCAAGAAGAACTTCGTGCTGGACATCGACGGCGAGAAGGTGGGGCAGTTCACCAGCGAGAACCGCGGCCTGCGGAACCTGCACGTCGAGTTCGAAGGCGCGGGGGAGAAGCTGCCGATCGACGTGCGCGTGTTCATTTCCTGGGCGGCGCGGCTGTGCATGGAGACGCGGATGATCAGCTCTTCGTGGGCGATCACCATCGCGCTGCTGCTGTGCATCCCGATCGTGGTGCTCTACTGGATTGGGTTTATCTAAAACGCCGGATTGGGGTTGGTAGGTAGCTGGGTTTGGATCGGTCGAAACCGTCTGTCGAGGGTTTGACCAAACTAAATAGGTAGCAAGAGTTCAACCCTCGTTAACCTCTTGTTTATTATTAAAGCCCGTTCTTTTTACCTCCATCGGACAAGGTGTTTCTGTCTGACATCTTGATGTTTTGGAGGAATCTTGTCGACGACAACCGAAACGGCCGCGCCATTGTCGGCCACGGGCATCACCCCAGTGCCCGAGAACGAGAATAATACCTGGTGGCACCTGTTCTTCGGTGGCCTTATGGCCATCACCCTGGTGACCTTCAGCCTGTGGGCGCACGACTACGTTGGCGACGACGCCAGCTTGATCGTGCTGCTGACCACCATCATCTTCGCCGTGTTCATGGCGTTCAACATCGGTGGTAATGACGTCGCGAACTCCTTCGGTACTTCCGTGGGTGCGGGCACGCTGAGCATGAAGCAGGCCCTGGTCGTGGCCGCCATCTTCGAGGTCTCCGGTGCTGTGCTGGCCGGTGGTGAGGTTACGGATACGGTACGTTCCGGCATTGTTGACCTGGGCGCTATTGACCACCTCGACCCGATGGACTTCGCCTACATCATGATGGCCTCCCTGCTGGGTGCGGCTGTGTGGCTGCTGTTGGCGACCCGCATGGGTTGGCCGGTGTCCACCACCCACTCCATTGTTGGCGGTATCGTCGGTGCGGCTCTGACCGTTGGCTTCATTACCGGCAGCGGTGGCTGGTCTATGGTCCAGTGGAGCGAAGTTGGCATGATCGCCATCTCCTGGGTTCTGTCCCCGGCTTTGGGCGGAGTAGTTGCCTACCTTCTGTATGGCTCGATTAAGCGCGGCATTCTGGTCTACAACGAGCAGGCGGATCAGCGCCTCGAAGAGATCAAGAAGGAAAAGAAGGAGCTGAACATTCAGCACAAGATCGCCTTCGGCAAGCTCAGCGAGGAAGAGCAGCTGGCTCTGACCGATTCGATGATCCGTGACTCGACCACGATGCGCGAGCACGGCTATACCGAGGAGGACCTGGAGTCCGACTACTACAAGAAGCTGCACCGCATCAATAGGTCCATCGACGAGGTTGAGGCGCACCACGCCCTGGATACCTGGGTGCCGCTGCTGGCTGCTGGTGGTTCCATCATCATCTCCGCGATGATGTTGTTCAAGGGTCTGAAGAACTTGAACCTGGAGCTGTCCAGCCTGGGCAACTTCCTGATCATGGGCATGATTGCAGCTGTCGTCTGGATGGCTGTCTACATCTTCTCCCGCACTCTGAAGAAGCAGGCTCTGAGCCGTTCGACCTTCCTGCTGTTCAGCTGGCTGCAGGTGTTCACGGCATCCGCCTTCGCATTCAGCCACGGCTCCAACGACATCGCTAACGCGCTTGGACCGTTCGTTGCAGTGCTGGATGTGTTGAAGACGAACTCCATCTCTGAGGAATCCGCCGTGGCCCTGCCGGTCATGGTTGCCATGGGTGTTGCCTTGATTGCTGGCCTGTGGTTCATTGGCCGCTTCGTTATCCGCACCGTTGGCTCCGGCCTGACCAAGATGCACCCGGCCTCTGGCTTCGCTGCAGAGCTGTCCGCAGCTGCCGTGGTTATGGGAGCGTCCGTACTGGGTCTGCCGGTTTCCTCCACCCACATTCTGATCGGTGCTGTTCTGGGCGTTGGCCTGGTTAACAAGGATGCAAACTGGGGTCTGATGAAACCCATCGCCCTGGCTTGGGTTATCACCCTCCCGGCCGCCGCGATCATCTCCAGTGGTACGGTCGCTATCCTGCGCGTGATCTTCTAAAGCAAACTGCTTGCCGCTGGCTTAGCCCGGCTGGCTGACTCGGCTCGGCCTGGCTGAAGTTGCTGGCCCGTCCCGACTGGCTGGCGCGTTACTGCAGGCCCGGATGGCTGACCCGGCATTGCTGACTTAAGGCGCTCGCCCCTCTGGGCGGGCGTTTTTGCTGCCCGGAGAATGTGGGGGCGCCAGAATGTGGGGGCGCCTGCTCGAGTCGATCCGAGGTTTGGATCCTCTGTCCTGGTGGATCTGAAGGGTGGTGCTAGGCGTAAATGTCGTTAAAGTGGGAATCTGTAAAATTGAATCCGGCTTATAATTTTTCAGCAACTCGCTGACCTGCGGTTTTACATATGTGGAAATGGGTGCCAGCAACGGATTCCCACTTTAACGACATTTAGCGGAATCCGAGGGCACAAAAGCCCCGGCTGGAAGCTGGAGGAGCCCCAGCCAGCCGATCGGCCCGGCCCTAGCTAGAAGTTGGAGCTAGCTAGTAGTCAGCAGTAGCTAGAAGCTGGAGGAGCCGCTGCCGCCGAAGCCCCCGCCTCCACCGCCGAAGCCCCCACCAAAGCCGCCGCCGAAGCCCCCACCAAAGCCGCCGCCGAAGCCGCCACCAAAGCCACCGTTGCCGCTCAGCAGCGAACCCAGCACCATGCCCGTCACAAAGTTGCCGCTGCCGCCGCTACCGCCGAACCCGCCGTAGCCGCTGTTGCGTCGGTTGAAGTCATCAATGTCCTTGCGCGCCTGCGAAGTGGCCTGCTGCGCCAGCTGGCTAGCTCGCTGGGCCGCCCGCAGCGCTCGCTTCGGATCCTCCGTCCGCAGCTGCGCAGTCTCATCCAACGCAGCCCGCGCCGCCTGCGCCGCCGTGCGCGTATCCACGCCGATGATCCGCCGGCGGTTCCTGATCAGGTCCTCCACGGCCTCCAACCGCTGGGCGGCATCCATGGCCGTCCGGTCCACCATGTCCACGGTGCGGGCAAAGTCGCTGGCCTTGCCACGCGCCTCGTCCAGCTGAATATCCAGAACACCGTCGGCCTCCAGCAGCTGGGAGTAGCTACCCAGTGGATCCGAAGAACCTTCCTCCCGTGCCTTCTTCAGCGCCTCGCGGGCCTGCTCCACGGCCTTGTACAAAGCCGCACGGTCCAGGTCTGCGCCGGACTTATCCAGCTGCCCGGCCTCCGAAATTTCCTCTTCCACTTCGGTGATCAGCGCAGGCAAGTTGGATTGTGCCGACCGCAGATGCTCTTCCGCACGCTCCACGGCCAGCAGCTGCGAATCCGCCTGCTGGAGTGCCATGCGCGCGGCACCAAGTGCGTCGATCAGCCCGCCCTGCTGCCCGGCCGGCTTGTCCAGCAGCCCACGAGCGGAGTCCAGCGCCTTCTCAGCCTCCGCCAGCTCGTCCTCGGCCACGTCCGGGTTGTGGCGCACGGATTCCAGCAGCGCCGGGTCCACGCGCGTGATGGCGTCGCTGAGGATCTCCCGCGCATTCGGAATGCGGTTGTGCAGGCTGATGCTGGTCTGGCGGAGCTTCTCCACCAGCTGGGGCGCATCCATCAGCTTCTGGCGCAGCTCGGCAAAGCGCGCGGCCTGCCCGTCCAGGTTGTCGTCTGCCTGTCCGCAGGTAGATACGATCTCGATCAGTAGGTCGCGCTGCTCCGGTTCGGTTGTCACCAGCCCGGAGCGTAGCCGCTCGTTCATGCTATAAGCCTTGTTCAGCGTCGAGCGGCTGTGCTGCAGCGCCTTAGCCAGGTCGCGGGTGCGTTCCTCGCCGAACTCTCCGCGCGCGACGGCCAGCTCTTCGTCGCCCTTACGGATGGATTCATCGGTACTGTGCAGTTCCTCATCCGCCAGCTCGCGCAGCACCTCAGTAGGCTGCTCGTACAGGTCGTCGATGTTGCCCGGGTCGATTTCGCGGGCGGTCTCCAGCTGCTGCGCGTGCGTCTTCTTCCTATTGCGGCGGGACCACACAACGGCACCGGCCCCCGCGCCGACCACTCCGACGGCTCCGGCGCCCATCCACACCTTCGACGCCGTGGAGGTCTTGCCCGCCAGCTTGTCCGCCGCCGCCTGTGCGCCCCCGGCCCAGTCGTCGTCGGCGAAGTGGTCTTGCGCCGCGTCCTGCAGCTTCTCCGCCTCGCTCGTCTTTACCTTGTCCCCGGCGGCGTAGCCAATCTGCCGCGTTTCGGTGGCCACTGCCAGCACGATCACGTTGTCGGTGCCGTCCTGTTCCCGCAGCTGCTCGGCCATGGTCGTAATGTCGCCTGGTGCGGTCGGGACGAAGACGATGTAGAGCTTCTTGCCGGATTCTTTGGTTGCTTCTTTTAATGACGCCGTAATGTCCGCTTTTTCCTGTTCAGACAACACCCCGGACTCGTCAACGAGCTGGGAGGTCAGCTGTACCTCGCTGGTGGCGGTGGCGGCTGGGGCCGAGGGGGCGTCAATAAGAAAAGAGCCAAATCCGAGTACGGCGCCGGCGGCTAGGATTGCCAGGAAGCGAGTGGTGGAAAAAGTCGGTTTCATACAGCCCACCTTAACGAAAAATACAGGGGAAACCGCGTATGGTTTTGCGCATGGCTAATGCACGACATCCGGTGAGGCGCGCGGTGAAGTATGTCTTCATCGCGCTGTTAACCATCGTCTTGGTGGCGGCGGGTGTGTTTGGAGTGACGGCTTTCCAGGTGTGGCACTTCGCACGGTCGGACGATAGGCGGCCGGCGGACACGATCTTTGTGTTGGGGGCGGCGCAGTACGCGGGCAATCCGACGAACTGGTTTGCTTCGCGGCTGAACCACGCAGCGGAGCTGTACAAGCAGGGCGTGGCGCCGACGATCGTCACCGTGGGCGGCAAGGCGGAGGGCGACCTGTACACCGAGGCGGCCGCGGGCAAGAACTACCTGGTGGAGAACTTCGACATTCCGGAATCGGCGGTGGTGCCGGTAGAAGAAGGCGCGGATACGCTGAAGTCCGCCGAGGCGTTCGCGCAGGTGGCGAGAGAAAACGGTTGGCGGACTTCTGTGGTGGTGACGGATCCGGAGCACTCGCTGCGAGCTACCCGGATGGTGCGCGATCAGGGATTGGATGCGTGGGCGAGCCCCACGCGCCAGGGGCCGTCGGTGTTTACCCGAAAGTCGCAGGCCAACTCGATCCTGCACGAGACGTTGGGCATGCTGTACTACGAGGTAGTAGAGAAGCGCCGGTAGAGAAGTGGAAAGAGGACATGCGTTACCCCTATAGCGATCACGACCAGCAGCGGCGGCTGCCGGATCGGCCGAAGACCCTGGGGCTGCCCGGGGCGGTGGTGGACGGGCGCGATAGCTTCGACCGCGACCGGGCGCGCGTGCTGCACTCCGCGGCGCTGCGGCGGCTGGCGGATAAGACGCAGGTCGTGGGGCCGGGGTCGGGAGATACGCCGCGTACCCGCCTGACGCACTCGCTGGAGGTCGCGCAGATCGCCCGCGGGATCGGCAAAACATTGGGCGCGGACCCGGATCTGACGGAGCTGGCAGGCCTGAGCCACGACATTGGCCACCCGCCTTATGGGCACAACGGCGAGCGCGCGCTGGATGAAGCCGCCGCCGATTGTGGCGGCTTCGAGGGCAACGCGCAGACGCTGCGCATTCTCGCCCGGCTGGAGCCGAAGGTGCTGGGGGACGGCGCCGTCGGTGCGGGCACTAATGCAGGCGCCGCGCCCGTCTCCTACGGCCTGAACCTCACTCGCGCCAGCCTGGATGCAGCCTGCAAATACCCGTGGGGGCCGGTCGACGAGCACGGTAACAAGCGCGCAAAGTACTCCGCCTACGCCGAGGACGTGGAGACTCTCAAGTGGATCCGCGAGGGCGCGCCGGAGGGGCGGAAGTGCCTGGAGGCGCAGATCATGGACTGGTCCGATGACGTCGCGTACTCGGTGCACGACGTGGAGGATGGCATTCTTTCCGGGCGCATCGACTTCGGCGTGCTGTGGGACTTGGTGGAGCTGGCTGCCTTGGCGGAGAAGGGCGCCCGCGTTTTCGGCGGCACCCCGGAGGAGCTGCTGGAGGCTGCCGACCGCCTGCGCGCGATGACCTTGATCTCCCGGGCGGCGGATTTCCGCGGCTCGATGCAAGATCTCGCCGCGCTAAAGGCAATGACCTCGGAGTTGGTTTCCCGCTTCGTCACCGCCGCCGTCACGGGCACCCGCCAGCAGTTCGGCGAGGGGGCGCTGGGCCGCTACGCCGCCGACCTGGTGATCCCCGAGCCGGTGCAGGCGGAGGTCACACTGCTGAAGTCCGTTGCGGTCCTGTATGTCATGGACGAGGCCCAACATCTGGCCAACCAGCAGCGTCAGCGCGAGCGCATCTTTCGCGTCACGGACTACCTCTGGCGCGGCGGCTCGGGCGCGCTGGACCCAATGTTTTCTTCGTGGTTTGACGCCGCAGCCTCCGACCGTGAGGCACGCCGCGTAGTCATCGACCAGGTGGCCTCGCTGACGGAATCCCGGTTGGAGCGGCTGGACAAGCGCGCCAGCGGAATCAGCGCCGCCTGGGCCTAGCTGCGAGCAGGGCGGCGCGAACTAGCGAGAGCCCCCGGTTAATCCTCCGCGTCTGGGATAGAGCAGAAGCTCTCGAAGTGGTCGGACGTGTAATACCACACGTCCGGGTCGGTTTCAGTGCCGCCGCCGACGACGATCCGGCGCTCACCCCGGTGGTTAAGCCCCGGGGTTTTTACGGTGTATTCGCGGTAGTAGCTGCCCTTTTCCTTCGGCAGCAGGCCTTCGTAGTTGCCGAAGTGCTTGCCGTCGGCGTCTCCGTCGTCCGGCGGAGCGCCCTGCAAAATGTCGTCGATCTGCTTCTTGGCCTCCGGCGGGAGGGTGTCAACGGCGCAGATGTCGGCGTCATTGCTAGAAACACCGGAAGCCGCACCGCCGTTGCCGTCATTTCCGTCGGCTCCATCGTCGCCTTGCAGGCCGAACCAACCGGCTGCGACGACTGCCGCGCCGACGATCGGCGTGGCGTACTTTGCCCACTTCTTCGGCACTAGGCCCTGCGAGGGGCTCTGCGAGCGGCCCTGCGAACTTCCCTGAGACATAGGGAAGAGTCTAGAGCACGCGCAGTGGCAGGCGGAGGGCGGCCGGGGCGTCGTCCGGAACGATCGGGTTGTTCGGCTGCACTGGGTTAATGCGGCGGTAGCCCTCGGACTGCGGCGGGCGCGGGTCGGCCTCGCCCTTGTTCGGCCACATGGCGGCAGCACGCTCGGCATTCGCGGTGATGGACAGGGAGGGGTTCACGCCCGGGTTCGCGGTGATGGCGGAACCGTCGGTGATGAACAAGCTCGGGTAGCCCCATGCGCGGTGGTAAGGGTCCACCACGCCGTGCTCAGGCGAGGAGCCGATAACGCAGCCGCCCAGGAAATGCGCGGTCAGCGGGATGTTGAAGACCTCCGACCACACGCCACCTGCGATTCCCTTCGGCAGAAATTTCGCCAGGATGCGGGTGGCCGTGTTGCCTTCGGGGATCCAGGAGGGGTTTGGCTCGCCGGTACCCTGCTCGGAGCTCAGCATGTTGAACGGGCCGACCTTGCGGAGGAAGGTGCGCAGCGAGTTATCGCGGGTCTGCATCACCAGGTTGATGACGGTGCGCTGCGACCACTTGCTCAGGTTCACCAGGCGCGGGATGGCCTTGTACTGCAGGAAGACTTGCTTGATGAACTCCAGGAAACGGGGCTGCAGCTTATCGCCGTCTGTCATGAGGGTCTGCAGCAGGCCCATCGCGTTGGAGCCCTTGCCGTAGCGCACCGGCTCGATGTGCGTATCCGGGGCGGGGAAGTAGGAGGAGGTGATGGCCACGCCCTCGGAGAAATCCATGTCGGGGGAGTAGTCCGAACGGTTCGCGCCCAGCAGCGCCTCGGAGTTCGTGCGGGTAAGGTGCCCCAGCTTGTCTGACAGCTTCGGCAGGTTGCCGTTGGCCTTCTGGCGGTGCAGCAGGTTCTGGGTGCCCCAGGTGCCTGCGGCGACGACGAGGTTATCGGCGGTGAAGCTGCTGGTCTGCGGGTTGCGTTTGGTGATCGGTCCAGTCTGTTGCGCCTGTACCGTCCAGGTGGTGCCGTCGAAGGTGATGTCGGTGACGGTGGTGCGGTCGTGTACCTTCGCCCCGCCCTTCTCAGCCAGGTACAGGTAGTTCTTCAGCAGGGTGTTCTTCGCGCCGTGGCGGCAGCCGGTCATGCACTCGCCGCACTCGTGGCAGGCGGTGCGGTCGGGGCCAACACCACCGAAGTATGGATCCTTCACAGTTTCACACGGCTTACCTTCCAGCCCGACCTTTTCTCCGAAGAACACTCCGACGGGCGCCATGCGGAACGTGTCGCCCACGCCCATCTCCTCGGCAACCTTCTTGGAGTACACGTCGGCGGGGGTCATGGTGGGGTTCTCCACCACGCCGAGCATCTTCTGCGCCTGCTGGTAGTAGGGGGTCAGCTCGTCCTCCCAGTCGGTAATGGTGTTCCACTGCTTGTCGTTGAAGTATGCCTCGCCGGGCTGGTAAAGCGTGTTCGCGTAGTTCAGCGAGCCGCCGCCCACGCCCGCGCCAGCGAGGATCATCACGTCCTTGAGCAGGTGGATGCGTTGGATGCCATACAGGCCGATCTGCGGCATCCACAGGAAGTCCTTGAGGTGCCAGGAGTTCTTGGCGAACTCTTCGTCCTTGAAACGGCGGCCGGCTTCGAGGATGCCGACCTTGTAACCCTTCTCCACCAGGCGCAGGGCGGTGGTGGAGCCGCCGAAGCCAGAGCCGATGATCAGCACGTCGTAGTGGGTGGAGGAGTTGCCGGTGGCCTGCGATTCAGCCTGCGGGGCGGCTTGCGAATTAGCCTGCGAGTCAGTCATGGGAGTGGTCCTTCGTGTTATTGCAGTGTGACGTAGATCCTATTTTGAACACGTTAGCGCCCGGTTCTGTCGCGGTGTGTTGTTTGTAGAAAATAGGTTGTATAGGTTGTGACGGTCGCCGATCTGGGACTTCCGGGGGACGTCTGGGGGTTGTACTAGCATGTGGCTATGGCTAAGGGCAGGATTCCGGAGCGGGACATCGAAGCAATTCGAGAGCAAACCCCCATCGAAGAGGTAGTGGGGGAGTATGTGCAGCTCAAACCGGGTGGCGTCGATTCCATGAAGGGCCTTAGCCCCTTTAAGGACGAAAAGACTCCCTCGTTCCACGTCCGCCCGAACCACGGCTACTTCCACTGCTTTTCCACGGACCAGGGCGGTGACGTTTTCAAGTTCCTCATGCTGATGGAACACATGTCCTTCCCCGAGGCCGTGGAGGCCTGCGCCGAGCGCATCGGCTACCGCATCAACTACGAGGGCGGCCGGCCTGGCAACCGGGAGGAGCCCGGCACGCGGCGCAGGTTGGTCGCCGCGAACAAGGCGGCCTTTGAGTTCTACCGTAAGGAATTTCTTGGTGACGCCGAGGGCGCGGACGTTGCTCGCAACTTCCTGATCGAGCGCGGTTTCACCATGGAACACGCCGAGCAGTTCGGCTGCGGGTATGCACCGGCCGGATGGGATCGGCTGACCAAGCACTTGCAGCAGAAGGGCTTTACGTTCAAGGAGATCGAGGCGGCAGGCCTGGGCCGCATGGGTAAGCGCGGTCCGATCGATCGGTTCCACCGCCGCCTTCTGTGGCCGATCCGTTCCGTCAGCGGAGACGTGATCGGCTTCGGCGCCCGCAAGCTCTTCGACGACGACAAGCTGGGCAAGTACCTGAATACGCCGGAGACGATGCTGTACAAGAAGTCGAAGGTGCTGTTCGGCATTGACCAGGCGAAGCGGAACATCGTGGCCAAGCACCAGGCCGTGGTGGTGGAGGGCTACACGGACGTGATGGCCATGCACGCCGCCGGCGTGGATACCGCGGTGGCCGCGTGTGGCACGGCCTTCGGCGCGGAGCACCTGTCCGCGCTGCGGAGGTTCATGCTGGACGACCAGTTCTTCCGTGGCGAGATCATCTACACCTTTGATGGCGACGAGGCCGGCCAGAAGGCTGCTTTGCGTGCCTTCGAGGGCGACCAGCAGTTCTCTGGGCGCAGCTATGTGACGGTCGCGCCGGGCGGGCAGGATCCGTGTGACGTGCGCATTAAGCGCGGTGACGCGGCCGTGCGCGAGCTCGTGGCCTCCCGCATTCCGATGTTCGAGTTCGTGATCCGCACCCTCATCGCGGACTACGACACAGCCAGCATCGACGGGCGCGTGCACGCGCTGCGGCGCATCGTTCCGGTGCTGGCGGGGATTAAGGACGACGCGCTGCGGGACGAGTACGCCCGCCAGGCCGCGGGCTGGGTCGGCTGGGATAACCCGAACGACGTGCTGGATCAGGTGCGCAAGGAGGCGCGGAAGTCCGGCGGGCAGCGGCCGAAGCTGGAGTTGAAGACCGGCGCTGGTCCTGCTGGCGCTGGCGGCCCTGGGGCCGGTGCGGGCTCGGCTGGCGCGGGCGGCGCTGGTGCTGGAAGCGGGGGCGGCCCGAACCTGCACGTGGTGAAGGGCATGGAGCGCCCGAACCCGGACGACGACTACCTGGAAGGCCCCCGCGAGGTCATGAAGCTGGCTTTGCAGGAACCGCAGCTGGCCTCCACCATCTTCGACCTCATGCCCCCGGAGAGCTTTGTGCATCCGACATACGTGGCGATGGCTGAGGCTGTGGCGTCATTAGGTGGGGCGGCGAACAGCAACGGCGGGGCCGGATGGATCGAGAAGATCGCGGCGCAGATGAAGGACCCGATGGGGGCGGCGGTGGTCTCCGAGCTGGCGGTGGAGGATTTGCATTGCTTGCCGGAGAGGCTGCCGTACTACGCGGATGCGATTATGGCGCGGATGCAGGAGCGTTGGGTGGGCAGCGAGATTGCGGACATGAAATCCCGGATGCAGCGCATGCGCCCCGACCTGCAGAAAGAGGAATACAACGCGCTGTTTGCGGATGTGATTGCGCTGGAGAAGTACCGCCGCTCGCTGCACGAGCGGGCCTCGGACTTCGGCGACTTTACGCGCTAGCGCTTCTTCTTGAAGGGATTCTTCGGCCGGTCGATCTGGTCGTTCGGGTGATGGTCGTCGGCCTCCACGATGGTCTGGCCCTCGCCCAGAGAGTTCCGGGTGGAACGGTTCAGGTCGCGCACCTCGTGCATGCGCGGCTCCGGATCCAGGCGGTTGGCCAGAGCCTTACGGCCGGAACGCACAACGGCCTTGGTGATGTCCGAGTTCACTGCGGACTGGTAGCCGCGGCGGATCTGCTCATAGCGACGACGGCCGGCCTTTGTGCCCATCAGGTAACCCGCGGCGGCTCCGACGACGAGCTGAATCATGGTGGCTCCTTGGTTTTCTTGCCTTGGTTGCTGTATTAGTGCCGTTAGTGCCCCAATCCTACGCGAAGCCCCCGATGGCGCCGAACAGGGCGCTGTGCCCGGCGCTGACTGGTGCACGCTGGCTGCCGCCTTTCCGAACCGCCCGTACAGTGGGTGACATGACTACCACTGTGAAGGCTGTAATTTCCCGAGCGAAGAACGACCCCGTTGAGCTGACCGACATTGTGATCCCCGATCCGGGCGATAACGACGTGATCGTCCGTATCCAGGCCTGCGGCGTGTGCCACACCGACCTGGCCTACCGCGATGGCGACATCACGGACGATTACCCGTTCCTGCTGGGCCACGAGGCCGCTGGCGTGGTCGAGCAGGTCGGCGACCGCGTGACCCACGTGGAGGTCGGCGACTATGTGGTGCTGAACTGGCGCGCCGTGTGCGGCCAGTGCCGCGCCTGCAAGAAGGGCGAGCCGAAGTACTGCTTCGATACTCACAATGCCTCGAAGAAGATGACCCTTACCGACGGCACGGAGCTGGAGGCCGCCCTGGGCATTGGCGCTTTCGCTGAAAAGACGCTGGTCCACGAAGGCCAGTGCACCAAGGTGAACTCCGAGGCCGACCCTGCGGTCGCGGGTTTGCTGGGATGTGGCGTCATGGCCGGTCTCGGCGCCGCAGTGAACACCGGTGAGGTCAAGCGCGGCGAGTCCATCGCCGTCATCGGTGTAGGTGGCGTGGGCATGGCCGCGATCGCAGGTGCGGCCGTTGCGGGTGCGACGAAGATCATTGCTATCGATATTTCTGACGCCAAGCTTGCCCGCGCCAAGGAAGAATTCGGCGCTACCCACACGATCAATAGCTCGGGGCTTTCGGATGACGAGCTGGTGGAGAAGGTTCAGGAGATCAACGGTGGGTTCGGCGTGGACGTGGCGGTGGACGCCGTGGGTCTGCCGCAGACGTACAAGCAGGCTTTCTACGTGCGCGACCTGGCTGGCCGTGTGGTGCTGGTGGGCGTGCCGACCCCGGACATGACCCTGGAGCTGCCATTCCTGGACGTTTTCAGTCACGGCGGTGCGCTGAAGTCCTCCTGGTACGGCGACTGCCTGCCGGAGCGCGACTTCCCGATGTATGTGGACCTGTACCAGGAGGGCCGATTCCCGCTGGATCGCTTCGTGGACGAGCGCATCGGCATCGATGGCGTGGAAGAGGCGTTCGAGAAGATGAAGCAGGGCGAGGTTCTGCGCTCCGTGGTGGAGTTTAAGTAGGTAGGCCGGGGCATAGACCCGTGAGATTTGTAGGCCAGAGATTGAAGCCCGAGAGATAGAAGAGGAAGCATGAGCGAGCAGAAGTTGGAAAACCCGCAGATCGAGCAGTTCGAGACCTCCGGCAAGTTCCGCCTGGATGGCGGCGAGTGGGATGTGGACAACAACGTCTACCTGCTGGTTAGCGGTGGCAAGTGCATCGTGGTGGACCCGGCGCACGACGCGCAGGCGGTGATCGACCACGTGGGGGACCGCACCGTGGAGGCCATCCTGCTGACCCACGCGCACAACGACCACTGCGAGCTGGCGCCGGAGCTTGCTGAGAAGTGGGGAGTCAAGGTTTACCTGCACGAGGACGACCGGATGCTGTGGGAGGAATCCAACGGCGACGCGCCGTTTACCCCGATCGACGTGGAGGATCCGTTCTGGGCGGACTGGGGTGTGCGCCTGTACCACACGCCGGGCCACTCGCCGGGCTGCATCGTGGTGGAGGTTCCGGGGCAGAACGCGCTGCTCTCTGGCGACACGCTGTTCAACGGTGGCCCGGGCGCTACGGGGCGGAAGTACTCGAGCTTCCCGACGATCATCGAGTCCCTGCAGTCCACGGTGTTTATCCTGCCGCACGATTTGAAGGTGTACCCCGGCCACGGCGACACCACCACTGTGGGTGCCGAGGCTGCGCGCATCGAGGAGTACATCGAACGTGGATACTGATACCCCCTAGGGGTATACTGGGGGCATGGCTATAATAGATCTCGACATCACGGGCATGACCTGCGCCTCCTGCGCGAACCGCATTGAAAAGAAGCTGAACAAGCAGGAGGGCGTGACCGCCACCGTCAACTACGCCACGGAAAAGGCGCACATCGAAACGGGGGAGGGGGCGGCCGCCGACGCGGATTCCTACATCGCCATCGTGGAGAAGCTCGGCTACGGCGGCAGCGTGCCTAAGCCGGAGAAGCCCGCCGGCGACGACCCAGCCGCCAAGGAGCTGCGCGGCCTGAAGCGCCGCCTGGTGGTCGCCGTCGTGCTGGCCACTCCGGTGATCCTGCTGGCGATGATCCCGCCGCTGCAGTTCGACTACTGGCAATGGGTCAGCTTCGCCCTGGCCACCCCGGTGATCCTGTGGGCGGGTTGGCCTTTCCACAAGGCCACGTGGGTGAACCTGAAGCACGGCGCGGCGACGATGGATACCCTCATCACCGTCGGCACCTCGGCGGCCTTCCTGTGGTCGCTGTATGCGCTGTTCTTCGGCCATGCGGGCGAGCCGGGCATGCGCCACGGCTGGTCCATCCTGAACCACGCGGGCGACCCGATGGGGGACATCTACTTTGAGGTTGCCGCGGGCGTGGTGACGTTCGTGCTGGCGGGACGGTACTTCGAGAAGCGCTCCAAGCAGCGCGCGGGGGATGCCATCCGCGCGCTGACGGATATGGGCGCCAAGCAGGTCACCGTGCTGCGGGATGGCGGGGAAACGTTGCTCCCTATCGAGCAACTGCAGATCGGCGACCGCTTCCTGGCCCGCCCTGGCGAGAAGATCGCCACGGATGGCCGCATCCTGGACGGCACGTCCGCCATCGATCAGTCCATGCTCACCGGCGAGTCCGTGCCCGTCGACGTTGGCCCCGGCGACGAGGTCACGGGTGCCACCATCAACACCTCCGGCCGCCTGGTCGTGGAGGCCACTCACGTGGGCGAGCAGACGAAGCTCGCGCAGATGGCGAAGCTGATCGACGAGGCCCAGTCGGGCAAGGCCGACGTGCAGCGCCTGGCCGATAAGGTCTCCGGCATTTTCGTTCCGGTCGTCATTGTGATTGCGCTGATTACGCTGCTGTTCGCGGGCTTTAGCAATGCGGTCGCGGTGCTGATTATCGCGTGCCCCTGCGCTCTTGGTTTAGCGACGCCCACAGCCCTGCTGGTTGGCACGGGCCGCGGGGCCGAGCAGGGCATTCTGATTCGCGGACCCGAGGTTCTAGAGGGCGCGCATGCCATCACCACCGTTGTGATGGATAAGACTGGCACGGTGACGACGGGCACCATGCGGGTAGTCGACGTGGCCCCGACAGACGCATCGCGCGAGGAGGTTCTGTGCGCCGCGGCTGCAGTGGAAGCGTACTCGGAGCACCCCATCGGCCGGGCCATTGCAGAGGCCGGCCGGGAGGAGATCGGCGGCCTGCCGGAGGTCTCCGGCTTTAGGAACCTTCCTGGACACGGCGTGGAGGGAACCGTCGAGGGCCAGGTGATTCGGATTGGCCGTGGGGACGAGGGGGCGTCCACAAATAAGGCAACCACAGTCAAGGTGAGCGCGGATGGGCGGGCGATCGGCACCATCAGCGTGGCCGATACGGTGCGCCCCACCAGTGCCGAAGCGGTGCGGAAGATGCACGAGATGGGCTTAAAGACCGTGCTGCTGACCGGTGATAATCAGCAGGTGGCGGACGCCGTGGCGCGCGAGGTTGGCATCGACGAAGTGATTGCCGGGGTGATGCCGGAGGACAAGGTGGCGCACATCCGCTCGCTGGAGAACGTGGCGATGGTCGGCGACGGCGTGAACGACGCGGCGGCGCTGGCGAGCGCGGACCTGGGCATCGCGATGGGTTCCGGCACGGACGCGGCGATTGAGGCGGCGGACATTACCGTGATGCGCGACGATCTGCTGGCCGTGGCGGATGCGCTGCGGCTGGCGCGCAAGACGCTGCGGACGATCAAGATGAACCTGTTCTGGGCGTTTGCCTACAACGTGGCGGCGATCCCGCTGGCCGCATTCGGGCTGCTGAACCCGATGCTGGCCGGTGCGGCGATGGCGCTGTCCAGCGTGTTTGTGGTGAGCAACAGCCTGCGGTTGAAAGGATTCAAATAATGCACGGGTACTTGAGTGATAAGGAGCGCTACCTGGCGCGGCTGAAGCGGATCGAGGGGCAGGTGCGCGGGCTGCAGCGGATGGTGGATGAGGAGCAGTATTGCATCGACATCCTCACGCAGGTCACTGCGCTGCAGTCTGCGCTGAAGGGCGTGGCGCTGGGGTTGTTGGACGACCACATGAACCACTGCGTGCGGCACGCCGCGGAGGCCGGGGGAGAGGAAGCCGAGGAAAAGCTGGCGGAGGTATCCCAGGCCGTGAAGCGGCTGGTTCGGTAGGTTGCTGGAGGCAGGGGGTGCAGGGCCTGCAGGGGCAGGGGACTACATGTTGTCCACGCCGTACTGGGCCTGCTCTGGGGTGAAGCCCTCAAAGATCAGCTGGTCGTACAGGCCGCTGTCTGACATCGCTAGGCCCGTCTCGTCGTACTCGCGGGCCTTCTTGACTGCTTGCTCGTTCCAATCGACCTCGATGTTCTGCATTGCGTAGTCGATGGCATCCGGCGGGAAGCCTTCGAAGTCCAGTTGCTTGCGGAGGCCCTCGTCGGAGAACGCCATCGTGTCGAGGTAATTGTTTGCGGACCGTAGTGCGTTTCGCTGCTCGCGGGTTACATTTCCGGAATCGTTGGAATCTTCTTCTGGCTTTTCTTCCTCGGCAGGCGCAGGGTTCGGTTCTTCGGCTGGAGCGGGATCCATTTCCTCGGCGACCTGCTCGTTCTCAGGGGACGTTACCTCAGGTGCGGGAGAATCAGAGCTTGAACTGCTGGAAGTCGAGGAAGCAGAGTTGTCTTCTTCGCTGCCGCCCATAGCTGCGGCGATCATGACGAGAACAACCAACACGCCGATCACGATGAGGGCAATTTTGCCCTTGCCCATCTTCTTTTTCTGGGGTGGTTGGGGTGCAGGCCAATTATTCGGGTTTCCGTAGGGGTTGGCTTGTGGGGCCGGCTGTGGAGCGGTCATCTCTTGATCCTTAAGCGTCAGTGGTTGTAGGCATGTAGCCAGCTGCAGAGTTAAAGAACCCTGTTAGCATTTCGTATAGCTTAAATAACCTTTGGAAAACTACCTATACGCTTAAAGGGAGCTACCCCTTTTCTGGGTTAAATCTCAGGATTGAGGGTGGTGGGGCGAAGAGGTTAGTGATCGGCTACAGGTGGTCGATGGCGTACTGCGCCTGTTCCTCGGTGAAGCCGGAGTTAGTCTGAAGCATCTCGAGCAGCTCTTCCTCGGGCAGGGGAGAGCCTGTTTCGTTGAGCTTGCGCGCGCAGTTGAGGGCCTGCTGGTTCCAGTCAGGATCAAGCTTGTCGATGGCCGTGGTGATCTGATTGTCGGAGTAGCCCTGCAGCTGCAGGTTCTCGCGCAGACCCTTCTCGGAGAGATTGAATTTGAGGGCGGTCATGGCGGCATCGTTGGCTTGCCGCTGGGTTTTGGGAGCGTCGGTTGGCTGCGCGATGGCCGTGCTCTCAGTGGATTCCATGGCGGTGCTGCCGGTGGCCTCGCTTTCGGACGTGGAGTATTGGTTGAGCTCGCTTTGTGGGGCGTTGGATACCTTCGCGGGTGCGTTGGCTGGCTCCGTGGCCGGCGGCGTAGTCGAAGTACTGGCTGGGTGCTGGTGCGTGGAGGCTGCGGCGGGCTGTGGGTTGATTCCGCGACCGTAGTCCTTGTTGTTGGCAACGTACCAAATCGCAGCGACGAGGATGCCGACCAGGACGATGGCGCCGATGAAGATTAGCGCGAGGCGGCCGTTGATGGGGTCTTGGAGGGCGTCTTTCTGAGGGCCTGCGTGGGAGTCTCTCTGAGGCATGCTGTCGGAGGAAGGCATCTAACTAAAGTCCTGGTACTCGTTGCTGGGTGCGTGTTGGGTACTTGCGGGCGACGTGCGCGGCGCCTGTGTGGGAGGCGCAGACACAAAGCCCGGTCGTAGTAATAGATGCGGCGGGGAGGCATTTTGTTTCCGCGGGCGGGGTAGTTGAGGTTAGGAGTCTTCTATTCGACGCCCGTTGGCAAATACGCTCGCCAATGCGACCAAATCAAATCCAGCAATAATGCTTGCGCTGATTACGTATCCCAAAAAGGCTAAGTAGCCACAAAGGACTAGGACTGCGATTACTGCGGTGAGGCCGAAAATCTGGCCTCTTTTCGCAGCTTTGGCAGGCTCGATGTACGGGGCGGTGCGAGTGAGCTCGTCGGCACGAGTCTGTGAGCGTATAGCCTCCACATATGCGGAGTACAGCTCAGGTGTTTCACTTCGCAGTTCGCTCATCTTGTCAATGTCCGGCATGAGTAGCGGAACGTGCAGATGGTTTTCTTCTAGGTAGGCGGTTACCTGGGCTAGGAGAACGGGGTCGTTTCGGAGCTGCTCAGAGCTGATGCTCGTACCAATGCTGCGTTGAGTGAAGTCTTCGGCGCTGGAGGTGGCATTAGGCTTTGCATGCGGCGGTACGTCGCGGCGCCCTGTAGATCGAGGATGCTGCCCACTCCCGTCAGGAACGCCCGGCGTTTGCTGGGGTTCGTGGTCGTCATGGTTCATTACCTTACCCTTCTGAGCTCGCTTGGTGAAGATTTGTGGTGGTTGAGAACAGACGTGAGTGTAAAGCGAGGTCTGGACAAGACGGCAGGAAATCGATCACTTGTTCGATTGTGTAGTGTGCTCTGAGGGGAGCGTTGCCGCGTCAACGCGACAAACCCCGACCGCCTGCGTAGTGCAGCCGATCGGGGCTAGTAAGTGGCTCCCCCAACTGGGCTCGAACCAGTGACCTTTCGATTAACAGTCGAATGCTCTGCCAACTGAGCTATAGGGGATTAAGTTGTGTGAGCTCGGGGGTTAATTCCCTTGCCCTGTGCAACGAGATCATACTCTATATGCCAACGGTGCAAACAGACAAATCGGCTGCTCAAGGGAACATTTCTGGGGGATAGATAGGGGTGCGGAAGGGATTCGATGTATCGAAAGCGGGGTATATGAGTGCCCGCGCCGGGCGGTGTGGTTGAATCTTTTGTGAGCAAGCCGCTCAGTTGGAGTGGCTTGGCTTTGCTGGGGGCTATAGCTCAGTCGGTTAGAGCCGCGGACTCATAATCCGCTGGTCGCGGGTTCGAGCCCCGCTGGCCCCACAAGAATACGGGAAAGGGCATGTAGGAAGGGGTGCTCTGTTCGCCGTCTGACTGGAATGCTTCCTGTCTGGCGCTTTTCCAGATGATGTCTAATGACGCCGCCACTCCAACAAATGTCGCCCTCAAAGCAGCTGGGAAGGTTCGGCGCGCCATGGTTCACATTCACGAGGGCGGCCACTTTGACCCGTACGTGGAGCCTCTGTTCTCGGAGATTATTGAGGAGCAGCTAGCTTTCCTGCGGAAAGAGGTTTCGGTGGGAGGCGCCCTAGCGTAGGATTCTTAGAGATGAGGTAGCGGGTAGCCGAAGTTAGTTACAATCACGTTTTTAGCTACCGTGCGGTAAAGCGGAGAGGATAGTAAGATGCGTGCGGATCCCTCGATGGATGTATTCGAAGAATTTCTTTCCCGTTATGGAGAGCAGTTCGTCACTGCAGGGATTGACCACGCCTTTACTCCCGCCTTAGGGGGAGAATTCGAATATGCACTCGAGAGTGCGGTCTACTACTCGGTCGAAGGTGGTGTGTTTATCGCGCCTGACATGTTGGATAAGATCCTCGATCTCTTTTCACCTGGCAGTAACCCAGGCGAATGCTTACGGAGTTTCCTAAAGGAACATCGTCCTGATTATGTGAGAGCATCAGAAGATCAGTAACCACGATCTTTTCAATTTAGTTTCGTTTCTTTCTATTGAATTTCTTTGCTGTTAAGCATTGAATAGAAAGCTTTCTTCATTTTGGAGGTTGTCCCGCCTTGCGGGAGTGGTGAGTTCTGATGATCCGTGGAAATCGCGTCAAGATAGCACTCCCTGAGGCTAATCCCCGCTGGCGCGGGGAGCACCAGGAACAAGCCTTCTTCCACTGGGACCTGGACGGCTCATCCCCGCTGGCGCGGGGAGCACGCGGTAATCAGTGCTACCCGCAGAGTGTTTTTCGGCTCATCCCCGCTGGCGCGGGGAGCACATATTCGCATACGCGCGGGCGAACTCGGCGGGCGGCTCATCCCCGCTGGCGCGGGGAGCACGGTGGCAGAACGTGGATTTCGATAAGGGGCAGAGGCTCATCCCCGCTGGCGCGGGGAGCACGTGGCGGAGTAGTCCGCGTAGAACGGCCCGCGCGGCTCATCCCCGCTGGCGCGGGGAGCACCGGCCGCTTTAGCTGATTGTCTTGTGCGTGCCAGGCTCATCCCCGCTGGCGCGGGGAGCACCGGCCGCTTTAGCTGATTGTCTTGTGCGTGCCAGGCTCATCCCCGCTGGCGCGGGGAGCACCGCCAGAGAGCAACAACCTAGAGGCGGCGATCAGGCTCATCCCCGCTGGCGCGGGGAGCACAGAGCCTTACGCGCCTCAGCCAGAGCCTTCTCCGGCTCATCCCCGCTGGCGCGGGGAGCACGAGGCCTCCGACTTCACCCGCTTCTCCTCCAACGGCTCATCCCCGCTGGCGCGGGGAGCACTAGACCGCGCGATCCATCCAGCGGCGGTGATACGGCTCATCCCCGCTGGCGCGGGGAGCACACCAAACACAACCGACGCAACGCCTGCGAATACGGCTCATCCCCGCTGGCGCGGGGAGCACTGCGCGTTACTGCCGAACTGCCACAGGCTCGGCGGCTCATCCCCGCTGGCGCGGGGAGCACGTAGCGCCCTACGGATAGGTAAGAGAACGTGCCGGCTCATCCCCGCTGGCGCGGGGAGCACGTCGCTCGTCGAAAAACTGCGCGGCCAAGAAACGGCTCATCCCCGCTGGCGCGGGGAGCACTTCGCGGTACAGCCTCGATCAACCAGTCGATCAGGCTCATCCCCGCTGGCGCGGGGAGCACCTCCGCGAGGGCTTTAGCCTGCTGTTGTAGTTCGGCTCATCCCCGCTGGCGCGGGGAGCACAGACCCTTGATGGTCTCCTCAAGCGGGGTGATCGGCTCATCCCCGCTGGCGCGGGGAGCACAACACTGCCTTCCGGCAGCGCCTTATATTCGTCGGCTCATCCCCGCTGGCGCGGGGAGCACGACCGTCTGCTCGATGTACTCCGGCGACAGTTCGGCTCATCCCCGCTGGCGCGGGGAGCACTCCGTAAGAACTATGTGCGAACCGTTATCAAACGGCTCATCCCCGCTGGCGCGGGGAGCACGCCGACGTATGCCCCAACCGACGCTGCACAGCCGGCTCATCCCCGCTGGCGCGGGGAGCACCCGGTTTCTGGGCGTGGCGAGGTGCATAATCACGGGCTCATCCCCGCTGGCGCGGGGAGCACGCTCGTATCACGCCCGCTAGGTCGCGTCGTTGCGGCTCATCCCCGCTGGCGCGGGGAGCACCAGGTCGCGGGCTATTCCGTAGACATTAACGCCGGCTCATCCCCGCTGGCGCGGGGAGCACGCGGCACGGGGTGCGGGTGATTGGCGCGTATTCGGCTCATCCCCGCTGGCGCGGGGAGCACTTGTTTCCTTTCTGTGTTTTAGAGCGCGTTGGCGGCTCATCCCCGCTGGCGCGGGGAGCACTCAAGGCCTGCCAGGGGTGCCTGGTCGGGAGCCGGCTCATCCCCGCTGGCGCGGGGAGCACAGCTCGAAAAGATGCAGGCGCAGCTAGACCGACGGCTCATCCCCGCTGGCGCGGGGAGCACAGTGGCGGAGAAGTCCGCATAGAACGGGCCACGCGGCTCATCCCCGCTGGCGCGGGGAGCACTATCGAGTGCGCTCGCCAACGTGAAGCTCGTGCGGCTCATCCCCGCTGGCGCGGGGAGCACCAACTGGGATTCTAACGCTGCGAAGGGCACTCCGGCTCATCCCCGCTGGCGCGGGGAGCACGGAGTCTTAAACGGGATACCAGACAAATCAGTCGGCTCATCCCCGCTGGCGCGGGGAGCACAAAACAGCCTGTGAGAGTACCGTGGAGACGTGCGGCTCATCCCCGCTGGCGCGGGGAGCACTCGACGCAGACCTTTGGCGGACTCTATGATTGCGGCTCATCCCCGCTGGCGCGGGGAGCACGGTGTCATCGTGACGGCTCATGATGCGTCCTCCGGCTCATCCCCGCTGGCGCGGGGAGCACCGGGTCGATAGCCTGCCCGGCGAGAAGGTTAGCGGCTCATCCCCGCTGGCGCGGGGAGCACAGATTCACGTCCAGCTCGAGGCGGGTCACGAGCGGCTCATCCCCGCTGGCGCGGGGAGCACTAATCGTCCTGATGCGAGCCATCCTCTTCCTCCGGCTCATCCCCGCTGGCGCGGGGAGCACTCTCGCTTGTTCTGCGAGGCGTGTGAGTTCGGCGGCTCATCCCCGCTGGCGCGGGGAGCACACTCTCTGAGCTGTGGTTCTTTGAGCCGTTAGGCCAATTCTACTTCAGCTTGTTTTCCCCACCGCCTACCGGACTAGCGAACGATCACCGACGCTTTACCTCCTCCGCGCATTACTCCATCCGCGCCGCCTCGTCGAAGCTGCCCGGTTGTTGGGGCGCGTAATCAAGTTCACCCCATCGAAATCAGTTGGAACCCAGTTATGCCGGTGAGTCTTGAAATCAAAGCCCTGCTCGTTTGCTGCCTGGAACACCATGATCGCTCGGCCATCATTCACCAGGTCGCATGTTCGCTCCCACACCTGGTCGCGCACCCTGGCACTGGGGCGCCCTACGAACACACCTGGAGAAATCTCCAACAGCCACCTTGTGAGGTCACCGCGAAGACCCGCAGGACATGCAGATACAACCAAGACCATCATCTGATTGGCCCATCGTCTGACCAATTGCGTTTGGAAGCCACGACCTCCAAGTCCGACCACAACACCAGCTCAGCATCAATATTTTGAGCCTCGGAGCTCATCTCCATTAGGAACATCAGATCCCGAATCATGGTCGGTATAAGGTTCTTCTTCACCACATAATCGCGGATCACCCTCCGAATGTTCACATCGGCGGTCAGCTCGTTCTCCGCAACTGCATCAAACGCCGCTGGAATCGAAATCTCGGCCTTGTACAGATCCGCAATGTCGTAAACAAAAGCCCGTTCCGTGCCTTGGTGAATTACGCCTAAAGAGGGAATGAACCCCAACGACGCGATGACCGCATGAGCCACCCCGTATAGGGCTGCATTCGCCGCCGTCAGGGTTCGGTTAATCGGGTCGCCACTGGAAAAATTCTGCGGATCATACATCCGCTTCTTCCATGGCACTCCCGTGCGCTCGGCCTCCGCTAGGTAGACCTTCTTCATCCGGGATCCCTCGCGACCACGTAGCTGCGCCATTGTCGCACGTGAAATATCTTCGCCAGGGAAGCGCATGGCGTACATCTGTCTGGCACAGAAAAGCCTGCGGCGCTGGTTGCTTACTATTGACGCCTGCGCCTCCGCCGCTGCCGAAGAATTCGATAGCGAACGGCCGGATGCGTAGTAGCGCACGCCCTTTTCTCCAACCCATACGACAGAAACCCCGGAGTCTCCCAGAAGAGCCATCGCCGCATATGTCACCTTCGTACCGGGGCCAAGCAGTAGGGCCGCAATACTTGCCGCAGGTACATGGGTGATGCCGCGTTCATCTGCGAAGGTAACTGCGTTGTTGTCACGATTGACCACGCATCGCTCGGCGTACAGAAAGGAAATCCGATCCTGCACGCGCGGAAGGATCGGACGATCCATGGGTGACTTTGAGGGGTGCGGCGCCATAGCTCAGGCCTTAGCTTGTCTTGCTCGGGGTGGGCTTAGCCAGAGTCAACAGGCCACAACCATAGGCTTTACCCCGGCCAATTCCCTCGACGAGTGACTTCTTAAATGTTTCAACGTCGTCGATCTGCAAAGTGCCGCGGTATCGCACCGTGCCAATCACAACCTGGCGGCCTTTCGGATTCTTCGCCAGCTTCGAAAAGCGCAGTGTCTTCCGCTCCACGATCAGGGTCTCCAGTGGGGTGAATCCACAGCTTTTAGCCTTGGTGTTAAACCATTCCAACTGTGCAGCCTCGCCCACCAGCGCGGTAAGTTTGCCTCGAGTTCCCCGTGGGGAGCCGGGAGCCTTCTTGGCTGCCACAGGGTTCAGCACAACTTCGTAATGCCACTGTTGGCCATCCGCGAGAGCTTCTAACAGGCGGTTGTAACTTGCCTTCTGCGGATCGCTTTCGGAGCCGGTTTGCTCGGCGATCTTGGTCGGATCGCAGCTATCCGGTCCAACGATGTACACAAAATGCTCGTCGGCTCCCCTAACCTTGCCGTCGTGGCGCCAGAGGATTCGTTCCTTCTCGCTTACTTCCTTGGGGAAGCAGCTCAGAACTGCCGCGTGCATCGCCTGCGGATTTCCCAGCAACTTTCGTGCTTGACGACTGCTGGGGTTGAGGTGAAGTCGAGTGAAGGTCGTCATGCCTGCATCACCGCCTCCATAAATGGGTCGTTGGTCGAACCGAGGTCATTCTCGACGGGCACCCCGGTCTTGTCTTGGACGACGTCTCGCCAGCCATACTCCCGGTGCTCTTGAGAGAAGGAGATTGGTACGTCGCGTCTGGCTATGCCGGTTTCACCCTGTGTGGCGTCACGAAAAATAGGCAGCGAGAGCTTCGGTGCCCGAGTTTTCCTGTGCGCGCGGGTAGCCTGCCAGTCGGTTGCGCGCAGTGCGTCGACGGCCGAGCCGCGGAACGTACCGAGGTAGAGGTTCGGGGGAGCGGGGCACGAACGGCGCCCAAGGAACAACGGGAAACGGGGGCGCTGGACGGCGCTGGCGAGTTCGTCGATGAAGGAATCATTGTCCGATTCGACGGCAGCGACGAACACAGCATCCTCAAGGTAGTACCGCGTGACCAGGTTCGCGTTGTCCTTTGGCCTTTTCTGCCACGGCTGGGCGGTCTGGTAATCCCGCAGTAGGGAACCAGGCTGATCTACGCGAACGGCGAACGTTAGAGCTGCAAGGTCTTGCAGGTCGTCAGTGCGCCGGCGCCCTTGTGCAGCGGCTAGAAGCCCCAGCACACCGGACTTGGTGGGCACCTGTTCGGTTGCGCGTTGCTTGAATCGGCTACTGACACCCCACGATTGCATGGGGCCAGAGAGCCTGAGTAGGAGGGTGGAAGGCATTAGCGCTCCTGAGTGGCAGCTTCTGCGACAGCTTCGACGAGCTCGGGCAGAGTGGTCTTCTTGGCCAGATCGATCTCGATGAAAGCGTCGGCCAGGTCGCCCAAGGACATCACAAAGGCGGCCTGTGGGACGAAACCGTAGGTATTTTGGATCTGCTCGGCTTCGCGAGCCAGACGATCAGCAGCGGACTTGCGGCGGCCTTGGTTGTTCTCGGAGACTACCGGTTCCTCGAAGGCGTTGACTAGGGAGATGGAGCGGTCATTTCGGACGGTGACGTACACGAGCTCCGGCACACTGTTGTGTGCGAAGGTGTTTTGTTTACCCGTGGGCAGCGACGTGATGAAGCTCTCTGTGAAAGCCTTGATGGCTTCAGCCAGTACGCTCTGGTCACCTAGGTTCTCCGCCAGCGAGTCAACGTCGAGAGTAGCGAATCGGTAGAGGGTGGAGGACATCATCTGTACGGTGCCCATCATGGCTGCACCGACTTCTTCGTCGGCTTCCACCATGTCGTCGACAGCGGTGTAGAAGTCGAACTCCGGCTCGGATTCATGCACGCCAATAGCGTGTGCGACCTGGACGGATGCGTCGACGTTGAAGTCTGGAGCTTCTGCGACCATACGGCCGAACATGCTGATGTCCACGCCATGTTCTTGGTCGAACAGCACAGATACTTCCCTCTTGGGGAACTTATTTTCTTCGCGGTGGTCGATTGCGTACTGGGCCAGGTTACTCACCTGTCGGACGCTTAGGAAGAGCAAGTACCCGAGTTCAGACTTTTGTTCTACTTCCTCACCTTCAGCCTTTGCGGTCTTCCTCTTGGTCAGCTTGAAGCCCGCAGCGGTGAAGACCTTCTCGGAAAGGGTGGTTGCTTCGGCCTCTTCGATGGAAGTATCCAGCTCTTGGATGCGGTCTGCGACCAGCTCGATTGCGCGACGGGTTCGGTATCCCACGAAGCCAGTGGGGAACTTCTCGCCGAAATCCTTGCGGATGGCACGCTTCCAGGCTTGGGAGGAAACACGCTGGCGTGGTGCACCGC
This sequence comes from Corynebacterium sp. c24Ua_83, assembly GCF_039907245.1. Lineage (NCBI taxonomy): Bacteria > Bacillati > Actinomycetota > Actinomycetes > Mycobacteriales > Corynebacteriaceae > Corynebacterium > Corynebacterium sp. c24Ua_83. Next base: position 245,352 of record NZ_JASBOI010000003.1, on the reverse strand, counting down.
CGAAAATTGCAGTCTTCGGAGCGCCCGTATCGTCACGGTTAATCAGGCTCGGTGGAAGGGTTTGCAGGGCGTGGAAATCAATGGTGATGGACATGGAGAGATTCCTTTCGAAATGAAGAGTTTTAGTTTTCTTGGGTAGTAGCGGAGCCGTCGATGTCGCGCGGGTAGCGTGCAAAGGCGAAGTCGCGTCCCCACCGCAGTAGCACGCCATTGCGAGTACGTGGGTTCGAGAGCTTGCGCAGATCTGCAGCGAACCAGCCGTAGTTAAAACGGAGGTCGTTGGATCGGAGCAGCGAAATGAGGGAGCGGGTCTGGATCAGTCGGGACTGGGCGGTGCGAGCAAGCACGAGCGCGTCGAAGCGACCCTTGATAGATTTCGACTCGCTGGTCTGAGCTAGACGGCCACAGGCACTGGCAAACGAATGGGATTCATCGTGTACCTCGTGAGTCGCGCCCTGCATGTGGAGCGCGAAGAATGTAAGCGCGTGAAATGCTGCCTCCTCGGATGGGGAAGGGGTATCACCACGTCCAACCTCCTTCTCGGACAGAGGTACAACTAGGGAAGAAAGAACGCTTTCAAAAACTAGGGGGTTTTTGTCTACGGGCTGGCCAGCCGACTTCCGAAGTTCAGCGAGCGTGCCGCGAGCCCTGGCCTGGTTGGGGTATCCAGTCCGGCCGAGATAGTCGGCCTGAAGCTGGCTACAGGTGGCAGCGACCGCTGAGCTCAGCCGTGGCCGGTCATCAGTTGTTTGGTCCATGATTTTCCTATTCTTGGTGTATGTAGTGCTGAAAGTTGAAACGCTTAGCGCGGAACGGTACGCGGAAGAATTTCACGGAGCTTCCTCTGCAGCCAGTTCATGACTGTTCCAGCGGATACGAAGCGTTCATCATCGTTAGATTCGATGATTCTGCCGACCAGTGCCTTGGGGCCGGCACCAACGAGAAGCACGTCTGCGTGTTCTAGGACAGCGTTGCGTACCGTCATTTCCCAAGCTTTCAGCCGGGGCTCTAGGTCTGCGCCGTGCAGAGATTTCATCCATTCGCTGAACTTCGGCTCTAGCTCGGCTAGGAGGGTGTCCGTTGCAGCTGGCTGGAATTCGTAGTCCCCACCCGCCGCCTGAAAGAGCTGACCTGCAAAGCTGCCCAGCATTGTTCCAGCCTGGCTAGTCGCTGCTGCTAGGTTGAGAACTGCCTGACGTTGATTGAGCGCCGACTTTGGAAGAATCTCGAGAGGCAACTCGATTTGAGTGCTGATGCTAATGCCTACGACTGCGCTATTTGGCCCGTACTCCATGGACGTCATGGAGACGTTCAAAGTCTCCGGCAGGTCAACCTCATTCTCCTTGAGATAAGCAAGCTGGTCGATCGTCTTAGGACGTTTAGGTGCTCGGTTTTTAGCGTCGTAAACCGGGTCGGTTTCCAACGCGATCAACGGTTCCAAGCTGCGCCACATTGTCCGCTGAGAATCGAGAGGCTTGGGGTAGTAGACGTCCAAAGTCTTCGTGGACTTGTTCTTGCTGAAACGGTAGGGCGTCATCGGGTCGTCCTGGACATTCGCATTTGCATTGGGAATGCGGTCCCCGTTGGAGACAAGAACTTGAGTGATCAGTCCTCCATCCGGGAAGAGACGGATGCGCCTGGATTGCCAGGTCAGAATTTCAGCCGGCCCCTTGGGATAGATTCCATCCTTGTTTGCAGGATCCAGACGTTGAGCGGAGGTGTCTGGTTCGCGTTCCCACACGGGATGGTCATTCTTTGCTTGGAGAGCTCCACCAGTGGTGTTCAATGCCAGAGTTTCCTGGAGGTTTTCCCCAAGAATGATCGTTGCAGTGATAGCGCCGGTCCAACCGGTGCCGATTGGGTAACCCCTTCCGCCCTTGACGCGGGGGTCACCAACGGCACCAGACTTGATCCCAGAATAGTCGTAGGCCTGCACGTAGATCAGCCAGCGAGCGGCCTCTGCATAGGTGAGTGACAATGCGCCATCGCCAGCTCGGAGCGTGAAGTAGTCGTCTTCAAAATCAGGTACGATCCGGCGCACATCGGTAGTCGCGTTCTTGCTCGTATGCAGGTCGGCAACCTGCATGAAAGGTTGCTTTGGGTCGAGAAGATCAAAACGGTCAGCGTAGCGCTCCAGATAGTTCAGCACGGTATTGTCTGGTTCGTTCTCCGCAGCGGCTTCCAGCCTGTCGGGAATCCATTCAGCCATATCCAGTTCTGTACCTGGATCGCTAAGCAATTCCTGGCGATGTGCGCACCAGTAAACCGTTAGAAGCAGACGATAGATGGCGACGTCCTGCAAAGGGCTGTCACCACGAATTGATGCGACTGAATGGGAACCGTCGAAGATCTCGCGCAGGCTGAGCTCTGCAGCGGAGCCATCGGTCAGCGTAGTGAGAATCCACGGCTGATCGAGGAGGCTAAAGCTCTCCGTCACGATAGTTCTTCCTTTCGTGTGTAGTTCTGCTGTGTACTTTCGGTATGCCATTGCGGGCATTTCCCTTTCTAGGGAGGCCGAAACAGCTTTTCATTTGCCCCTAAAGCTACTTGTGAATCAAACATTTCATGCGCCATTCCGCGATCCAGGGAACCCCTCGGTTCGCAGGCCGAGGAGTTCTGAATAGTTAATCTTCACGTCCGCCAAGGTGGCCCCAAGGTTCTGGTCTAGGCGTAGCGCTACTTGTCCCCGGAGGAGGTAGTGGTCCTTCCATCCTTCTGGTGTTTGGTCTTCCAAAGCATCGACTGTGCGATCCCACACCTTGTCGGAGCGTGTGAACATCGTGGGTAGACGAACAGTGGAAGCAGCAAGCTGAAAGGCTGTATCGAAGTTAGGGATTGTCGTGTCTTCCACTACACACTCCGGTTGGTCGTTGTTCAGTCCGGGGAGAGGGCGATAGCCGTATTCATCATCGACGATCGGAATGATCTCGATGCTGTTATCGGCATCGCGGACGGAGGCCGTGGCCTTGATCTCCTCCTCTGAGCGATCGTGAACGAGCATCTCAAAGAGTGAATCCAACCGTTTGCCCGTTTCATCGGGGCTTGGTATCCGGAAGACCTTCGATCGTGACTTATCGGAGTCGTCCTTACCTCGACTACTTGTTTTGGATTCCTCCCATCGAGCTGCCCACGCTTCCGGAAAGTTATGATCCGCGTCGAGGTCGTACGCTCTTTGAACTAGTTGCGGAACATCGGAGGGGCGTCGGAATCCCGTCTCCACCACCTCTGTAGAAAGCAGTTGGTAAGTCGTGAGCAGCAACGCATCGTCGTAGATGTATTCTGTGCCGGTATCCCATATGGGAACTGGGGTCGTTTCCTCGACACCGCGAATGTAAATGCGCGCATCACGCAGTTTCTCCGGTCTATCGCTGTCTGGCCTCTGGTGACGGTGCAAGCGCCCAGCCCGCTGAATAATCAGATCCATTGGTGCGATGTCGGTGATCAGTGCGTCAGCGTCGATATCAAGGCTCTGCTCCAGGGTCTGTGTACCGCATACGATGCGCAGGGGAGGGCGCCCTTGTTTTCTTTGTGACGCCGGCCCCAGCTCGTTGAGGAGGTCTTCCTCGTGACGAGCGCGATCGAGTCCGGTGAATGCGGAGTGGTGGAGGCGAACCTCATCGGGAAATACCGAGTCCAGAGCCGTGAAAGCCTCTTGTGCACGCTTGATGGTGTTGCAAATGACAAGAACCACGCCGCCGTCGGAACAGAGCTCGGTGACGAGTCGCGTTAGTTCCTCAACGGAATCATCGATGATTTCTACTTTGGCGTGCATGTCGTCCGGACGTGGAGTGACGGCTTGTTCACTGACGCCTTCTTCAGTCACAAGAGTGAGAAGTGGATAACCTTCACCGGCTAGGGCGAGGTCATTCTTATGCATCTGGCTACCGTAGGCAGTAACGAGCTCCTTTTTGCGGCTGGTCGGCAAGGTGGCGGACAGGAGGATTACGGGAACGCCATATGCGGCGAGCCACCGCAAGGTTTCGGCGAGATATTCGTTGGTATAGGTCGAGTAGGCGTGAACCTCGTCGAAGATCACCACTTTCCCAGCCAGCGCCAGGTGGCGCAGCATGGAGTGTCGAATTTGAAGCGCCATCATGAGAACCTGGTCGATGGTTCCGACCACGAAGTTAGACAGTAGGCCGTTCTTGCGGCCGGATAGCCAGTCGGTAGCGATGACAGTCCCGTGGTCAGCACAATCCTCGCCGATGTCGCTGTAGCGGAGCTTGCGGTAATCCTTATTGAGGCGGTTCTTGCTGTGAGCTAGGTAGAGAGACGACACGGCAGAATTTTCAGTGATGTTCTCCACCCAGCAAGAAAAGCGTTTGAAAAGGCCGTTTGCCGTTGCCATTGTGGGTGCCGCCAGAATCGCGCCGCTGGCGTGATTGTGCTGGGCGAAAAGTAGAGCCGCCTGGAGGGCTCCTTCAGTTTTTCCTTCTCCGGTTGGAGCCTCGATTATGAGTAGAGTCGGGCCGGGAGAATTAGAGTTCAGTAGTTCTGCAACTGCGAATTGCACGGGGCGTGGGGTGGCGCCTTCTGGCCAAGCAAAGCTCACGCGATAGTTCTCGGCAATCTGAGTGGGGTCTTCGCTGAAGTGTTTGAACTCGGTGTGGAGATCGAACTTAGCTTTTGCCATTCCCAGCTTGATGCGATCGGCTTGGGAACCGCTAAAGCGAAGAGGGAAGAAATCCGTGTTGGAGGCCAGCCAGTCGCACATCACCGTGAATCCGGTGATGATTTGAATGGCTGTTGTTGGTGGCTTCCCTTCTAAAGCGTCAAGGGCAGGTTGGACGTGAGCTGTAGAGGCGAGAGTATCCAGGATCTCATCGACGGCGCTTTGCCACTCGGGAGGGTAGCTATTGACGAAAGTGGTGACTGCCTTCCGGCCAGCCGCGGTGAGCCAACCATGGTGAGCTTCCACCGTTTGGGTGAGTGACAAAGCAACGGGAGCTTTGAGTCCATGTGTCTTTAGCCAGCGCTTCAGCAGTTCCCGAGAATAGAGCGGGTGGGCGAGGTTGGCGACATCTTCATCGGGAGTAAGATCCGGGATAGGAATGCCAGCGTTTTCGAGTGGGTAGAGCAAAGGCGCGTTCGTTTCGGGGGAGCGAAGTTTACGTAAGAACGGGCCAGATATCTTCCCCACATCATGGGCAGCTACGAGGAAAACGGCGAGTGAACGGATGTGTTCAGGGGAGAGCCGTGTGCTGCGGCTGAGGAAGTCCTTGGTCTGTGGGGAAAACCAGGTATCCCAAAGATAGGTTGCGACCGCGCCGGAATCGACCATGTGCTGAACGAGGGACATTGGTCCATGCTCGTCTCCCGATTTAGCTAGGAATGCGCTGGCTGTGGGGGAGAAGCTGTCGACTAAGTCGTTCCAGGAATCTAAATCGAACAGTGGTGCGCTGTGGGGGTCTGTCATGTCCGTTGGCTTTCGTAGTGTTGTGTTCTACCAACAAAGTTAGCAAGGATGCCGTTACCTTGCAATGCCAAGTTCGGATTAAAATAAAGCGCGCCGTGAGCTGGGTGGAGTCTGCAGTTTTGTAGGGTGGGGAGCTAGTGATGCCCATGTCTCCCAGCGCCAGCTGGGATGAGCCGTTGGCTTTGCACGGTTCAGAACATGGGATCACATGCTCCCCGCGCCAGCGGGGATTTCTTAGATGTCAGTGCTCAGCGTCTACAGCCCCAGCCCCTCAATCCCGTGCACCGTCACCGTCTCGGATAGCGCAACGCGGCTCGGAGCGGTCTTGTACACCGGGCTGGATTCATCCGCACGGCCGAACGTCAGTGCAGTCACCAGCTTGTACTCTTCATCCACGCCCAGGAACTCGCGCACCGTCGGCGCCAGCAGGGAGATCATGCCCTGGGGCACCCCGTGGTAGCCGTGGGCGGTCAGGGACAGCAGGAAGTTCTCCGCGTACGTCCCCTGGTCGAACGCCGCCCGAATACGGTCGCCCATCGGTGGGATGAACATCAGCGCAGAGTACGGGGCGCCGAAGAAACGCAGGTTCTTGCGGACGAACTCCGTACGCGCCTCCTTATCCTCGCGGGCAATGCCCAACAGGCCGTACATTTTCGCCGCCAACTCCATGGAACGCTGTGGGTGCACACCCTGGCCATAGTCGATCGTGAAGTCGGGGTTAAGCCCGTTGGTATCGAACTCCTCGATCAGCGCGGCACTCAAATCCTTCAACTTTTGGCCACCGATCACGTGAACGTTCCACGGTTGCGTGTTGGAGTTCGAGGGCGCGGACTGGGCGTCCAGCAGAATCTCCTTGATGTCCTCTGCCGGGATCTCGTCTGGCAGGAACGCGCGAGGGGAGTGGCGATTGCGTATAAATTCAGAAAAATTCATGCTCGCCACCGTACGCTCTTTTCCGCCTTCAACACCGGTCACCGATGTCTGCTCCCGGCGATCGCGTGGATGGTCAACCATCCCCTTTAACGAGCTCAACCTTAGGGCGTCAATAAGCCGTCAATAAGACAACAACAAGCAGTCACAGTGAATCATCTTGCTTTCATTTCATAAAAGTGACCTCCGTTACTTATTATTTGGAACATGTCTGAACCCACTGTTTCCAAACCAATGATTGAACTCAAGGGAGTGAACAAGCACTTCGGCGAGTACCACGCTCTTCGGGATATCAACCTCGAAGTACCGGCGGGCCAGGTTGTTGTGATCCTCGGGCCTTCCGGATCCGGCAAGTCCACGCTGTGCCGCACCATCAACCGCCTAGAGACCATCGACGATGGCGAAATCCGCATCGACGGTGAGCTGCTGCCCGAAGAAGGCAAAGACCTCGCCAAGCTCCGCGCAGAGGTGGGCATGGTGTTCCAGCAGTTCAACCTGTTCAGCCACATGACCATTCGCGATAACGTCACGCTGGCACCCACCAAGGTCCGCAAGGTCAGCAAGGAAGAGGCACGCAAGACCGCCGAGAAGCTGCTGGACCGCGTAGGCATCGCCGCCCAAGCCGACAAGTACCCAGCTCAGCTATCCGGCGGCCAGCAGCAGCGCGTAGCCATCGCCCGCGCACTGGCTATGGACCCGAAGGTGATGCTCTTCGACGAGCCGACCTCTGCCCTCGACCCAGAGATGATCAACGAGGTCCTGGACGTCATGACTGACCTCGCCAAGGGCGGCATGACCATGGTGGTTGTCACCCACGAGATGAGCTTTGCTCGCCGCGTCGCGGATCGAATCCTGTTCATGGCCGACGGCGCCATTGTTGAGGACGCCGACCCGGAGACCTTCTTCACGAACCCGCAATCCGATCGCGCCAAGGACTTCCTGGCGAAGATCGTGAACCACTAGTTCGGGAAGCGAGTTACACATGTCTACCTTCAAAAGCGCACTCAAGCGCCTCACCGCTGCAGTGGTTGCCACCGCAAGCGTGGTGGCGCTGACCGCGTGCGGCTCTGGCGGTGCCCGCGACCTGCTGGCGGATATCGAATCCGGCCACGTCGTCATGGGCACCAAATACGACCAACCGAACCTGGGCGAACGCACCCCGGACAAGCAGTTCGCCGGCCTGGATACCGACGTCTCCCGCTACGTGGTGGAATACATCGCAAAGAAGCACGGCTGGGCCACGCCAGAAATCGAGTGGCGCGAAACCCCCTCCGCGCAGCGCGAGACCCTCATCAACAACGGTGAGGTCAACATGATCGCCGCCACGTACTCCATCAACAAAGGCCGCCTGAAGGCCGTGGACTTCGCGGGCCCGTACGTGGTCACCCACCAGGCGCTGCTGGTCCGCAAGGATTCCGGCATCGAGGGTCTGAACGATATCGCACCGGGCACCCGCCTATGCTCCGTATCCGGCTCCACCCCGGCACAGAAGGTGAAGGACGCGTTGCCAGAAGTGCAGCTGCAGGAGTTCGACACCTACGCCGCGTGCGCGGAAGGCCTGAAGCAGGGCGTGGTGGATGCAACCACTACGGATGCGACCATTCTGGCTGGCTTCGCGCAGCGCTACAAGGAGCGATTCGGCGAGGAGTACAGCGTTATCCAGCTAAAGAACGATGACGGCAGCTTCTGGACCAACGAAAACTACGGCATCGGCCTGCCCAAGGGTGACGACAAAGCCAAGGCGGAGGTCAACGAAGCGCTGAACGAAATGCACGATTCCGGCGAGTTCCAGAAGATCGTCGCCAAGAACCTGGGCGACAACGTGGATCTCGGCGAGAAGCCAAAGATCGGCGACCTGTCGTTCGTCGACAAGAAGTAGGAAGGAGGAACGCACTATGAACCCCGAACTATGGTCCGAGATGAAGCCCGAACTGCTTCCAGCATTCTGGGTGACCATCAAGTTGACGTTCTTCTCCGCGGTCGGGTCGCTGATCTTCGGCATTATCCTGACCGCCATGCGCGTGAGCCCCGTGGGCATCCTGCGTAACCTGTCCGCGTGGTACATCAACATTGTTCGTAACACCCCGCTGACGTTGATCATTCTGCTGGCCTCCATGGGCCTGTACTACAACCTGGGCCTGCTGCTGGCGGTGGAGAACGATTCCTTCATCGAAAAGCAGAACTTCCGCCTGGCAGTCCTAGCCTTCGTGTCCTACACCTCCTGCTTCGTGGCAGAATCCCTGCGCTCCGGTATCAATACGGTGCCCTTCGGCCAGGCCGAGGCCGCCCGCTCCTTGGGGCTTAGCTTCGGCCAGAACTTCCGGCACGTGATCTTCCCGCAGGCCCTGCGCGGTGCGATCGTGCCGCTGGGCAACACCCTGATCGCGTTGACGAAGAACACCACCATCGCCTCGGTGATCGGTGTAGCTGAAGCGTCCCTGCTGATGAAGACCCTGACGGAGGACTACGCCAGCGACATTCTGGTGATCTTCGGCGTAATCGCAATCGGATTTATCATTTTGACTCTGCCTACCGGATTGTTCTTCGGCTGGGCAGGTAAGCGATGGGCGGTGAAGCGCTAATGACTACACGTGCAACAGTTCTTTATGACGCCCCAGGCCCCAAGGGACGCAGGCTCAACTCGATCCTCACGGCGATCACCGTCGTAGTGGTCGCTGTGATCCTCGTCCTGGTGGCAATGAAGCTCAACGACAAGGGGCAGTTTGAGCCCGAGAAGTGGTCCTTCTTCCTGGAGAGCACCACGTGGACGACCTACATCATCCCGGGCCTGGTCTCTACGATCGGCGCGGCTGTAGTCTCCATCGTCTTGGCGATGGCCATCGGTGCGCTGCTGGGCGTGGGCCGACTGTCGCTCTCCGCACCCGTGCGCTGGATCTGCGGCATCATCGTGGAGTTCTTCCGCTCCATCCCAGTGCTGGTACTGATGCTGTTCGCCTACGCGGTGTTCTCCCTTCTGCAGCTGGTGCCTTCCAACTGGCTGGGCTTTTCCGCAGTGGTCTTCGGCCTGACGATGTACAACGGCTCCGTGATCGCAGAGACCCTGCGCTCCGGCATTCAGTCTCTGCCGCGCGGCCAGCGTGAGGCAGCGATTGCACTGGGTCTGAGCCACCGCCAGTCCATCAACCTAATCCTGCTGCCGCAGGCCGTGGCGGCCATGCTGCCGGCCATCATCTCTCAAATGATCATTGCCCTGAAGGATTCCGCGCTTGGTTACATGATCGGCTTCGTGGAAGTCGTCCGCTCCGGTCGCCAGCTGGGCGAGTACTACGGCGCGATGATCCCAGCCCTGCTGCTGATCGCAGTAATCATGATTGTGATCAACATGATCCTGGCGAAGCTGGCCGAGCGCATCGAGATCCAGCTGCGTTCCGGCCGTGCCCGCCGCAATATTGTGGCCAAGGTTCCGCACCAGAGGGAGCAGGGTATAGATACCAAGGACAACGCCTACGTTGATTGGCGCGCAGAGGGCCACGAGGACCTCCGCACCACCTACGAGTAGCAGCGCTGCGCCAGGCTAGCCCCGCGCTGCCGGGGCGGGGCTGGGGCCAGCTAGCCCAGTGCCTCCCATAGGCGCTGGTTGAAGCCATCCCAGCGCTGCTTCGCCCAGTCGCCGAAGTTCTCATCCGTGAGGACGACGGCGGCTTTTTTCTTGCTCCCACTTCGGTCAAACCAAAGGAAAGTCCCCGACTGTCCGAAGTGCCCCGCCACCGTTTCAGGCATCCCCTCGCCCAACCAGTGCGGCGACTTCTCACCGTGCAGCTCAAAGCCCAAGCCCCACGGGCAAGGTTTCTGCATTCCGTAGCCCGGCACCACCCCGGAAAGCTCCGGCCATTGAGGCTCCAGCGCCTCGTTGAGGGTGGAGGGAGCCAGGACTGAGGGCGTCAAAAATTCAGAAGACAACACCGCAAGAGCATCGACCGAGGCAGAAAAACCATGCCCCGCGCTGCCCTCGATCTTCACGTCGATGCCCAGCGGCGCGCACACGCCCTCGGCGACGTAATCCGCGAAGGGCATGTCGGCCTCCGCGGCGATGAAATCCGCCAGCACCTCGTAGCCCGCGGAGGAATAGATCCGCCGGGTGCCGCGCGGCTTCTCCGGAGTGCGGTCGCGGAAACCAATTCCACTGGTGTGGGCCAGCAGCTCGCGGACGGTCGGCAGGTCGTCGAACTCGGGCAGCAACTCGGCGGGGATCTGCTGGTCGAGCTCGAAGGCGCCCTCCTCGACGGCCAGCAGCGTGGCATAGGCGGTGATCAGCTTGCTCACGCTGGCCAGGGGGAACTGCGCGGACGTGTCACCGAAGGTCGCCGTGTGGGCACCCGCCCCGTCGTTGTCGCTGTCGCTGCCGTCATCCCGCAGGGCCGCAGCGGCCACGTTGTCGACGGGCCAGTCCTGCAGCTCGGCGAGTATGTCCTCTACAGCGCTGCTCACTTATCCACCAGGCCAACCAGCTCGTCGATGGTCTTCACCCGGTTGATGTCCTCGTCTGGAACCTCCACGCCGAACTCTTCCTCCAGGCGCACGGCGATGTCCATCAGGGACAGTGAGTCGATGTTCAGGTCGTCGCCCAGGCGCTTGGAGCCCTCCAGCTCCTCGCGCTCGATGCCCGTCGCGTCCTCCACGACGTCCAGTACGATGCTGCGCTTGTCCTTCTCGCCCGCGCCGTTCTTCCCGGAGCCCGCAGCGCCCGCCGTGCCCTCGGCGCCAGCGCCAGCACCTTCCGCGCCGTCCTTCTTCAGCTTCTTCGACAGCGCCGCAGCCAGCTGGTTGTTTTGTTCAGCCATGATCGTTCCTTCTCCTGCCACTCCATATTCGCCCGCACGTGGGGGGGCGCTAAGCTAAATTCCTTGTGGCTAAAGCTCCAGCGCACTCCCGCATCGTGCGGCCGTTTGTACACTCATCCTAACAATCTTGCGAAGGTCATTCCTATGCGTCCCGTCACCGCCGTCCGCAACCTCGCCAGCATCGTGTTGCGCGACCCTCCCGCCGTCCCGGGCCTGCCGCGCGCACGCTGGATCCATCGCCTGACCATGGACGACGGCGCTAAGGTCGCCGTCCATGAGGTGCGTTCTTACTCTTTCTCTTTTGAGGACGCCCCCTCGTCCGCCCCCACCACCCTCATTCTCATGCACGGCTTCAACCTGACGGCGGCTTCCTGGTTCTTCCAATTGGCCGCACTGCGCGAGCAACCGAACCTGCGCATCCTGCTGCCGGATCTGCGCGGCCACGGCGCCAGCGAGGATGCCCCGGGGCTGGACATTGAACGCACCGCCATCGACCTGGCCGCGACCATCCGCGAGCTCGCGCCGACGGGAAGGCTGATCCTGGCGGGCCACTCGATGGGCGCTATGACGGTGCTGGGAGGGCTGCGCCACCTGGATGAAGCTGACTTGCAGCGGGTTGGCGGTATCGCGCTGATCAACGGCGCGATCGATACCTTCGCCTCTGCGGGTGTGTCCCAGATTCTGCATTCCCGGCTGGTGCGGGCGACCCGCTGGCTGGGCCCCAAGAGCCCCAGTCACCTGGAATGGGCGAAGTCGCTGGTGGAGTGGGCCATCAAGCCCGTGATCGCCGCCTTCATCTACCACGGCTCGCTGGACGAGGAGGAATCCGATAACTTCGACGTCCTGACTTTCCACGCCAACGAGATCGCCGGGACGTCCATGCGCACGCTACTGGGCTACCTGGACGACCTGACCGAGCACGACGAGCTTGCAGCCGCCGAGCTACTGGCCGACATTCCCGGCGAGATATTGGTCGGAGCGATGGATGACGTCACCCCGCCCAGCCAGAGCAAACGCATCCATAACCTCTGGCCGCGCGCCGCTTTCCACGAGTACCCGGAATCCGGGCATATGCTGCCTGTCGAACGCCCGGAGGACGTCACCCGGGCGTTGCTGAACCTACTGGGCTAGTTGGTTGCAGTCGGGTCGTCGATCTGGAACCGCTTGGCGGCCTCCGCAGCCACGGAGCGCTCGATCTTGCCCTCGCGCGCCAGGCCCAGCAGCACGCCCACCACGATGGACTCCGCATCCACGTTGAAGTACCGGCGCGCCGCCTCGCGAGTATCCGCAAAGCCGAAGCCATCGGCACCCAGCACCACGTACTCGCCCGGCACCCACTTGCGCACCTGCTCGGCCACGGTGGTGGCGTAGTCGCTCACTGCCACGAACGGACCCTCCGCAGCCTCCAGCTGCTGAGTGATAAACGCCGTGCGGGGCTCCGCAGCCGGGTCGCGCAGCTGCTCCAGCTCCACGGCCTGGCCATCGCGGGCCAGCTCGTTCCAGCTGGTCACAGAGAACACGTTCGCGTCTACGCCGAACTCCTTCAGCAGCTCCTTCGCCTTCAACGCTGCCGTCATGGCCACGCCAGAGGCCAGAATATTGGCCTGCAACTCCGCTGAGTCCGAGGCGGCGTCATAAAGGTAAATACCCTTGTGCAGCCCCTCCACATCGAGGTTCTCCGGCTCCGCCGGCTGGTGGATCGGCTCGTTGTATGCGGTGAGGTAGTAGATCACGTCCTCGCCGCGACCATCGTTGCTGTTCTCGCCGTACATGCGCTCGATGCCACGGTGCACGATGTGGGCGATCTCGTAGGCAAACGCCGGGTCGTAGGTCACCACAGCAGGGTTTGTGGACGCCAACACGGGGGAGTTGCCGTCCATGTGCTGCAAGCCCTCGCCTGTCAGCGTGGTACGGCCCGCGGTGGCCCCGATCAGGAATCCGCGAGACATCTGGTCTGCCGCCGCCCAGATCTCGTCGCCCACGCGCTGGAAGCCGAACATCGAGTAGAAGATGTACAGCGGGATCATGACTTCGCCGTGGGTGGCGTAGCTGGTGCCGGCGGCGATGAAGGACGCCATAGAGCCGGCCTCCGAGATGCCCTCGTGCAGAATGTGGCCGTCGGTGGCCTCGCGGTAGGAGAGCATCAGGTCGTGGTCCACCGGTGTGTAGTTCTGGCCGTGCGGGTTGTAGATCTTCAGCGTCGGGAACCAGGAATCCATGCCGAAAGTACGCGCCTCATCCGGGACGATCGGCACGATGCGCTTCTTCAGCTCGTCGTCGCGCATGAGGTCCTTGAACACGCGGACCAGGGCCATCGTGGTGGCGACCTCCTGCTTGCCGGAGCCCTTGCGGGCCAGCTTCGCGATGGAAAGGTCAGGCATCTTCAGCGGCGTGAACTTCTCGCGGCGCTCCGGCAGGAAGCCGCCGAGCTCCTTGCGGCGGTTCAGCATGTACTGGATTTCTTCCGCATCCTCGCCGGGGTGGAAGTACGGCGGCAGGTACGGATCCTTCTCCAGCTCCTCGTCGGAGAATGGGATGTCCTGCTTATCGCGCAGGATCTTCAGATCCTCTAGGGCGAGTTTCTTCATCTGGTGGGTCGCGTTGCGGCCCTCGAAGTTGTGGCCCAGGCCGTAGCCCTTAATGGTGTGGGCCAGGATGACGGTCGGCTGGTCCTTAGTCTCCAGGGCGCGCTTGTAGGCGGCGTAGATCTTGCGATAGTCGTGGCCGCCGCGGCGCAGGTGCCAGATCTCCTCGTCCGTCATACCTTCCACCAGCTTGGCGGTGCGCGGATCCTTGTTGAAGAAGTATTCGCGAACGTAGGCGCCATCGTTGGCCTTGAACGTCTGGAAGTCGCCGTCCGGGGTGGTGTTCATCGCGTGGACCAGGGCGCCCTCTTCGTCGCGGGCGAATAGCTCGTCCCACTCGCGACCCCAGACGACCTTGATGACGTTCCAGCCGGCGCCGCGGAAGAAGCTCTCCAGCTCCTGGATGATCTTCGTGTTACCGCGCACGGGGCCGTCCAGGCGCTGCAGGTTGCAGTTGATGACGAAGGTCAGGTTATCCAGGTTGTTCAGCGCGGCGGTTTGGATCAGGCCGCGGGATTCCGGCTCGTCCATCTCTCCATCGCCGAGGAACGCCCAGACGTGCTGCTGGGAAGTGTCCTTGATGCCACGGTCGTGCAGGTAGCGGTTGAAGCGCGCCTGGTAGATGGCATCCATGGGGCCCAGACCCATGGAGACAGTCGGGAACTCCCAGAATTCCGGCATGCCGTGCGGGTGCGGGTAGGAAGGCAGACCGTGGTCCGGCTTGGAGGCCTCCTGGCGGAAGGCATCCAGGTCTTCTTCGGAAAGGCGGCCTTCCAGGAAAGCGCGGGCGTACATGCCGGGGGAGGCGTGGCCCTGGAAGAAGATCTGGTCGCCGCCGCCTGGGTGATCCTTGCCGCGGAAGAAGTGGTTCAGGCCGACCTCGTAGAGCGGGGCCGCGGAGGCGTAGGTGGAGATGTGGCCGCCCACCCCGATACCCGGGCGCTGGGCGCGGTGAACCATGATGGCCGCGTTCCAGCGGATCCAGCGGCGGTAGCGCTTCTCGATCTCCTCGTCGCCCGGGAAGTCGGGTTCCTGGGTGGTGGGGATGGTGTTCACGTAATCAGTGGACAGCAGGGGCGGCAGAGGGACGCGCTTGGCAGTGGCGCGCTCCAGCAGGCGCAGCATCAGGTAGCGGCCGCGATCCGGGCCCGCGGATTCCAGCAGCCCGTCGAGGGAATCCATCCACTCCTGGGTTTCCTCCGGGTCGGAATCGGCCAGGTAGGAGGCCACTCCGTCTCGGATCAAAGCAAAGTTGCTGGCATCGTATGCGCTGTTGTTCTCTTCTGCCGAAGTGGACATTGGTTCGTCCTCCTAAGATCCGCGGGTTGTGGGGCGCCCTTGTTTTTAGGCCCCTTGTGGCTTCCACAGTACGTCAAAGTCGCGTTAGAAAACCTCCGTTGGAAGCCCGACTATGTTAGGTTCAAAAATGAAGTTTTTTAACCACACCAGCTGCGATAACTGCAGGGACGTGTAGCGGTTGTGATACGGCCACTATGCGCTGGCGGTTAGCCGACGGGCTGGTTTTCTTAGAAAGGTACGAAATAACAGTGGCAATGGCCCCCGGTTCGGCTTCGAGCCCTGCAGGCTCCGCTGGCGGTGCACAAGGCAATGGCGCGAAGGATGCACAGCGCGCGCAGTCGCAGAATGGACACGGTTGGGCGGATCTGCTCAACATCGAATCCGACAGCTTGATCCAGGAGATCGGTTGGGACGAAGACTGCGATAACAGCATCAGCGAAGCCCTGGAAGACGCTATCGGCGATGCCCTGTTGGATATCGACACTGACGAAGTGGTTGATGTCGTACTCCTGTGGTGGCGTGACGAGGACGGCGATCTGGTCGACGGTCTGGTCGATGCGACCCGCAGCCTGGGAGAGGACGGCCGCATCTGGCTGATGACCCCCGCGAAGCTGGATGCCGGACGTGTGGAGCCAGGCGTGATCGCCGAGTCCGCCCAGCTGGCAGGCCTGGTGCAGACCAAGTCGGAGCGTCTGGGCGACTGGCAGGGCGCCTGCCTGGTTTCCTCCGGCACCAAGCGCTAGCCCTGTAGGTGCCGGGCAGCTCAGACATCGCGCTGAAAAAGGCGTGTGATGCTGTCTGTGCCGGGCGCCACCTGCGGTTTCGTTATTTCGTGGGTGGGCGTGCTAGAGTCATTATCGCTTCAAACGAAGCACAGTTTCTTTCTTAGAAACAGCTCGCGCCTTTAGCTCAGCTGGAAGAGCAGCTGGTTTACACCCAGCAGGTCGGCGGTTCGAACCCGTCAGGGCGCACCAAAATTTTTACCGCCTCGTGGCCCCTTCGGCTGCGGGGCTGTTTTTGTACTCTGCTGAGACTTGCTCGGCTCCGCCCGCCTGGCTCTGCCCGCTCGGCTCCGACTCTGTTCAGCTCCGCTTTGCCCGCTCGGCCCGGCTCCGCCTATTTGGCAGCCCCGCTGCTCGGGGCAATAATGGAGCACATGGCATCCTCGAAGCGCAGCGGCTGGCGAAACTTCCTCACACCCGGATGGGTCATCACCGCCATCCTGGTCCTCGCCTTCACCTACGCCGCATTCAGCTTCCTAGCCCCCTGGCAGCTGGGGAAGAACAAGGATAAGAACGCCTTCAACCAGCGCCTCGAACAATCCCTGCAAACCGACCCCGCTCCGATCACCGATGTGATCCCGGGCGATGGGGGCTCAGTGGGCGTCGAAAAAGAATGGACCAGAGTCGCACTACAGGGCCAGTTCCTGCCGGACAAAGAGGTGCTGCTGCGCAACCGCCCGGTGGAATCGGCTCATTCTTATCAAGCATTGACGCCCTTTCGGCTCGACGGCGGACAGACCGTTTTGGTACATCGCGGTTGGGTTGCCGTGGAGGGGGATGGGGCCGCGCCTAAGTTGAAGCGGGCGCCGGGAGATCACGTGAAGGTGACCGGGTTTATCCGCATGAGCGAGGCTGTGCCGGATGCGAAGCCGACGGAATCTCAGGGATACACGCAGGTCACGGGCATGTCGACGAAGCAGATTTCCGAGGTGACGGACGAGGACTTGGCGGCGGACTATGTGCAGCTGGATTCGGAGAGCGTCGACCACCTGAACGGCATGGCCGGTGATGGTGCTGACGGTGACGGCAGCGGAGAAGACGGCGGTGCGCCGGATCTGCAGGCGCTGCCGTTGCCGCACTTGGATGGTGGCACGAACTTGTCCTACGGAATTCAGTGGATTGCGTTCGGCATCCTGGCGCCGGTG
Source organism: Corynebacterium sp. c24Ua_83 (assembly GCF_039907245.1). Lineage (NCBI taxonomy): Bacteria > Bacillati > Actinomycetota > Actinomycetes > Mycobacteriales > Corynebacteriaceae > Corynebacterium > Corynebacterium sp. c24Ua_83. Next base: position 228,393 of record NZ_JASBOI010000003.1, on the reverse strand, counting down.
GGCTTGGGCTGGTTTGTGTATGCGGAGATGCGCGAGCGTCGGCGTGAGCGCGAGGAGAGCGCCGAAGTCGCCCGCCTGAATGCCCAGATCACCGATGGTGCCGGTGGTGGAGATGCTGGTGATGGGGATGCCACTGGCAGTGGAGCCGGTGCGGGTGCTGGCGAAGTTGCTGCTAAACCCAAGCCGGCCGACTCTAAAAAGTCGGAGCCTAGTGGCGCCGAGAAGCCGAAGTCTCGGAAGCGTTCTGATCTCACCGACCGCTATGGAGGCACCCGCTCCCGTTTCGAGGAGCGCCGCGCGGAAAAGCGCGGCCGGGAGCGCTTCTAGTCCCTACAGGTCGCCGGCCCGGGCCCAGGAATGTTGGGTCGGCCCGCGGAATGTTTGTCTCCCGGACTGAGGAATGTCGTTAGATCGGGAATGTGCGAGGGCTGCCGTCCGCGAATGTCGTTAGATCGGGAATACGTCAACGCCGACGGAGCACCAAGATTTTTCAAAACTCTCTGACCTGCGGGTTTGTGTAGATGAAAATAGTTGGCATCAACGTTTTCTCGTTCTAGCGACATTTGCCCATCTAACGTGGCTGAATATGCCCGCCCCGGAGACATTTGGCCACCTGGAGTGGTTGAGAATGCCCGACCCCGGCGGCAATCGGTGGGGCGGGAAGGGCTAAATGTCGGAAAAGTTGCAGAACGGAAAATCAGCAATCGGTCGGCGCGCAAACAAAATGCTCTGACCTGCAGGTATGTGTTAGTGAAAATTGCCTGCAATAACGTTGTGCAACTTTTCCGACATTTAGGTGCCAGCGGTGGCGTTTTGAGGTCTGCGCGGACGCTGTTCTGCAACTCTGCCGAGCAGTAAGCGGCGGAAAGGCCTCCGGCCCCAGCTATCCCGGCGCCCGCGTCCGCAGGACTATCGCCCCAGCTGCTCCCGCACGTACTCCACGATCCCCGGCACGGCAGTCTCAATCTGCTGTCCGACCTCGGTAAAGTCCGACCGGTGGCCATAGTAAGGGTCGGCGACTTCGGCACCGGCGGGGGAGTTGGCGTCAAAGCTACGGAACAAACGAATGCGCTCCGGGGCAACACCCGCATTGCGCAACCCGCGCACATGCCCGTCGTCCATGGCCAGGAAAAGGTCGGCGCCCAAATGCTCAGGTCCGAGCTGTGCCGCGCGGTGCGCCGTGCCGTCGTAACCCATTGACGCCAACTCGTCCACCGCCCGACCATCAGCACCGTCGCCGATGTGCCAGCCGCCGAGTCCGCAGGAATTCAGGGTCACGGGCGCGTCGGCGGAAGCGGAGGATCCAGCGGCAGCGTCGGCGCCGTCAGCATCAGCGGCCGGGGAGTGGCTGGTGGTGATGCCGGCTTCCTCGAGGCCGGCGCGCAGAATCACCTCGCCCATCGGGGAGCGGCAGATGTTGCCCGTGCATACGACAGTGATGTGCATTGAGTTCCTTTCAGTTCGTTGAGCAGCCCGGCTAGCCTTCGTTGGCCCAGCGCTGCACCAGCGCGTCCAGCTCCTCCAGTGTGTCCACGCTGTAGGCGGCCTTGGCGTGCTCTTCTGCGGAACCGTAGCCCCAGCCGACCAGCACCGTGGGGATGCCGGACTGCGCGGCACCCTCCACGTCGTGGATGCGGTCGCCGATCAGCAGCATCTTCGTCGGGTCGAGGGCCTGCAGGCCTTCCTCGGCGCTCATGTGTGCCAGGAATTCCCGCACCTCGGGAGCCTCTTTCAGCTGCTCGAGCGCGTACTCAATAACAGCGGCCTTGGACCGGCGGGTGCCGTCCTCCTGTGCTGCGCCGAGTACCGCGAAGTACTTCAGCATGTCGTGTTCGCGCAGGATTCGCTCCGCCGACACCTCGGACTTTGACGTCGCCGTGGACAAAATAATGCCCTCGTTCGACCACTTTTCCAGCAGCTCGCGCATGCCGGGGAACGGGGTGGCTTCCTTCCAGCGTCCGTTTTCCTGGTCCGAGAGGTACGTGTCGAAGACCTTCTGCAGCAGCTCGCCTTCCAGGCCAATGTCCCGCAGAGTTTCCACCATCGGAGGGCCGGGGATCTCGCGCACGCGCTCCTCGGGAGGCACGGGCACTCCGTGTGCCTCCAGGGCATTCACAAAGCTGGCGCGGATGCCGGGGTAGCTATCCATCAGCGTTCCGTCTACGTCTACAAGCAGAATAGGTAAATCTCGCACTCCTCCAGTGTGTCAGATCTGGCTAGGCTGGGTGGAGCATGCAGCCAGCCGAGCGAGCAGCTTGGCTGGCAGCACCTTGCAGCAGCACATAGCAGTACCCCAGGAGAATCCGTGCCAGAGCCATCTACCAACCCCGCACCCGCCTCGAACCAGGCAGCCAACGCCGCATCCGCCGCGAACCAAACCACCGTCGCCGACGTCGTCGCCGCCCTGGAGGCCGCCTACCCGCCCCACCTCGCGGAATCCTGGGACGCAGTCGGCCTGATCTGCGGCGACCCCGCCGAGCCCGCCGACAAGGTCGCCTTCGCTCTGGACTGCACCGACGATGTAGTGGAGGCCGCCATCGCCCAGGGCGCGCAGATGCTCGTGGTCCACCACCCGCTGCTGCTCCGTGGCGTCACTGCCGTGCCCGCCAACTCCCCGAAGGGCCGCATCGTCCACAAGCTGATCCGCAACGGCATCGCCCTGTTCGCCGCGCACACGAACGCGGATTCCGCCCGCCCCGGCGTGAACGATCGCCTGGCTGAACTCCTCGGCGTCACCCCGGGTGCACCTCTGCGTCCGATTCCTTCCGGCACCGACAAGTGGGGCTTCACCGTTCCTGTTAATGACGCCCCCACGGTGAAATCTGCCATCTTCTCCGCAGGCGGTGGCGCGCAGGGCGACTATGAGCAGGCCTGCTTCGAGTTCTCCGTCACCGGCCAGTTCCTGCCCACGGAGGGTGCGAATCCGCATCTCGGCGCGGTCGGGGAGGTCGAGACAGTCGAGGAGGTTCGCATCGAGTTCGTTGCCCCCGCCGCGAAGCGGGAAGCGATCCGCGCGGCTCTCATCAAGGCCCATCCTTATGAGGAGCCTGCCTACGACTGTGTGGAAACCTCCCTGCCCACGCCCGCCGACCAGCAGCTGGGCATCGGCCGCGTCGGCGAGCTGGATACTCCAATGACCCTGCGGGAATTCACCACCCGCGTGGCCGAGCGCCTGCCCGCCACCGAATGGGGCGTGCGCGCAGCCGGAGACCCCGATGCCATGATCCACACCGTCGCCGTCGCCAGCGGCGCCGGCGACAGCTTCCTCGGCCAGGTCGCAAGAATGGACGTGGACTGCTTCGTCACCTCCGACCTGCGCCACCACCCAGTGGATGAGCACCTGCGCATGGGCGGATGCCCGGTCATCGATACCGCCCACTGGGCCAGCGAGTTTCCGTGGTGTTTCCAGGCGGAAGGCGTCATTAAGAAGGCAACGAAGGCACAGACCACAGTGATCGACGTGCGCACCGACCCGTGGACCGTGCACAAAAAGTAGGAGGGCAACTGCGATGCGCTGGACGACCGACGACCGAAGGATCCTGGCAGACCTAGCACGCGACCAGGAGGAGCTGGGTATCGCGCAGGCGCGGCTGGATTCGCTGCCGGAGCAGGCGAAGCTGGAGGAGCTGCAGGCTCAAAAGCGCGAAGATCGCCGCCAGCAGGTGCTGAACAATGCGCAGGTCAGAAGCGACAAAGCGACCCTGATGCGTCTGCGTCAGGACGTGGCGAAACTCAAGGAACGCGAACGGGCGAATATTGCGGGGCTGAACTCGCAGACCGACCCCGAGCGGCGGCGCGACCTGAAACACGACCTGCGCAGCACCCACGACCGGCTGCAGGATCTGGAGAGGCGACTGGAACGCTCCATGAAGGTGCAGTCCATGTTCAGTGGCGCGAACTCCGCCGCCGACGAGGCCGACGACCAGACACATGCGCAGGTCGACAAAGATATCGCCGCAGCGCAAACAGAGTTGGACCGCGCGACCAACGCACTAGAGGCAGATGTTTCCGCGATTAAGGCCCGGCTGGCCCAGCGCCGAACCGCACTGGAAGACACGAACGCGGAGCTGCTACAGGCCTACGACCAGCAGCTCGCCGAGCACGGGGTGGGTGCGGCGCTGCTGAAGGGGCGGACGTGCCAGGCGTGCTTCATGGAGTTGGACCCTCTGTCGCTGAAGGAGATCGACGCGCTGACGGCAGACGGCGGGTCAGTGCCGCGATGCCCTGAATGTAATGTCCTGCTGCTGCGATAGAGTGGCCTGAAGACGACAGAACGAGGGTGATGAATGATGCGTTTAGACGTGGAATGCGACGGAGGATCCCGCGGTAACCCGGGCATCGCCGGTTGCGGAAGTTCGGTCCTGGAGGGTGACCAGGAAGTAGCCGCACGCTGGGAGTTCATCGCCAAGGCTACGAATAATGTGGCGGAGTACCAGGGGCTCATCAATGCTCTGGAGCTGGCCATCGAGGTGGCGAAGATACGTGGGGTGGCTGCCGAGGATCTGGAGATCCAGGTGCGCATGGATTCCAAGCTCGTCGTCGAGCAAATGAGCGGCCGCTGGAAGATCAAGCACCCTGACATGAAGCCCCTGGCCGCGCGAGTCAAGGAACTCGAGGCCACCCTCGCCGCCGTCACCTACAACTGGGTGCCGCGCGCGCAGAACAAACGCGCTGACGAGCTGGCCAATCGCGCCATGGATGATGGGGTTGGGGGCCGCTGGTTTGATGACGCCCTCTCGTTCCAACCCGCCGCCGACTCAGCCGAAGCCGACGGGGATGCCGCGCCGGCACCTGCAGGGACTGCGGGCGCGGAGGCCACTGGTGCGGAGGCCGTGACCGATGCCGCGAGCGCGCCGGAATGGCACCCCGGCGGGAAGCCGACCCGCCTGTGGGTGCTGCGGCACGGGCAGACGGAGATGAGCGTGAAGAAGCAGTTCTCCGGGCTCTCCGACCCGGAGCTGACCTCCCACGGGCATGAGCAGGCTCGACGGGCCGCGGCCTACGTGGCCGGACAGCTGGCAGGCGGCGCGGGTGGCAGCGCTGGCCCGGTGGCGATCTACAGCTCCCCGCTGAAGCGCACCCGCCAGACCGCGGAGGCCGTGGCTGAGGCACTTGCCACCTCTCCCCGCGTTCACGTGACCGAGGCCCTGATCGAAATGAACTTCGGAGACTGGGAAGGCCGCACCTTCGCCGAGGTCATGGATGAATTCCCGCTCGAGCACGACGCCTGCTTCTGGGATAGCTCCGCCGCCCCCAGCGGAGGTGAAAGTCCCGACGACGTGCTCGCCCGCGTCCGCCCCTTCCTCCGCGACGTGGCTCGCAACCATCCCGGCGAGGACGTCGTGCTGGTCAGCCACGTCACGCCCATCAAATCCATCCTGCGTCACGCCCTCTGCGCAAGCGGTGCACTGTACCGCACGCTGCACCTGGACCTGGCAGGCTTGAGCGTCATCGAAATCTTCCCGGATGGCTCGAATGGTTCCGGGGGAGAAGTGGGCGTCAATAACAAGGGCAGCAACAAAGACAGCGCTGTGGTGCGAAGGGTCAACGATACGCACTTCCTCGATGGAGAAACCGTGCGCTAGAGTTAAGCCTTGTCGAGACGGCCGGGCGATCGCGGCGCACGGAACCACCCTGTACACGGGGCAGGCCGGGCGCGGAGGAAAGTCCGGACTCCACAGGGCAACGGTGGTTGCTAACAGCAACCCGGGGCGACCCGCGGGAACAGTGCCACAGAAAACAAACCGCCCGCCACGCGCGGGTAAGGGTGAAAAGGTGCGGTAAGAGCGCACCAGCACCCCAGGCGACTGGGGTGGCTAGGTAAACCCCACCGGGAGCAAGGTCAAGGTGCCCGCACGCGCGCCATCCCAGATGGTGCACCAGCGTGCGGCGTAGCTCTAGGGCTGCCCGCCCAACAATGAGCAGGTAGGCCGCTTGAAGCCACCAGCAATGGTGGGCTCAGATGGATGATCGCCTCGTCCCACGCCTTCTTCGCGTGCCCCTCGCGGGCGCTGCGGAATAGGCGGGGGATAGGACAGAATCCGGCTCATAGGCCGTCTCGGCGCAAAAATTTTTTCGGGGGTTTCCGGCGTGGCCGGGAAACTCGGCTGGGTGCGTGGCCGGGGCGGGGCGGTTGTGCCACTCTTGGAGTCATGAAACTTTTCGCCGCCGAGCTGAACTTCCGCGCCATCGCCGAGGAGTTCCAACTGCCGGAACGCTTCCCGGAGGACGTCCACGCCGAGGCGCTGCAATCCAGCGACCGGCACGCCGACCAGCGCCGCGATCTGCGGGATATTCCGTTCGTGACCATCGACCCGGCGGGTTCGATGGACCTGGACCAGGCGGTGAACATTCAGGACGCGCCGGGCGGTGAAGGCGGCGCCGCCCGGTGGCGCGTGCTGTACGCCATCGCGGACGTCGGCGCCTTTGTTGATCCGGTCGGGCCTCTGATGGCGGAATCCTTGCAGCGCGGCCAGACAATGTACCTGCCGGACGAGCCGACCCGCCTGCACCCAGCGGAGCTTTCGGAGGGCAGCGCCTCGCTGCTGCCGGACCAGACCCGTCCCGCCGTGGTGTGGGATATTCTGCTGCGTGCCGACGGTGAGGTCGCGGATTTCACCGTGTACCGCGCGCTAATCCGCTCCGTGAAGCGCTTCGACTACACCGAGGTGGAGGCGGACATGCACGGCGGCGCGCTGCACCCCGCCATCGCCCAGCTGCCGGAGGTTGGCCGGGCGCGCCAGCGCTCTGACCTGCGGCGTAAGGCTATCAACCTGCGTTTGCCCTCGATCTCTGTGGAGCGCACTCAGACCGAGGACGGCACCGAGCGCTACCTGCTGGGCATCGACGAGCGCCAGGAGATGAACGACTTCAACTCCGAGCTGTCCCTACTGGCGGGCATGTGCGCTGGCGAGATGATGGTGCGCGCGGGCGTGGGCATCCTGCGCACCCTGCCGCCCGCCGGGGACAAGGAGATCGCCGCCTTCGACCACTCCGCGCACGCCTTGGGGTTCGATCGCTCCGGCCGCCCGATCGGGGAATTGCTCGCTGATATTGACGCCTCCACGCCGCGCGGCATGGCACTCATGCGCGACGCGCAGAGTCTTCTGCGCGGGGCGGGGTACCAGCAGTTCGGCCTGGCCGGCGGGGCGGGCGGTGCCGGCGGTGCAGACGGCGCGGAGCCTGAGCCCAGCATCCACGCCGGCATCGGCGGCCACTACGCGCACGTCACCGCACCCCTGCGCCGACTGGTGGATCGCTTCGCTACGGAAATCTGCCTGGCGATCGCCAGCTCCCAGCCCATCCCGGAGTGGGTGACCGCCAACGTCGACCAGGTTCTCGGCACCATGAAATCCAGTAGCCAGACGGCCAGCGCCGTCGACCGCGCCTGCATGAAACTCACCGAGGCGGTCGTCCTGCAACCGTGGGTGGGCCAGAATTTCAACGCGACGGTGCTCAATAGCGACGGCGGAGACAAGGCGAAGATCCTAGTCGAGGAGCCGCCCATCTTGACGACTTGTGTGGGCGGCCCAGACGAGGCGTCAACAGTTAAAGTAACCCTGATTGAAGCCGAACCCGCAGCGCGAGAGGTACGTTTCGCCTGGCCGGCCGATTAGGCAGGGGGGTGTCCGGTGCGTGTGGTACACATGAGCCTATGAGCGAAAATGATGCGCAGAAGTGGTACTACGACACGAAGAGCGGCCAGGTGAGCCAGGGCAAGGACAGCGCGTGGGATAGCCGCATGGGGCCATACGACTCGCGCGAGGAGGCCGAGGCTGCCATCGAGACCGCGCAGCAGCGCACCAAGGAGGCCGAGGAGTACGACGCGGAAGATGACGACTAAGGACTCGGAGCGCTCGTGGCTGGCGCGCACCCTGCTGCCCGAGGGGAAGGAGCCGGACCCGCGCTTCACCCTGGCGAACGAGCGCACCTTCCTGGCGTGGATCCGCACCAGCCTGGCGTTTCTTGCCGGCGGGGTGGCGCTGGAGGCGTTCCGTTCGCCCAACGTGCCCGAGCATCTGTGGAGTGCCGCGGCTGTTCTGGTGCTGATCGTCGGCATGCTGATCGGCTTGGGGGCGGCGGTGCGGTGGCTGCGCGTGGAGCGTGCCATGCGGACCGGGAAGGCTCTGCCGGTGCCCGCGATCGTGCCCTTTCTGGCGGGCGTGGCCGTGGTGGCTTGCGCGGTGGTGCTGGGGTTTGTGATCTTCGGCGATTTTGGGATGGAGCTGTAAATGACGCGCCGGGAGGTGCGTGGGGCTGCGCGGGAGGTGCCCGAGCGCCCGCACTCTGACCTGGGACTTCAACCGGAGCGCACCAGCCTGTCGTGGCAGCGCACCTTGCTGGCGTTGTTGGTCGTCAGCGCGATGCTGTTCCGGTGGATCGGCCGCTACGGCGTGATCGTCCTGCCCGCCGCGGGAGTGTTGGTGCTGCTCGCGGCGCTCATTCTGCTGACGCAAAGGCGCCGCTACCTGCGCTTTAGCGCCGGTCTGCGCGCCGAACGCCTCACCGCGAACGTCGGCTCGGTCGTCGCGGTGACTGCGGCTGTCCTGATCTGCGGCGTGGTCGCCGCCACCTTCGTTATTCTGGACGCCATCTAACCCCAACCGCCCAGCATTGTTGTACTGTCCTAAGTGTTGATCAAACGCGCAGTTCAAGGCAGGTCACTATGTGCAGGCGTAATAAAGGGGCTAAAAGCGTGTGGACGTAAATGTTTTCTATCGGACTTTTGACGTCTCTGATGTTGCCCCAGGGGCTAATGTTTTAGATGTCATCTTTCACGGGTTGATCCTCTTTACTGTTCTGTCCAGCATTATGGCCTGGGTGGCAATCATTATTTTGATTTCCAGATCGGTTTGGAGAAAAAAGAACCCCGGCAGACAAACCCGTATGTGGGTAGTTTTCTTTGCTCTGTCCTTTTCGATATACGTGATTTCTGTTCCGTTGTCCTTCAAATTAGTGCTGTTCCCGGGTGAAATATCTTCCAGGATCTACACCCTGGATAAATACGGTAACGGAAGGGCGGTTCCAATGGTGACGGAAGATTCCCCAATAAACACCGTGAGAGTGGATTACGACAAGAAGACTTTTTTGGAGAAGTATCATCAAGAGGTTCTAGACGCTTTGTCCAGTGACCCAGAGTTAATGCAGTATGACCTTGTGGGATGTAGGGATCAGGGGGATGACAAGTATGAGAAGTCAATTTTCTGCGGCGGCTATCTGGATTCCGGTGTTCGTGCCGTTAAGGGAGGGAAAGAGTTTAGTTTAAATCCCCATTTTCATTTTGGGGAGAGGCCAGAATATATTCGAGAAAGTAGAGGGATGGATTTAGAAAACTCGCCTGGCGGCGGCATGCCGGTTCGGCTTACGGTTTACATTTCTGGGCGAAGCTAGTGGTGGCTGGCGGCGGCTCGCGTGGGCGTGGCTGGCGGTGGCTGGCGCGCTAAATGTCGTTAAAGTTGCAAAACGTTACTGGCAACGATTGTAGACACTGCAAAGACGCAGGTCAGAGCAATTTCGCTAGCTGGACAAATTTTTTCGGGAAGACGAATTACCACTTTAACGACATTTAGCCGCTGAGGTGGGGGTGCCAGCCGGCTCGAAGGGTGCCAGAGTGGTCTGTGGGGTTGGTGTGGCGCGGCGGAATTGGGGAGCGGGTCGGTGCCAGGCTGCCGAGGTGGGGGCGGCCGTTGGAGCGAGGGAGCCAGCCAGCCCAGACCAGTCCAGCCTAGCCAGCAGGCCTAGAAGCAGTGCTCCTGCGCCGGGAACTTACCCTCAGCAACCTCTCGCTTGTAGGCAGCAGCGGCGGCCGTCAGGTCCGAACCCACCGAAGCCCACTGCTTAGCGAAGCGCGGACGGTGCCCACCCGCCGGGAATGCAGCCATGTCGTGCCACACCAGAACCTGCCCATCGCAGTCCGGACCTGCACCAATGCCAATCGTCGGGATGTCCAGCTCCTTAGTCACGGAAGCAGCCACGTCCGCGGGCACCATCTCCAGCACCACCATGTCGGCACCGGCTTCCTGCACGGCACGGGCGTCGGCCAGCAGCTGCTCGGCGCCAGCCCCGCGGCCCTGCACCTTGAAGCCGCCCAGCTGGTTGACGGACTGCGGAGTAAAGCCGATGTGCGCGCACACGGAGATGCCGGCGTCAGTAATAGCGCGAATGCGATCCGCAATCCGCACCCCGCCTTCGATCTTCACCGCATGCGCGCCCGTGCGATGCAGCATCTCGGTGGCGGCCTTCACGGCCTGCTCATCCGAAGCCTCATAGGTGCCGAAGGGCAGGTCAGCGACCACGGCGGCGTTGCCGGCTCCGCGGACAACGGCGGCTGTCAGGTAGACCATCTCGTCCATGCTGATGCGCTGGGTGGCGTCGTACCCAAACACCACATTCGCGGCGGAATCGCCGACCAGCATGATTTCCACGCCCGCCTCGGCGAACGCGACGGCGGTGGAGTAATCGTAGGCGGTCAGCATCGCGAACGGCTCGCCCGTGCCCTTGCGCGCCTTCAGATCGGCGATGCGCACTTTCTTGGTGGGGACCAGGTAGCCGTTGGGGGTGGAGCCGGATGTTCCAGATGTTGCAGTCATGCTGTTCATTCTAGGTGACGCCCTCAACCCCAACCGCTAAACCGCCGACTAGTGCAAACGGGGGCGCGGGCGGGCGCGAACGGGGGCGTAGCCTAGCGCAAACGGGGGCGCAGCCGGGCAGGGAACTTCTACAATGGGGGATATGAATCGCCAACAGGAATATGTTCTGCGTACGCTGGAAGAACGCGACATCCGCTTCGTTCGCCTTTGGTTCACGGATATCCAGGGGTACCTCAAGTCCGTGGCGGTGGTGCCAGCGGAGCTAGAGGGGGCTTTCCAGGAGGGCATCGGTTTCGACGGCTCGGCGATTGAGGGGTTTTCCCGCATCGCGGAGTCGGACACGATCGCGCAGCCGGACCCATCGACGTTCCAGATCTTCCCGTTTAAGTCAGATGATGGAGCTTTGTCGGCGCGCATGTTCTGCGACATTGCGATGCCGGATGGCACCCCTTCGTGGGCGGATCCGCGCCAGGTTCTGCGCCGCCAGATGAAGGCCGCTGCGGACCAGGGCTTCAGCTGCTATGTGCACCCGGAGATCGAATTTTTTCTGGTGAAGGAGCTAGAGACGGAGGGGTATCCGCCGGTGCCGACGGATAACGGCGGCTACTTCGACCAGGCGGTGACTGACGATGCTCCGGCTTTCCGCGCCCACGCGATTAGCGCGCTGGAGCACATGGGGATTTCTGTGGAATTCTCGCACCACGAGAACGCGCCGGGGCAGCAGGAGATCGACCTGCGCTACGCCGATGCCCTGACGATGGCGGATAACGTGATGACCTTCCGCTACCTGATTAAGCAGGTCGCCCGCCGCAATGGCGTGGCCGCGACGTTTATGCCAAAGCCCTTCCACGAGCACGCGGGTTCCGCGATGCACACCCACATGTCCCTGTTCGAGGGGGAGAGCAATGCTTTCCACGACCCGGATGATGAACTGCGCCTGTCGGGTACTGCGAAGTCCTTCATCGCGGGCATCTTGGAGCACGCCCCGGAGATCACGGCTGTGACGAACCAGTGGGTGAATTCCTACAAGCGCATTACCTCCGGCGATGAGGCTCCGCGTGCGGCGGCGTGGGGTGCGTCGAACCGCTCGGCGATGGTGCGCCTGCCGATGTACACGCAGAACAAGGCGGCCTCCCGCCGCGTGGAGGTCCGCTCCCCGGATAGCGCCTGCAACCCCTACCTGGCTTATTCGGTTCTACTGGCCGCAGGTTTGAAGGGCATCGAGGAAGGCTACGAGCTGCCCAACCCGGCGGAGGAGGATGTCTCCCGCATGACCCGCCGCGAGCGCATCGCCGCAGGTTACAAGGATCTGCCCTCGGATCTGAACAGTGCGCTGCGGGAGATGGAGCGTTCCGAGCTGGTTGCCGATGCCCTCGGCGAGCACGTCTTTGAGTTCTTCCTGCGCAACAAGTGGCGCGAGTGGTACGAGTACCAGTCGCAGATCACGCCGTGGGAGCTGCGGAACAACCTGTCCTTCTAGTCGCCTAGTCTGCGGCTTCCTCTCCCGCACTTCCACCCCTCCCACCACCTTCAGTACTTCCTTGAGTTCCAGGAGCACCTTCACCCCATGACCCGCCCCCGCAGTTCGCGTTCCTCCGTGCCGACCGCCCGTACCCTGGGCCTGACCCACCCCAAGGCGCAGGACGACCTTGAGCGGCTCGGATGGGTGGATGTCCAGCACGCGGAGCAGATGTGGATTCTCGCCTCGACGGGTGATCCGGATCTGGCGCTGAACAACCTGATTCGCCTGGTGGAGGCGCTCGACCGCGCAGACGCTGCGAACGCTGCGGACAGTTCCAACGGCGCGGCCGGGGGCGCCGCCGGAAGCGGTAGTGGCACTGGCAGCTCCGGCAGTGCAGGCACCAGCGCCGAGCTGCTGACGCGCGTCAACGAATCCCGCCAGTTCGCCGTCCGCCTGCTGAGCCTGTTCGGTGCGTCGTCTATGCTGGGCGACCACATCGTCGCCAACCCGGCGGAGTGGAAACAGCTCGAAAACGGCATGCCGTCGGCCGAGGAAATGATGGAGCTCATGCTCGGCAGCGTCTCGGCAACTTCCGTTGAAGGATCGGGCGAGCGGGTGTTTCGGGCGGGCGTCACAGGCCCAGAGGCCGACGACGCAATGCGCCGAACCTACCGCACCATCCTCGCGCGCATCGCCGCCGTCGACGTCGCGGGCACCTTCGTGCAGCGCGGCGAGGAATCGGCCGAGCCCGTCGAGTTCGAGCTGGTCTCCCGCCGACTCTCCGACGCGGCGGACGCCGCGCTGACCGCCGCCCTGGCCGTCGCGTGCGCGCAGGTGTACGAGCCGGAAGAGCAGCCCGCCCGCCTCGCGGTGCTGGCCATGGGCAAGTGCGGCGCGCAAGAGCTGAACTACATCTCCGACGTGGACGTCATCTTCGTCGCCGAACCCGCCGACCCGAAGGCCACCCGCTGGGCGGGCGAGTTCATCAACATCGGCAGCCGCGTGTTCTTCGAGGTAGACGCCGCCCTGCGTCCCGAAGGCAAGAGCGGTGCCCTGGTGCGCACCCTGGAATCGCACGTGAAGTACTACAACCGCTGGGCCGAAACGTGGGAGTTCCAGGCGCAGCTGAAGGCGCGCCCCATGACCGGCGACCTGGAGCTAGGCCAGGAGTACGTCGACGAGCTGGCATCGAAGGTATGGTCGGCCGCCGAACGCGAGGACTTCGTGCACGACGTGCAAGCCATGCGCCGCCGGGTGATCGAAAACATCCCGGACGACATCCGCGCCCGCGAGCTGAAACTGGGCCCCGGCGGACTGCGCGACATCGAGTTCGCCGTCCAGCTGCTGCAGATGGTGCACGGCCGCACGGACGAATCGCTGCGCACTCGCTCCACCGTCGCCTCGCTGCGCGCCCTGGCCAAGGGCGGCTACATCGGACGTGCGGACTGCCAGAACCTGCAGGAAAACTACGCCTTCATGCGCCTTTTGGAGCACCGCCTGCAGCTGCAGCGCCTGAAGCGCACGCACACCCTGCCGCCGAAGGAGGACAAGGCTGCCCGCGTGTGGCTGGGCCGCACCTCCGGCTGCCGCCCAGAGGGCACGAGGAGCATGGACGAGCAGCTGGCGGCAGACGTTAAGCGCGTGAGCCTGGAGATCAGCCAGCTGCACTCGAAGCTGTTCTACCGCCCGCTGCTAACCTCGGTGGCGGCTATGCAGGCCGACACGATCCGCCTGTCGCCGGAGGCCGCGAAGCGCCAGCTGGCCGCCCTGGGCTACGCCTACCCGGACCGTGCCTTCGAGCACCTAAGCGCCCTGGCCGCGGGCAGCAGCCGCAAGGCCAAGCTGCAGGCCATCATCCTGCCCACGCTGCTGGAATGGCTGGGGGAGACGGTCGACCCGGACGCTGGCCTGTTGAACTACCGCAAGCTCTCGGAGGCCGCGCACGACTACAGCTGGTTCCTACGCCTGCTGCGCGACGAGAACATCGTGGGCAAGCGCCTCATGCACATCCTGGGCACCTCGCCCTATGTCGCGGAGTTGTTCTTAAACTCCGTGGACTCGGTGAAGATCCTGTCCGACGGCGCCACCGGCCCGAAATTCCTGGAGCGCGAGCCGCAGGTTGTCACCCACTCCCTGGTCGCAGCTGCCGGCCGCCATCGCCACCCGGACAAGGCCATCGCCGTCGCCCGTTCGCTGCGCCGCGCGGAGCTGGCCCGCATCGCCGCAGCCGACCTGCTGGGCTTCATGGACGTGGAGCAGGTCTGCGTTTCCCTGTCCTGGGTGTGGGACGCGGTGCTCGAGGCCGCCCTGCGCGCCGAGATTCGTTTCTGGGAAGACGAGAATGTGGCCAACGCACCGGCGCGCATCACCGTTATCGGCATGGGACGGTTGGGCGGTGCGGAGCTCGGGTATGGTTCTGACGCCGACGTGATGTTCGTCGCCCAGCCTGTCGAAGGCGCGGACGAATCAGAGGCGCTGAAGTGGGCCACCAGCATTTGCGACACGGTGCGAACGCGCCTGGGAAGGCCCAGCCAGGATCCGCCCCTGGACGTGGACATTGACCTGCGCCCGGAGGGGCGCAACGGCCCTGTCGTGCGCACGCTGGATTCCTACCGCCGCTACTACAAGGAATGGGGCGAGACGTGGGAGATGCAGGCGTTGCTGCGCGCCACGTGGATCGCGGGCGACAAGGACCTGGGCATCGAGTTCCTGCGCATGATCGACGACTTCCGCTACCCGCCGGGAGGCGTGGACGACAAGGTCGTCCAGGAGGTTCGCCGCATGAAGGCGCGCGTGGATGCCGAGCGCCTGCCGCGCGGCGCGGACCGCAAGACCCACACCAAGCTGGGCCGTGGCGCCCTGACGGACGTGGAGTGGACCGTGCAGCTGCTTACGATGCAGCACGGGGACGATGCGGATAACCTGCGTAACACCTCTACCCTGGAGACCCTGCGCGAGCTCGCCAGCGGCGAGTACATCGCCGAATCCGATGCGGAGATTCTGCGCGATGCCTGGATCACCGCCACCATCGCCCGCAACGCAATTGTGCTGGTCAAGGGCAAGCGGAAGGATCAGCTGCCCAGCCACGGCGACCAGCTGCGCCACGTCGCGGCGGCCGCCCACTGGCCGCCGGAGCAGGCCCAGGAGTTCCTGGACGACTACCTGAAGAAGACCCGCAAGGCCCACCGGGTGGTGGATCGGGTGTTCTGGGGCGAGGACGTTGGCATCGACTACGGCGGCTAGGCCCGCGGCCGAAGCTGCCGGCGGGCGAAGCGACTAGACCCGTGGCCGGAGCCGCGTGTAGCCAGCCGCCGGAGCCGCTCGCCGCCAGCGGGCTAGACCAGCTCGCCCTCGACGATGACGTTGTAGCCGAGGTCGTTGCTGCCGGAAACCGAGCAGGCGATCAGCACGATCCGCCCCGGACGCTTGTCGTCCATAATGTCCGGATCCACGATGGCCTCGTTCTTATCCACCAGCCAACTGCGGGTAACCTTCCAGGTCCGCTGGTGGTTCGCGCCGTCGCGCATCTTAATCTTTGCTCCGTTGAGCACGTCGGAAGAGTAGCGCTTCACCGGCTTGCCATCCGTGCCCTTTACGTTCTTCGGTGGGGCATTCAGGTCCACATCCGCCGTCACGGCCTCGCTCAAGGGGTTAAACACCAGCGGGGCCGCACCCCACGCATGCCCCAGGACGTACATCGTGCCCTTCTCCGCATCCTTCGGCGAAACACCCCAGCCATTGACCCAGCGCACCATGGTGTTCTGCGGACCCGCCGGGTTCAGCGGCAGGGCGTAGGGCATCGAGTCGAACGTTGCACCCTGCACCGGCGCGGGGCCGTCCATGTTGAAAGACCCGGTTCCCCCGACTGGCCCCGGAACCACCGAGGGGTCATCCTCGTCCTCCCGCTTGTCGTCCTTCTTCGGCTTCTTCTCGCTGGGCTTCGCGGAGCTTGAGGTGGCGGAGTTGGACGAGCCCTCGCTGGAGTTGGTGGTGTTGGAGGCCGAGGGGGCGTCCCCACCCAAAGAGTCCAGAGCAACCCAAATAAGCGAAGCGATTATGAGCAGCAGGACCACGACGAAGACCAAAACACGGAGAGGATTAGAGAAGGGGCGGCGAGAGCTCATGGTGAATAAGTTTATCCATAACCCACGGAGTAGCGTGAGATGAGTGACAGCTACGGATAAAGACAAACTCAGCGCACGCGCGCTCATCGTGTGGGGAGCCGGGGTGCTGTGCTACACCCCGGCGGTAACGGGACGCACGTCCTTCGGCGTGGCCAGTGTGGATGCCATCGACCGCTTCCACATCAACGCTGCACAGTTGGCGGTGTTTACCGCACTCCAGCTGGCCGTGTACGCCTTCGCGCAGATCCCGGTGGGACTACTGGTGGATCGCTTCGGCCCACGCAAGCTAATGGTGGCCGGCGCTTTCGTTATGGCGGTGGGGCAGGTCACGCTGGCTTTCACCACGAGCTACCCGGTGGCGATCTTCGCCCGCATGCTGATCGGCGCGGGTGATGCGACGGCCTTCCTGTCCGTGATGCGCCTGATCCCCGCGTGGATTCCGCTGCGCCACGCGCCGCTGCTCGGCCAGCTGACGGGTGCGGTGGGGCAGTTCGGCCAGTTCCTGTCTGCTGTGCCTTTCCTGAGCCTGCTGCACGCGACCAGCTGGCAGACCGGCTTCGTGAGCCTCGGCGCGGTTGGTGCGCTGCTGGCGCTGGCCGCGGGCGCGTTGGTGAAGGACTCGCCAGAGCCGGAGGCAGAGGCAGAAGCGGAGGCGGCGCGCGGAAAGGCCAGCGCTGATGCGGGCACCAAGGCCAGCGCCGAGCCCGCCAAGCCCGCCGAGCGCCTGGGCGTGAAGAAGGTCCTGGCCAACGTGCTGACCAACCGTGTCTGCTGGCACGGCTTCTTCGTCCACTGGACGGGCCTAGGCGCGCTGGTGGTGTTCACCCTGCTGTGGGGCCTGCCGATCATGACACTCGGTCTGGGGCTGCCCGCCGACCAGGCCGGCCTGGCACTCTCGCTGGGCACGCTGGCCTCCGTGGCGGTCGGCCCGATCGTGGGTCTGCTGTCCGCCCGCTTCTACAATCGCCGCATGCAGATTGTGATGGTCTTCTCCATCACCGGCTGGCTGGGCTGGCTGTGGTTCTTCACCTCCGCGCCGACGGGCGCGCTGTGGGCGGCGTGTCTAATGAACATCGTCATGGGCTTCACAGGCCCGGTTGCGAACTTGGGCTTCGACTCCGTGCGCGAGAAGGTGGACCGCCGCTTTGTCGCGACCGGCACAGGCCTGGCGAATATGGGCGGCTGGATCGCGGGAATGATCGGAGCTCAGGCCGTCGGTGTGCTGCTGAACCTGCGCGCCCCGGACGGCAACTACGACTGGGCGGACTTCGGCATGGCCTGGATCGCGGTGGCTACCGTATGGGCCTGCGGTTTCTGCGGAATGTGGCTCACGCGTGATCGCAACGTGCGCCGTTACTCTTAAGCCCTTTTCCTCAGGCTTTTTCCTTAAGACGTTCTTTCTTCGTGACGCCCTCAGCCTCCCGCTTCTTTGCGGCTCGCGACTTTAACCCGGCGTGGATGGTGAGCTTGAGCGCCAGGTAAGTGATGTAGACCATCAGGATGTTCCGGGCGGTGAGTACGAGGGCTGCGAACCAGTGGGGACCTTCGAACAGCAGGTTATAGGTGAAGGGGAACACTGCCGTGGTCAGGGCGGCAGTGAGCACGCTGAGCCATGCGAGCTTGCGCAGCGTGTCGGCCTCTCTACTCGTTCCGGCTTGCGCATTGGCCTCGTCGCGTGTGCTGTCCCGCCCGGAGGCGCCGGGGTTGTCCGGCTGCTTTGCCAACAGGACTGCCAACACCGGGCCGAACCATACGACGTACTGCGGGGAGAACACCTTGTTGGAGACGATCAGCAGCAGCACCATCGTCAGGAAGAACAGGGCGGTACTGAGGGGAGACCAGGCGTCACCAAGAAAATGCCACAGAGCCCAGGCAAGGCCGAACAACATGGTGCACGCCATCAACACGCTGCTGGCCGTGACCAGCTGATCCACGCCCGGGCCGAAGATCTCGAAACTCTTCGACGGGGCCTTATCGATGTGCCAATGGCCGGGGAAGAACGCAGCCGCGACAATCAGGGGAGTGGCGAGGATCGACTCGATCTGCAGGCCACGGACGTCCTGGTAAGTCAGCGGGGAGACCAGGCGATCCCAGCCGGAAGTCAGCGCCGTAATCGCGCCGACGACCACGAGGGTGCCACCGAACGTGGCCAGGCGAGCCCAGGTAGCGGAGCGATTCCACCGATCCACCAGCCCGGCGGCCAGCGCGGCAGGCCACAGCTTCGACATCGCTGCAAATCCCAGCAGTGCGGAGGCGAGCTTCGGGTGGGTGAACAGTGCGGCTGCGGTGGCGGCGACCAGCAGGCCGGGGATGAGATCCAGGCGAGAGTAGGCGATAGGCCCCGCGGCGGCGGTGAAGGCAGTCCAGAACAGTGCGGCGCGGTGGCTGCGGTTCAGTAGGTAGAAGAAGAATGCCGTGCTGAGGGCAATGAGGAACCCAGAGAACAGGGTGAGGAAAACAAAGGCGTTGTCTCCGCTCAGCTGGATGATCGCGCGGACGGGCCACAGGCCGGCATCCGGATACTCGGATAGCGGCAGCGCGCCATGGCTGGGATGCGTGGGCTTGCCCAAGGAATTACGGAAGTAATACATCGGGTCGCCCTTGGCGAAGGGCCAGAAGATCAGGATTCCAACGATAACCGCATTCGCCGCTACCCAGGCTGCGATGATTCTAGAACGGGGCCAAGTGGCGGTAGTTACGTTGGTCTGATCACTCACGAGAGTGAACTGTACCTAAAAGTTTTCAGCTTCCCTAGCAAGCGCACGGATGGTCTGCTGGATTCCTTCCTGCAGGCTAGCCTCGAACTTTTCCTCCCCGCCGAGGACGACCGCGACCAGTACACGGGAGATCAGGGAGGTCTTGCCACCGGGAGCCAGGCGCTTCTCTGTGAGAACCGTCTGAGCGCCGTCGGCGGCGGAGGCGAGCTCGAAGTGCCAGCGCGTGCCGTTCAGGGGGATCTTGAACTCGAAGACCTTCTCCGGCTCGACTTCGGTGACGACCGCCCAGGTGGGCCACCAGAGGATCCCCTGGCGGTTGAAGTTGATGGTAACGGTGCCTGGGGTTGGGGGCGGCGCTGGGGCGCCCGCGCCCGCTGCGTTGCCCGCGCCCGCTGCGTTGCCCGCGCCCGCTGCGTTGCTGTTGCTGGAACTGCTGCCACGCGGCAACAGGATCATCTTCTTGCACTGCGGGCTGCGCTGGCCCATCGCCGAAAGGTCGGTAACCCGCTGCCAGACTTTGCTGGCGGGTGCGTTGACGGTGGTGCTGGCGGAAATTTCCGGTGCTGCCATGTTTGTGATGCCTTTCGTAGGTGAACCGTGTTGTTAGTGGGTGATCTCGAGTGGATTGTCTCTTCAGCGGAAGTTTTGTCGCCGTAACTAGCGGTGGTTCCACACTACGTGCTGGAAGCTACATATCCACCACAATCGAAGAATCCACATCGCCATGCCGGGAGCACTCCGCCGTCCAACCCATCGGATTAACCTGCACCTTCATGCGGCGCCCGCACAGCGGGCAGAAACGCGGTGGCTCCAAACCCGCCAGTGCCCCGCGGCTCGCCTGCGCAAGCGCTCCGCGGCCGACGCGCAAGGTCTCGTCTGAAGAGTCGAGTGGCTGGCCCGTGTGGGCGTCATATAAAGGGGTACCGCCCAAGACAAACAGGGCGGTGAGTTCGCTTAAAGGCATCGAGGAAGTCACGGTATGCCTACAGGGTTGCGTTCAGGGCCTTGATCGGCAGCTGGAGCTTGCCGAGCATGTCCACGTCGCGCTCGGCCGGGCGGCCCAGCGTGGTCAGGTAGTTGCCCACAATGACGGCGTTGATGCCGCCCAGCAGGCCCTTTTCTGCGCCCAGGTCGCCCAAGGTCAGTTCGCGGCCGCCAGCAAAGCGCAGCAGCTGGCGGGGGAGAGCCAGACGGAACGCGCCGATGGTGCGCAGAGCATCGTTGACCGGCATGGGTTCGAGGTCTGCGAAAGGAGTGCCCGGGCGGGGGTCGAAGAAGTTCAGCGGAACCTCTGTGGGGTTGAGGTTCTGCAGGTCGATGGCGAACTCCGCGCGCTGCTCGACAGTCTCGCCCATGCCGACGATGCCGCCGCAGCAGACCTCCATGCCCGCGTCGCGGACCATCTCCAGGGTGGAGGTGCGCTCCTCCCAGGTGTGGGTGGTGACGACCTCCGGGAAGTAGCTTTTGCAAGTCTCCAGGTTGTGGTTGTAGCGGTGCACGCCGAGCGCCTTCAGGCGATCGACCTGCTCCTGGGTGAGGATGCCGATGGACGCGGCGATGTTGATGTCGACCTCCGCCTGGATGGCGGCGATGGCTTTGGCCATCTGGTTCATCAGGTCCTCGTCGGGGCCCTTCACGGCGGCGACGATGCAGAACTCCGTGGCGCCGGTCTTGGCAGTCTGCTTTGCGGCCTCGATCAGCTGGGCGATGTCCAGCTGGATGGAGCGGACCGGGGACTCGAAAAGGCCCGACTGGGCGCAGAAGTGGCAGTCCTCGGGGCAGCCGCCGGTCTGCAGGGAGATGATGCCCTCCATCTCCACGGCATCGCCGCACCACTTCAGGCGGACCTGGTGGGCCAGGTCCAGGAGCTCGTCGAGGTGCTCGTCGCCCAGCTGCAGAACCTGGAGGGTTTCCTGGTAGTTCAGAGGCTCGCCGTTTTCCAGGACCTTCGTGCGGGCGAGGTTTAGGATTTCTGGGGTTTCGGTGGTTGGTGGGGTAGTCATCGTCGATCTCCTCAAAGCTATTGTGAAACTTCTCGTGCGAGTTATAGGGCGCGTATTGGGCGATTATGTGGGCGTATCACTCTTGAACATCAGTCTTGAACGTCAGTATTGAACACTGTTTAGTTTCACATGCTAACGCACTGCGTTCATGACGTGTGGCATACCGGAGGTTAGGGAGTTTCGAGGGGGTGTTGGGCGCGTGGTGGGGGCGCGTGAAATGCCGGGGTTGGGCGCCTGGCGCGAGGGTGATGTCCCAAATCTTCCACTCTGTTTCTATAACTAATTCGTTTGTGCAGGTCAGGCGGTTTTGAGAATTGGGCTGCAAATGTGCTTTTCGCTGAAAGTGGAAGATTTGGGACAATGTCGCCGTAGCCACCTCGCGACTGCGGAGCCTGTGGGGCATAAGGGGTGCATGTGGCGTGAGTGGCGTGGGCGTCTGGCGCTGTGGAGGCCGCGCGGCGGAGGCTACGTGGTGCAAGGCAAAAGAAAAGTGGCACCTCATAAAGAGGTGCCACTGTCGCCAGCTAACCCAGCCACTGTGCCAGCCAGCTCAGGCCAGCTCAAGCCGGCTCAACCCACCCAGCTCAACCAGCTCTAGGCGTGCTCGTCGGCCTGCTGCTTCGGAGGCTGAACGGTCCACTCCGGCGGAACGTCCTTGCCGGACTCCTCGTCCTTCTCTGCCTGCTCGGCGGTCTCCTGCACGATGCCCTTGGCGTGGTGGCTCGGCGCGTAGATCGCGTACACCTGCATCGGCTCGTCACCGGTGTTGATGATGTCGTGCCACACACCAGCCGGAACCTGCACAGCCCAGCCGTCGGAAACCTCCTGCTGGATCGTCATGTTGTCCTTGTCCGGACCCATGATGCACTTGCCAACACCCGCGTCCAGGCGCAGGAACTGGTCGGTATTGTGGTGCACTTCCAGGCCGATGGAATCGCCGGGGGCGATGGACATGAGCGTCACCTGCAGGTACTTGCCCGTCCATGCGGTGGTGCGGTAGTTGGTGTTCTCTCGGGTGGCGGTTTCAATGTCAAAGACATTGGCCTCTGGTCCGTTGTCTACGATCTTCATGATGCTCCTTCCGGTTCGACGTCCTTCAACTCCCAGTGTAGGCCGATTTTCCTGGCCTTTCAGGCGCCCGCCAGCCTGCTGCCACAGCAACGCCGCCGCGCCGAAGCCGTAACGCTGCAACACTGGGGGCATGGCTATTTCTGACATTTATTGGAAGAACAACCCTGGTCGCCCCGGCGCTTGGGAGGTCGCGGGCCTGCGCTGGCTCGCCGAGGCTCCGGGCGGCGCGCCGGTTGTTTCTGTTCACGAGCACGATGCTCGTGGGTTGGGGATCGATCGGGTAGAGCCGATGACGCCCACACGCGCCATGGCCGAAGACTTCGGCCGAAAGCTGGCGGCCACGCATGCCGCGGGGGCGCCCCATTTCGGGTTCTCACCGACGGGAGAGGCTGGATTCCAAGGCCCCAACGA
This sequence comes from Corynebacterium sp. c24Ua_83, assembly GCF_039907245.1. Lineage (NCBI taxonomy): Bacteria > Bacillati > Actinomycetota > Actinomycetes > Mycobacteriales > Corynebacteriaceae > Corynebacterium > Corynebacterium sp. c24Ua_83. Next base: position 206,016 of record NZ_JASBOI010000003.1, on the reverse strand, counting down.
CAACCTCTTGGAGCTTCCCCTGAAGCCCTCCGAAAGCTGGGGAGAGTTCTACGCGGACGTATGCTTGTCTCTGCTGGTTGCGCGTGTATTCGGTGGCGCCACAGCAGCGGACATTCCCGCCGAGGTCTCCCGGCTGCTGGAGGCTCTGCGCGCCGGGCGGCTGGACGACGGCACACCTCCGGCCCGCATCCACGGTGACCTGTGGGCGGGGAATGTGCTGTGGGGGAAGGTGGCGTCAAGAAATAAGGAAGGAGGAATCCTCATCGACCCGAGCGCGCATGGCGGCCATCCGCGCGCGGACCTGGCAGCGCTGCGACTTTTCGGTGCGCCGCACCTGAGCAGTATCGAGGGCGCGTATTTCGAGGCCAGCCCGCACGTGGATGGCTGGGGGACGGGTGCGCAGAGCGTGGATCTGCACCAGCAGCACCTGCTGTGGCTGCATGCGGCGGTGTTCGGCGGCGGTTACACCGGGGAGGCCGTCGCGGGCGCGGGGCGCGTGGTGCGCGGGCTGTGACGTGCGGGCGGCGTGCGTGGTGCGCGAGTTGTAAGGCGCCAGAACTGTTGAGCGCCGCCAGCCTCTAGCTGAAGTGCTGTAGGGAAGTCGACGGAGTACAGTCATAGTTCGGACAAAACCGCATTATTTGTTTTCTAATTTTTAGTGAAGGAGTTTTCTCAGCGTGAAGAGAACATTCTCTATCGCCATGGCCTTCGTCGGGCTGACCGTCGGCGCGGGCTTCGCCACCGGCCAAGAAGTGATCCAGTACTTCGTTTCCTTCGGGCTCAACGGCATTTGGGGCGCGGTGCTGGCCGGCATCGTTATGACCCTCGCCGGTAGCGTGATCCTGCAGGTCGGCAGCTACTTCCTGGCCGACGAGCACCGCATGGTGTTCCGCAACGTCGCGCACCCCATCGTCTCGCGGTTCTTGGATGTCTCCGTGACGATCACCCTTTTCGCCGTTGGTTTCGTGATGCTCGCCGGCGCGGGCTCCAACCTGGAACAGCAGTTCGGCCTCCCCGCCTGGGCGGGCGCGCTGTTGATGACGGGCGTGGTGCTGGCCGCCGGAATGCTGGACGTGGAGAAAGTCAGCCAGGTCATCGGCGCGCTGACCCCGCTGATCATCATCGCGGTGGTTTTCGCCTTCGTGTACACGATGATCAACATGCCCTCCGACACGTCGCACCTGAACGAGATCGCGATGGCGGAAGAATCTCCGGTTTCCCCGTGGTTCGTCTCCGCCCTGAACTACAACGGCCTGGCACTGCTGCTGGGTGTGTCCATGTCCCTAGTGATTGGCGGTAACTACTCATCCCCGAAGGAAGCCGGCATGGGCGGACTGATGGGTGGAGTGCTGTACACCGCAATGCTGATCATCGCCGCGATCACCCTGTACCTGAACATCGAGACCGTCCAGGGCAGCGACGTGCCGATGCTGGCGATGATGGACGACATCAGCCCGGTGCTGGGCGTGATCATGGCGATCATCATCTTCTTCATGATCTTCAACACCGCGATCGGCATGTTCTATGCGCTGGGTAAGCGCCTGACCGCCAGCACCGACAAGTCCTTCCGTCCGGTGTTTATCGTGGTGACGCTCATTGGCTACGGCATCAGCTTCGTGGGCTTCGATACCCTCATGACCTACGTCTACCCGGTCATCGGCTACATCGGCCTGGTGATGATCGTCGTGATGATTGCCTGGTGGCTCCGCTCCCGCGCCCGCATCTTCACAGAGTCCAAGCGCCGTGACCGCATCCACGAGCTCGCCCACGCCCGCGAGCACGACGATGAGGAGTACACCGACGAGGATCGCCAGGAGCTGCGCAAGCTGGTCGGTGAGTCCAACATCGAGGACAAGGAGCTGCACGAGACCATCACCGACGAGGTGAAGAGCGAGATCCCGGACGCGGAGCTCGAGAAGTAGCGCGCCCAGCGCGCCCGCACTGCACGCCCACTGCGCCGCGCGCCCGCACTGCACACCTGCGTGCCACGCGCCCCGCGCACACCACGCGCCCGGTGCGCCGTGCTATCTACCTGGGCGTACAATGAGTATCCATGTTTGGCGGGATGCATGAATCATTCACGACGGTTGCGATAAGCGCGGCGGATTTCACCCCGCCGCAGGGGTGGGGGCCGGTGCTGAAGGAACAGCTCGGCATTGATCTGTGGCGCATTCCGGTGGTCATGGTCGCCGCCGTCGGTATCTACCTGACGTTCCTGGTGGCGGTGCGGCTGTTCGGGCAGCGCATCCTCAGCCCGCTGGGCGGCTTCGATGCCGTCGTTATTTTCATGTTCGGCGCAGTCGCGGGCCGTACTGTTCTAGGCCACCCGCCGTCACTGGCCGCGGGCGTGATCGGCCTGCTCACCCTCATGGGCATGGAGGCTCTATTCGGCGCCGTGCAGGACGTCGTGGGTCTGCGCCGCACCATCAACCCACCCCCAACGGTGCTGATCGCCCATGGCGAGGTGCTGGAGGAGACTCTGCAGCGCAACCACATCACAGAAACCGCTATTGCCACGGCCGCACGCAAGGCGGGTGTACGCGACTTTAGCGAGGTCGCGTGCATGATTCTGGAATCCAACGGGTCGATCTCTACCCTGCGGGCGGGGGAGAAGATCGACCCGGATTTGTTGCTGGGTGTCGAGGGCGCCGAGAAGGTTTTGTGACGCCCCCTCGTCCCACCGAACCTTAAGCGTTCAGCACCGGGTGCAGTCGCTTCATGGTCCACGTTTGCTGGCTACGGGCCGATAGCGTGGTGACCAGGAAGCAGCCGAGGCCGACGAGGAACAGCACTCCCACTGCGATCGGTAGGCGTTCGTCGTAGAAGCCGTAGATCAGCTGCCTGAAGCCGTTGACTGTGTACGTCATTGGGTCGAACGGGTGCAGGAATTGGAAGAACTTGTTTTGTGTCTCGACGGGGTAGAGGCCTCCCGAGGCGACGATCATCAACATCAGCACCGCTAGGGCTGTCACGCGGCCTGGTCCAGGCCCCATGAACGCGATGAACATTTGGTTCATCAGCATCCACACCAGCGCCACGAGGGCGGCGAAGAGGAATAGTCCCGGCAGGTTATCGACATCCATGCCCACGCCCCAGACGGTCACGCCGACCACGACGGCTGCCTGGCCGATGGCGAGTAGGCCGGTCGGCAGGAAGCCGGAGAGTGCCGCACGCCAGGAGTGCACACCAGAGTTGACGGTGCGGGCCTGCAGCGGCTTGATCATCACGTAGACCATGATGCCGCCGATGAACAGCGCCATGCTGAAGAAGAACGGTGCCATGCCGGCGCCGAAGGTGTGGTTGCCGGAATCATTGTCGCTCTTCAGATCCACCGGTCCGCCGATGGTGGAGGCGGTGGCCAGGCGCTGGCCTTCGTTCCAATTCGGAACCTGCTTGGCGCCGTCGGAGAGCTTGGTGTGGAGTTCGGAGGCGCCGTCATCCAGCTTGGCGGTGCCGTCCTTGGCCTTGCCGGTGCCTTCGACGAGCTTATCCGCACCGTCCTTGAGCTTGGTGTTGCCGTCGTCCAGCTTGATCACGCCGTCCTTCAGCTTGCCCGCGCCGTCGGAGGCTTCGCCCATCTTTTCATCCAGCGTCTGCGCGCCGTCGTTGAGCTTGTTCACGCCGTCCTGAAGCTGCTTGAACTGTCCTGGCAGGCCCTTCAGCTCGGTCACGCCGTTGCGCAGTGGCGCGTTCGGGTCGTTGAGTTGGTAGGACAGCTGTGCGCTGCCGTCGGCCAGGCGCTTCAGGTCCGAGGCGTTCTGAGACTTCGGGCCGAGGCCCTGCGTTTCCAGGGAGAGGGCCACCTTGTCCAGTTCGTCGGCTGCGGTGATGGCGGCGGGTACGCCGGTGCCGCGCAGGTCGCGGGAGAGTCCACGCAGGTTAGCCGCGTGGTCGCCCTGGGCCTTGGTCACGCCACCGAGTTGAGTGTTGAGCTTCTGCACTCCGTCGTTGACCTGGCTTGCTCCGTCGCCGAGTTTATTGACGCCATCTTCCAGCTCGTTGAGCTTTCCAGCCTTGCCATTGATCTTGTCAGCCGCAGCGTTCACCTTCGTGGCGAGCTCGTCAGTACCGTCGGCTAGTTTGCCCGAGCCGTCGTGGAGTTTGACGAGTCCGTCGTCCAGATCGGTTGCGCCCTTGCGCAGCTTGCCGGAGCCGTCCTTGGCGGTGGCCAGGCCGTCGGCGAGCTTGTTGGCGCCGTCGTCCAATTGGATGGACCCGTCCTTCAGTTCGGCGGTGCCGTCGGCGAGCTTGCCGGCGCCGATGGCGGCCTTTTGCATGCCGGAGCCGGCGTCCACGATGCCGACGAGGACCTTGTCCACGGCCTCGGCACTGATCTTGTCGCCCACCACGCTGATGACCTCACGCATGACGTTCTGGCCGATCATGGTGGACAGGTAGCCGTTTGCATCGTTGTAGGTGCTGATGAGGTTGGCTTTCTCCGGGTTATCGGAGGTGGGCGAGGCCACCGCCTCGGAGAAGTTCTCCGGCAGCTCGAGGGAGAAGTAGTATTGGCCGGATTCCACGCCCTTGCGGGCATCTTCGGCGTCCGTTTCGATCCAGCTGATCTGGTCGTTTTCCTTTAGGCCTTCGATCACCGTGTCGCCGGCGCGCAGCTCCTCGCCCTCAACGTTGGTTCCCTTGTCACTGTTAACCAGTGCGACCGGCAGGCTGTTCAGGTTCCCGAAGGGGTTCCAGAATGCCCACAGGTAGAGGGCGGAGTACAGCAGCGGCATAAGCACAAGGATGACAAGTGCGGCTCGGGTGAGCCGGTTGCGCTTGAAGCTGCGGATTTCGCTGTTTAGTTTGAAACCGGCAAGCATTAACGGTTCTCCTTCTGCTCTGTGGTGTTGGTGTGGTCTTCGGGGATGTCCAGGTCGTCTAGTTCTGGATCGTCGAGCTCTGGGTCATCCAGCTCAGGGTCATGCTGGTCTGAGTAGTGTTGGTCTGGGTCGTACTGGCCTGATTCGACCTCCGCCGGGTCAGGGTATTCGCGCAGTCCGGTATGAATCGGGTGCGCGTGGCCAGCGTTGGCGTCAATTTCAATAACCTTGTGGGGCTCCACAGGACCGACAATGGGGTTCGACGAGTTAACGACCACAGGAATGTCCCGCGAAAGGCGCTCGAGCACCTGCAACAGAATCGCACGGTCGTCGTTCTCGTGCACCTGCTCGATGTCGTCCATGATCAGCAGCTCGACGGGCTTGTTGTCGGCGGGCAACAGGGCCAAGCTAATGCGCAGCATGATCTTGTCCAGGTTGTCCAGCTGGGAGATATAGGCATCCAGCGGGGGCAGGTCGCGGTCGCCGTAGACGTAGTTGCAGAAGCGCTCCAGGTCCTCTTGGGTGGCCTTGCGCATCGGCTTGAACCACGGCTTCGACCAGGACATGGACTCGGTGAGCACGTCCTGGACCGTGACGGAACGCTCCAGCAGGTCGATCTGCTCCACGCCCGCGATGGCTACGCGGGAGCGGATGGGCTTCGGCTTGGATTCGCCGAGGACGCGTAGCGAGCCGCCGGTGGGCTTCATTCGGCCAGAAAGGATCAGAGCCAGGGCCGTGCGGCCGGAGCCACCCTTGCCAAGCAGGTTGGTTAGACCCTGGTTGGGGATAGCGAAAGAAAGAGGGCCGAACACTCGGCCTTCGTCACCTTTTCGCTCGAGATCCTGGGCTTCTACTGCTAGGGAAGACATGGCTTTACCTGATTTCTGTGGGTAGGGAAGCTCGGTCTATTTCAACAGACACCCTGGACATCTTTGTAGATTTTGACGATTTCGTCAATTTCCCTTGCGGAGTGCTCCGGTGGTGCTACGAAAAAGCGCTGCAGCACCCGAGTCTACAAGGAACTTAGCTGGGAAGCTGCAGCGCTATTGGGGAAGACGGGAGGTGGGCTATATCGCCGCCCCGAATAGAGAGCCGACGGCGAAGGTGACCGCCAGGGCGGCCATTCCGCCGATCACGATACGCAGCACCGCGCGGGTCTTCGGTACGTTACTGAGGTGAGCCGGCAGGGCGCCAGTGAGCGCCAAGGCTACGAAGGTCACGCCGAAGATTACGGCGACGGGGGCAAACAGGGCGGCGGCAAACGGCAGTGCGGCACCCAAGATGAAGGAAATGAAGGATGCGATGTCCGCCGACCATGGGTTCACTAGTTGGCTTATGCCCATGGCGCGCTCGGAATCGCGCTGCGAGGAGACGGAGACGTACTCGCCGAGCGCCATGGACACGGCGCCGTCGATGACGGCGGCCAGTCCGGACATGGCGATGGTCTGTGGGTTGCTGGTCGCGCCCGCCACGCCGACGAGGACCGCGGCGGTGGAGACGATGCCGTCGTTGGCACCGAGGACAGCCGCGCGGAGGCGGTTAAGGGGCTCTTCCGGTTTCGGGGTGCGTAGCGGGGTGAAGTAGAACACGACGGGTTCAGCGGGTCACCACAACATGTAGGGGTCCCTGGTGTGAAGATGAAAGTGAAGTGTCCTGGGTTTAGTTCCGATCATTTCTAGAGAAGGATTGGAATCATGCCAAGGAAGTACAGTGACGAGTTCAAGGCCAAGGCAGTGCGTTTGGCTGAGGATCTCGTTGAGCTCGAAGGGTGTTCGAACTGGGGTGCAGCCGTAGAGATCGGTGAAAAGCTCGGCATTCCAGCGCACACACTCAACGACTGGTTGAAGCCGAATATGGCCTCGTCCGATGTTGAGATTGGCGCCGTCGAGTCAACGGCTGACGAAGTGAAGCGGCTCCGGAAAGAAATTAAGGAGCTACGCAGGGCTAATGAGATCTTGAAAACCGCGTCAGCTTTTTTCGCGGCGGAACTCGACCGTCCCACCAGAAGATGATCGAATACATCGATGCGTATCGCGATCGCTTCGGGGTCGAGGCTATCTGCCGCACAGTGAAAGAGACAGAATGTGGGTTCATCACCTCTCGTGGCTACCGAGCAGCGAAAACACGAACGCCGTCGGCGAGGAGTTTGTCGGATGCGCTGCTCATTTTTGAATTGGTGAGGGTCTACGAGGACAACTTCAGCGTCTACGGGGGCCGCAAGATGTGGAAGGCTATGCAGCGCGCCGGCTGGAACATCGGTCGTGATCAGACCGCGCGTTTGATGAAGCAAGCTGGCATTTACGGCCGTAGGCGTGGCCGCACACCGATGACAACGCTTCGGGCCAACGTGCCGGATGGCCGCCCTGACCTGGTCAACCGTGACTTCACTGCCCCCGCACCGCACCGGTTGTGGGTCGCTGACATCACCTATGTGCGCACCTTGTCTGGTTTTTCCTACACCGCGTTTATCACCGATGTGTACTCCAGGAAGATCGTCGGTATGGCAACTCGGGCGAGCATGCGTACCGATGAACTTCCGCTGGAGGCCTTTGAGCACGCCCTGTACCACGCTGGTGATCTTCGCTCAGAAGGGCTTGTCCACCACAGTGACCACGGCTCGCAATATGTGTCGATCCGTTACGGTGAAGCACTCGCCCTGGCGGGTATCGATCCATCTGTCAGCACCGTTGGCGACTCCTATGACAACGCGTTGGCTGAAACGGTCAACGGGCTCTACAAAACAGAGCTAATTTATCCCCACCGGCCGTGGACATCGGTCGGTGAAGTCGAGATCGCCACCCTTCGCTGGGTGCACTGGTGGAACAACCAACGACTTCACCAATCCCTGGGATATATCACTCCACAGGAGATGGAGCACGCCTACTATCAACGATCAGGCGCTCAAACGTTGGGCGTTAAATAAGCGGAACGAAAACCAGGACGCTTCAGTGGCTCCAAAGTTGGGGGTGTCATGGCACACGGCTCGTCAATGGACTTAAGCAGGCCCGCCGTGCGGGAAACATCCCAGAACCCGTGCCTGAAGATCTGGCCGCCGAAAACGCGAGGCTGCACCGTGAAAATCAAGAGCTACGCGACACCAATGAACTTTTAAAGGCTGCCTCAGCTTTTTTCGCGTCGGAACTCGACCCAAAACGTCGGAAATGATCCGGTTCATCGATGAATACCGGAATCGTTTCTCTGTCGAGTTCATCTGTAAGACGTTGAAGGATAACCGGGCTGGTGGGTTCATCACCTCGCGTGGGTATCGCCAGTCCAAGGCCCGTGGACTAAGTGCTCGCCGCCTTCGTGATGCTGTGCTGGTTGAACGCATTGGTGCCATTCATCGGGATAATTACGGTGTCTACGGTGTACGGAAATGTGGCATGCTCTTCATCGTGACGGAATCGATATCGGTCGTGAACAAACCGCGCGGCTGATGCGTCTAGCCGGTGTATCAGGCAAAGGCCGCTCGCCTATGACCACTTGCACACCTCAAAGGCCGGATTTGCGCCCGGACTTGGTGAAGCGAGAATTCAAAGCCGAAGGCCCGAACAAGCTGTGGGTGGCTGACATTACCTACGTTCGCACGAAGAAAGGCTTTGTGTACGCCGCATTTGTCACCGATGTTTACTCCCGACGGATCGTTGGGTGGGCGTTATCAGATTCCATGCGGACTTCAAGCGTTGCCACTGCAAGCTCTCAACCAGGCGATCGCGTGTGCTGAAGAAACAACAAGTCTCATTCACCATTCAGATCACGGCTCGCAGTATGTCAGCGTTGTCTACAACGAGCGTCTTGCCCAGCACGGGATTGCCGCTTCCACCGGAACTGTCGGGGATTCCTATGACAATGCTCTGGCTGAAAACGTTAACGGCTCCTACAACAACGAGCTGATCCATACTCGCAGGTGGAATGACGTTGTCGAGGTAGAAATCGCGACGTTCGAGTGGGTGTCATGGTGGAACGAGACGAGGCTTCACCAAAGCTTGGGATACCGAACCCCAGTCGAAGTGGAAACCGAATTTTAGGAGCAGCACCCGCCGCAAGCAATAATAGAAATCAAGGCAAATGCCTAGGAACAAAACCCGGGGCACTTCAGAAGCCTACTGGAAACCTCGTCGCCGACACTATCTGCCGTACCGCGGAAATCGGGCTTGCCATCACCGGTGCCGCTGATGCCGGACCGCTGACCCTCATTGAGGCCACGCCAGTAGCCGTTATCGGCGTGTGCCCGGACTGCGGACAGCCAGGAATGCTGCGCGACCACATCACCCGTCGACTCGTTGATCTTCCTGTTGTTGGATTTCCCACTAGGCTGCACGTAAAAGTCCCTAGATTCCGGTGCACAGCCGCCTCATGTAAGAGAAAGATCTTCCAAGAATCTTTAACCTGCGCTGATGACGGCGCCAAGCTCACTGACCGGGTTACCCGCTGGATCTTGCAACGCGTTGCTATTGACCGGATGAGTGTGTCAGCTACCGCCAAAGCACTCGGTGTGGGCTGGGACCTGGTCAATAAAGTCGCACTGAACGCCTGCCGCCAGCTTGTCTACGGCGACCCCTGCCACCTAGACGGGGTTCGCGTCCTCGGAGTCGATGAACATGTATGGAAACACACCAGAAAACCAGGCCAGGCATCAAACCTGGTGACCATACTCGTTGACCTCACCCCGCTGGTGGACGGGCGTGGGCCTGCACGTTTGTTAGACATGCGACCGGGCAGGTCCGCAGACGTGCTCAGCGGGTGGCTTAAGGAACGCAACCCCAGCTTCCGGGAGCAGATACAGGTAGTGACCATGGATGGGTTCACCGGATATGCCACCGCAGTCGAGGAGCAACTACCACAGGCGGACAAAGTCATGGACCCTTTCCATGTAGTGCATCTGGCAGCCGACAAGCTCACCAGTTGCCGACAAAGACTCCAACGCGAGACCACTGGGCGCCGCGGACGCAAAGATGACCCACTGTACAAGCACCGGCGCACCCTGTTGACCAGGACGAACTATCTCACCGAGCGGCAAAAGCAACGCTGAGAAATGTTGTGGGCCACCGATAACGACTACGTGGCCCTAGAAGTAACGTGGTTGCTCTACCAAGACATGATCGCAGCGTACGCGCATCCGAAGAAATCGGAAGGCAAAGAGCTCATGGAACGCATCATCCACACCCTGCGTAAAGGATTACCAAAAGGCTTAGAAGAGCTCGCTCAACTGGGACGCACCCTGTGGCGTCGACGCAAAGATGTGCTCGCCTACTTTGATATCGGTGCATCCAACGGCCCCGTCGAGGCAATCAACGGCAGACTCGAACACCTACGTGGCATCGCCCTAGGATTCAAAAACCTCAACCACTACATCTTGCGGTGCCTGATCCACTCCGGACAACTACAGGACAAAATCAACGCACTCTAAAACCGGAAGGGCCGGTTAAGGCTTTCGCCGTGATTCTCATCGACGTCGGCGGGCTCAGCGAGCTCGGCGCTTTCGGGGAGCTCAGCGTACTCAGCTGGGGCAGTGAGCTCGGGGTGTTCGGCTGGAGCGGTCGGCGTGTGTTCGGCCTGAGTGGCTGGCGGAACCTCTGCGTGCGCGGTCACTTCAGCCGTCGGGATGGTGATAATCCCGCGTTCGCACGTAGCCACGGCAGTGCAGCTGCCGTCGTAGTAGCGATCGCAGGGGCAAGATACTGAAGTGCTCATGACTCAATTATCGCTGAGCGTCAGATTTGCTGCAAGCATTGAAAGGCTACCTTTACGCAGGTCAGGGCACATTTTGTTAGGTGAGGCTAGGGTTGGGAAACTAAAGGTCGCGGTAGATTTTTGGGTTAGATAGTTTTGTGTTTGAGAAGTGTACGTGGGTGTCGAACTCGGAGAGCTGCTCCCAGATCTTTCGTACTTCGGACTTTGTCCGAAGCTTCTTCATCTGAAGTGCGCGGAGCAAAACATCCTCAGAGCTGAACGAACGAACTTGGCGCTTTTGTGCCATCTCCTGCCCTTGGCCGTTCTGATGCCACTGCTTCAGGGATGTAAAGGGGAGTCCGTCGATTGTGGTTCCGCGGGTGCCACATCTAGTTCTTGTTTCACCTGCTCTGAGGAAATGCCACGGGCTAGTGCGACTGCGGAAGAAGATACGACGCCCTTGCGATAGCCCCTGGTTGCGTCGGCAACCAGGCGCGGCGATGGTCGTGGCTGGTCTGAAACTAGCGCATCCGCATTGTATTGCTCCCGCCAGCCGTAGAGGGAAGCCAATTTAGGAGCGGACCATTCTTTAGATAATTCGTTGCAGACTTCCTCGCTAATCAATCCAGCTTCTTTCAGCTGGATGGCAGCTACCGAAGGGGAGACGCGGAAGTGTTGAATGATCTTGGAGAGCGTCTCGGGGGCTGCGGGAGAGAGGTTCTGAGCAAATTTCTTTACCCCACCCAAGGGGCACAGCACGTTGCGGGCAAACGAATTGGCTCGAGTCTCCGAAGGGCTGTTTGGCTCGCATTGAGGAACCTCGGAAGATCGGTCAATATCGTCAGCCAGGATGTGTCCGACCTCGTGGGCTACAGTGAAACGTTGCCGATAGGGAGAGGTGCTTGTTCCTACGCCGATGACGATGTTGCCCGTTTGTGGATCCTTGACGGAGATTGCTTCAACGTCCGTTGGGAGAGGGCGAATGAGCAGGTCAGCATTTACGTGCTCGGTAAACGATTCGATGCGATCGATGGGATCGTCTCCAAGCTCGTAAAAGTGCCGGAATTGTTCAGCAAGGCTTTTGCCTTGCCTGGTTGGGGAGGCATTTTGCTCATAGGAAAACGCACTAGGCATCTAACACCTCGTCCAGGGTGTTTCGGAGCTCGAGGTACGGCATCAGATCGCTTTTTATTTCAGAGATGTCGATCTCTTTTGAAGAACGCGCAGCCCACTGGGCGCGCTTAGAAAGTGGAATTTCGTCTGTTAGCTCATTCAGGCTGACTCCAAACACCCAGCTCAGAGCTACGAGATCGCTCACCGTTGGTGGTTTTGCCCCATTCTCCATGCGTGAGATCCCAGATTGGGAAATCACTCCCTCGAGTTCTCGTGAGAGTTCACGAGTCGACAAACCTCGCAGCTCTCTTAGGGTTCGCAGACGTGTTCCAAAATCTTCTGGCACCACTTGAATCACTTCCCCTCTTAACTGATTCACCTCAGATTAGGGCGGAATTCGGTGGTTGTAAAGGCCTGGTGGCGTCAGTAACTAACGAGCGGCACGGCGGGCGCGCAGGCGATTATCGTAGAGCGCGATGACGAGGGCGACGGCGATGAGCGAGCCGATTGTGCCGAAGCCAATGGCGGTGCCGAGAGTCCAGTTGATGGCGCGCGAGCTGGCAAAGACGATCGCGGTGATCAGCGCGAGCCCCATGGCGGTGCCGATGCGCTGGGCGGTTTGCAGGACCGCGCCGGAGCTACCCGCGTAGTTCAGTGGAACGTCCGCGAGCGTGAGGGTTTGGTTCGGGCCGATGACCGCGCCCTGGCCGGTGCCGACGAGGAAGAGGGTGGGCACCATCCACCACTCCGAAATGCCTGCGACGTGGTGCAGCACCAGGGCGAGGATGGTCAGCACGATGCCGGTCAGCGCCACGGAAATGCCGTCGATGACGACTCGCCGACCCCGGTCGGCGACCCTCTTGCCGGCCCAGTTGGCGGCGAAGGAGCTGCTGATCGCGGCGGGAATGCCGACACTACCTGCCACGAGCGCGCTATAGCCCAGGCCGTTTTGGAAGTACAGGGCCACGAGCACCCAGATGCTGGTAATGCCCATGAAGTACACTCCCGCCAGCATGGTGCCCAGGCGGAAGCTGGGGAAGCGGAAGATCTGCATGTCCACCATCGGGTCGAAGGGTTTCGACTTTTTCACGTGGCGCTCCCAGGCCAGCCACCCGGCCAGAAGGGCGACGGCGACGGGGAGGAGCAGGAAGGTGCGCGCGCTGCCGGAGGACTCCACAAATGGGAAGAGGAAGGCCAGGACGGCCAAGCCAAGCAGGAGGGAGCCGGAGGGGTCGAGGCTGCGCACTGCGCGGATGACGCCCACGTTACGGCCGGTGGCGGGATCCTTAACTCGGCTCATCAGCGGGCGCGGGAACCACAGGAGCGCGAGGACGAAGGCAAGAAGGCCGAAGGGAACGTTGACCAGGAATGTCCAGCGCCAGCCGTGCTCCGGTCCGCCGACGCGGATGAGGAAACCACCCAGGACGGGCCCGATGGCCACGGCCACACCCACGACGGTGCCGAACCAACCGAAGGCCCGGCCGCGCTCCTTGCCGCGGAAGAACTGCTGAATCATGCCCACGGCCTGCGGGTTGAGCAGGCCGGCGCCCACGCCCTGGATGAAGCGGGTGACGTTCAGGGCTTCCGCGGTGGGGGCGAAGCCCGCGGTGATGGCGGCCAGGGTGTAGACGCTCAGGCCGATGAGATACATCCCGCCCCGGCCAAGCAGGTCGCCGGCGCGGCCGGCGGCGACGAGGACCACGCCGAACGTCAGCGTGTAGCCGGAGAGCACCCACTGGATGTCCGATTCGGTGGCGCCCAGCCCCTGCTGGATTGAGGGCAGGGCGACGTTGATGATGGACACGCTGATCAGCGACATGAAGATCGTCGTGAGGATGACGCCAAGAACTTTCCAGCGGCGCGGATCCTCACCCGGGGGATAGGTGCCGGGGGACTGGATCGTGGCCTCCGTCGCGCCGGGGCGGGGGTTTGCGGTGTCCTGACCCGGAGTGCCTGGCTGCACGTCCCCGCGAGGGTTGCCCGGCTGTGAGTTTGCGGCGTGCGGGTCCTTTTCAGCCACTGTGGTGCGTGCCCTCCTTCGGATGGCCTGTGTGTAGTTCTGCCTTTATAGAAGCATAGCGCTACTAAGGGTGACCTTATTTCAGGGGTGGTGATGGTTTCAAAGTGGATAGGCTTCTGAAGTGCTGTTGTAGCCTGGGGCACAGGTGGTTCGAAGATCACGGAGGCTTTTGTGATATGGGGATAAACGACGAGTTCACCGAGGCGAACAATGCTCGGAATTCCAACTGGTATCAAATCCAGGGAGCGGAGTTCCATCTTCCGGAGGGTTATGTCTGCGGCTCTCAGCCGGAGTGGCGCCTTGCGCATTTCGCGGTGGTTCTTCCAGTGCCCGAATTATCGGAGGCTTTCGATTGGCCCGAGGCTTGGGTGCCCGGTCGTTTTCGCGGGATTAAGAAGATTGAGTTCGCAGAACGGGATGAAAAAGGGGACTTCGTTCGCCAGTTCTGGGGTAATAAAGTTGATTTTAAATATGTACCCCGCGTTTTCCATAAGAGTGCTGGGTCGTACTTCCGTGAGCCCCTAGCCAGCTCTATGGGGGCGGGTGCGGTTGATGCTGTACCGACGTCTGGTGGGGATCCCGCGGAGTGGATCTCAGATGCATCTACTAATCCTGCCAAGGTCGTCGCGCATCGCCTCGTTTTTGAGCCTGACCTAACGACGGAAGGCAAGCAGCAGGCACCAGAAATGGAGACGTATCCGCTGCGTTTCGCTTTGGACGACACTGGGCACCCCTTTGCGACCTTGAAGTTTGTGTGTGCCGAGTACTTGCAATACTCCGGGCCATGCCTTTATGACCTTGAAAGTGGCGAACCTAGTAACTTCGAACAGAATTTTCTCGTCATCCATGCCGTCGCGGAAAATTGCTCCGGAAAAGCGCTGGAGGAAGCTACTGCGTCGTTGACTAAACCACGAGAGAAAATGACCCTGATTGCGGAGGAAGGCAACGGAGAAGCAAGACAAAGAGAGCTACTTGAAGAACTCACTGGCTCACCACTGACTAACAACAAGGCTAGTGTTTGCCTATTGGAAGCTGCCGTGAAGGTTGTGGAAAAACAGCTATTCGTTGGCTCGGAAACTCACGCTCCGTGGGATCTCACCAAGGGCGGATACTTCAAAATACCCGGTAGAGGAACAAAAGCGAACCACGGGCGCCAGTCTCCTAAACCTTATTGCGTCACGATGGCTATCCCGGGCCGTACAGACATTGCCCTGCCAACCCCCATCGCGGATGCATCTGAGGAGACGGGGGAGAACTGGATGCTCCACGACCAATGGGCATGGTACTTTGCTTCCCGTTTCGACCGGTACACAACAGAAATACCTTATTTCCGCGATGGCTCTATAAACAGAAGCCTCGTGTCCCGCTATCGTGATTGGACTATTCACTCCTGCGAGGAGGGGTTGGCAGTGGTGCGCCGGGCACCGCTAGAAAACTCGCAAAATAATTTCTTTATGCTGGCTGGGACTCGCTTTGTAGACTTGGCTATTTTAGCGCTTAGAGCAGATAATTATCTGGGGTGTATTAGTGAACAACTTCGCCAATTATCTTTCGGTCCGGAAGCGCTCAATGTCTTGGAAAGCTCCGGCTCTGAGGGCAATGCTGGAACCCTCGAGAAGATAAGGGGCGCGGACCAAAAGCTGCAGGGCAGTCTACGGAAGTTCGCAAAGATACAAGCGGAACTAGTCTATGTGCGCGATCACCTCTGGTACGAGCGAGTCCCCGGACGCGACGTAGCGACCACCATTCTGCAGCATATGTTGGAAAAGACAGGTGCACGGGGAGACTTTGATGACATCGTCGGCGAACTTGAGATACGTGAGAACGTCTACACAACCCAGTACAACTTCGCACGTATCAGACTTGATGGCATCGAGGCAGACGCTCATAAGCGTAAACAAGAGCGGCGCGACGAACGCAATGAATTAATCGCGTTAGCAGCCGCAGTTCTGGCAGTCCCAAGCCTTTTTGCGCTTCTGCCCGCTGTTGGGCAGTGGTGGGTTTTCATTGTTTGCCTCGTGGCCATTGTTGTCATATCCGCGGTGACGTACTTCTCGCGCCGTCAACGGAGAAAGAAACAGTCGGGTTGATCTCGATTGCCAAGCGCTAATAAGCGGCCAGGCCTCCCCCCGGCAGCATTAACCCTCGAGGGCGGCCTTCATGCAGCGCATCGCGGCCAAAGTCTTCGGCACGCCGACGTAAGGCATGAGGTGCACGAAGCATTCGGCCACCTCCTCTGGGCTCATGCCTGCGACGTCCACAGCGGTCTTGATGTGGCCGGTGAGTTGCGGCTCTACGCCACCCATCGCAGCCAGGGCAGCCATGTTCAGCACCTGACGGTCGCGGAGAGTAATGCCATCGCGCTGGTAGATTCCGCCGAAGACGGCCTCGACAACCCAGTCGGACGCGCCGGGTGCGAACTCGTCGAGCTGCTTCTTCCACGCAGCGGCGGATTCTGGGGTTTGGGTCTCGCGGACGAATTCTTCGCCCTTGTCGCGGTTCAGTTCCATGGGGGCATGCCTTTCTCCTTGGATCCACGCTCCGGTTAGGTCCGGCTGGTGATGTAGCCAGACACGTGCACCAGGAGCGGGGTGGGTTGCCCCGAGGTTAGCCCAAGTTCTCGCACCAGGACGCGGGGCAGCCGTGGGCTAACCGGTGCACTTGCCCAAAGCCTTTGTCGTACAGCAGTGCCAATCTGAGGGCGTGCGCATGAGCATCGAACCCTTAGTTGGCGCCGAGATGTTCGATATTTTTGAATCTTTGTCTGCAACGCTTGTTAGATTGAGCACATGAATCGGACAACTGTGGTGGCAGATGCGTTGGCGATGATCCGCCTTGCGGACTCGGTACCTGCTTGGGCGATGCTTCGTGCCCATAACGCCCCAGCTGTTCTTTCTGTCTTAAGTGCTGTCTTCCAAGCAGGTAATCGCCAGATCGCCGGATCCGAGCTCACCCTAGCAGTGGAGTCCTTGCTGATCGATATTCGGGAACAGACCAATATGGAGCTGCCCAAGTCAGCCGTGGCTTATATCAATGACTGGGTGAAACTCGGATACCTCACAAGGCGCAGCCCTCAGGGCTCGAGGGAAGAGTTTTACGAGCTCACCACGGACGCGCACGTTGCTATCGACTATGTCCAGCAGTTGATCAGTCCTCAGCGGGTGGTGACCAAATCCCGCCTCGGAACTCTATTCAATAATCTCCAGGATCTGGCGGCTGAAACAGATCCCGACGAAGCGAGAGCGATTAGTCGCCTGGAAGCTCAGCGAGATCAGATCCAAGACCGTATCGACAACATCCGCATGAACGGTGTCGGCGTGATTTCCGACGAAGAGGCAGTGGAGAGGGCACGGGAAATCCTGGCTCTGGCGAGGGATTTGCCCACCGATTTCTCCCGCGTTCGGGAGGAGGTTGAGAATGTCGATCACGAACTCCGAGAATCGCTCGTCGAAGGGCAGCTAAACGCTGGTGAGGTACTGGACAATGTCTTCCGTGGTGTAGATCTGATCGCAGAATCAGAAGCGGGACGGGCATTCAACTCCTTCTATGAGCTTTTCCTTGACCCGGAGCAATCAAAGCAACTCGATGCCGTGATGGATTCGGTGCAATCGCGGGACTTCATGGAGCAGCTCGGCCCGGAAGAGCGGAACGAGATCGCGCAATTGGTAGACATGCTCGATTCCTCCTCGGGACAGGTACATACCTCGCTCACGGGCCTATCGCGGTCCCTAAGGCGCTTCGTGCAGTCCCGAGAAGCAGAATCGCAGCAGGCCCTCACACGGGCAATCAATCAGGCGCAGCAGCAAGCGCTCGAGCTCGCAAAACGAGGGATCGCGCCTTACGAGAAGATCGGCTACGAGCTCGAGCTGACGACGCGGCAACCGACGTCGCTTTCCAGTTGGGAATTACATAACCCGAAGGAATACCGCATCGAGCGGTCGATGGAAGTCAACGAGTCAGGCGAGATCGACTTCGAACAGATGCGTCGGCGTATCCGGGAATCAGAAATTGACTGGCAGGAACTGCGCGACGCAATCAACGATGTGCTCGGCAGAAAAGGGCAAGCATCGATTCGGGAAGTCTTGGAAGAGCACCCTGCCACTCAGGGTCTAGCGAGTGTGGTGGGGCTCATCAAACTTGCGCATGATCACGGCGAAAGATCCGACGGTACGGAAGTCCTGCAGTGGGAGAGACCAAGCGGGAAAAGGTATCAAGGGCGGTATGAGCGTTTCGAATTTCGGAGGAAGGTTGGGCGCATCTAAATGGAAAACAAACTGTATGAAGGCGACACCGGAACCTTGACAGGCTTGCAGCGTCGTGCCCTGGCGGAACTCATCCGCGGCCCATACGTGTCGAGCGTGAAATCGCCAGATGTGTTTGCTGCGATATCCAACTCACGTGAGATTCTTGCCCAACAGCTGGATAATCTCTTCCTCACTCTCATTCTCGACGAGCATGCAGGGGTTGCCTACACAAAGGCGTGGGAAGCGGATGTCCCTGAAAAGCGTGCGCTGCTACGCAAACAGTCGTTGACTTTTATGGACACGGTGGTGATTCTCCACCTGCGCCGTGAGCTGGTGACGACGAGCCCCAACGAGCGAACCATCGTGGATGAGGGTGAGGTTTTTGAGGCGACCCTGCCGTATCAAGGCCACGCCGGCACGGACAAGTCCACGCAGCGTAAGCGCTTTACTGCAGCGTGGAACAAGCTGAAGAGCTACTCGATTATTGCCAGCACCCCGACCGAGGGGCGTTTCGAGGTGTCCCCGGTGCTGCGCATCATCTTTTCCAGCGAAGAAATCGCCGCTGTCACCGAGTCTTTCCGAGCTCTCCTGGAGGAAGAACAATGACGACGACTCTGCCTGGCCAATTCCGACTCTCCCAAATCCAGGTTTATAACTGGGGAACATTCGACAACCTTCACTGTGTCGAGGTGCCGCGGGAGGGCTTCCTCATCACAGGCCCTTCAGGTTCCGGTAAGTCGACGCTGATTGATGCGATCTCGACGATTCTTGTTCCGCCCGGCAAGATTCGTTTCAACGCTGCGGCTGATAACCAAGCACACTCGGGCCGTAACTTGGTTACCTACTGCCGCGGTGCCTGGCGCCGCGAGCACTCGATCGAGGCGGACGAACTTACGCAGTCCTACCTTCGAACAGGTGCGACGTGGACGGGCGTCGCTCTACGCTATAGCGATGGGGCAGGGGAGACCGTAACCGCTTGCCGGTTGATGTTTTTGCCCGCTAACGCCTATTCGCGCCAGGAAATCACGGATCTTTACATTTTGCTCCCTCGGGCCGCCGATCTGACAGAGTTTGAGGATCTGGCACAGAAGAACTTGCCGGTTAGTGAGGCGAAGAAGACATACAGCGATGCCCTGCACGTCAGTCGAAATCATCCGAAGTTCAGTTTGGCGCTGCGCCGAGCGGTGGGGATCGCCGATGCCGGTGCTTTGGACCTGCTGAACCGAACGCAATCGGCTAAAACGCTCGGCGATCTTAATCACTTGATGCGTACCTTTATGCTGCCCGAACCAGAGACCTTCGAGATCGCGGAGCAAGCAGCGGAGAATTTCACAGACCTCCGAACGGCGTATGAGTCGGTGGTGAAAACTCGTGAACAGATTGAGCAACTGGCACCGGTGCGCGTGGCAGCAGAGAAGCGTGCAAGGGTCGAAAACAGGCTGACCACGGTAAAGGAGGACCGAGACGGCGTCGAAACCTTCGTCGACGAGTGGCGGCAGCGTTTCGCCGAACAGGAGCGGGATCAGTGGACTTCCGAGATTAAGACAGTCAGCGCGAAGATTGAAGAAGCCACCGGGGTTCGAGATGCACACCGGGCGCAAGCAGATCAACTGCGCACGTTGATTCATGGAGCGCAGGATTCTGCCTTGGTTTCTGCACAGGCTCGGCGTGACCGTTTGCAGGACCGGCTGGAGCGAGTGACCAAAGAGGAAGAGGCATTCAATTCCCGGCTCAAATCCATTGGGGCTGCAAAGCCCGGCAGTGTCGAGGAATTCACCAACCTTGTGCTGCAGTTGCGTGAAGAGCGGAAGCGGTTGAGTGCTGCATATGAAACAGAATACGTAAAGCTGGGTCAGGCGCACGTGCGCGTTTACGAGCTGGGCGAGAACAAGGACAAGCTGGTCGCGGAGCTTGAGGCTTTGCGAAAATACGAATCGGCCATGGATAACCGGTTGCTCCGTGCGCGAGCCTTGATTGCAGAGAAGTCTGGAGTGCGGGAGTCTGACCTTCCATTCATTGCAGACCTCGTGAGTATGAAGCCTGGTGAAGACCATTGGCAAGGAACTGCAGAGCGAGTGATGGGCGGGTTTGCCCGGCGGATCCTTGTCCCAGACGAGCACTATGACCAGGTTTCTTCAGCTATCGATGACACCTATCTCGGTGCGAAAGTGAGCTACACCAGGTTCACCCGGGATCTGGAAGAACAGCGCCCGTCCCGTTTCGTACCGAACTCACTGGGGCTGAAAATCAACGTAAAGTCCGGGCGGTATCACGACTGGATCCAGACCCAACTTTCTACGAAGTTCGATTACTTATGCTGCGGCTCTGTGGAAGAGTTTCGTGCTGCCCGGCGGGCGGTGACTGCAAAGGGTCAGGTGAAACATAACCGCAACGATCACATTAAGGATGATCGCCGCCGAATCGATGACCGTTCGAACTGGGTGCTGTGGGGCAATCTCGCTGACAAGATCGATGCCCTTCAAACAGCGGTGCGCGACATCGTGGCGAAACTTGAAGACGCTGAACGGCGACGCAAGGCCATCGCGGCCGGCCAGGAGAAAAGGCGTGCCCAAATAGCCACGATCGAGCGGCTATTGGAGACGGAACGTTTTCAGGATATCGATGTGTCATCGGTGACCCAGGAGCTTGCAGAAGCCCAGCGAGTCGTTGATGAACTCACTGATGGAAACGCGGAGCTGGCTGAACTGAAAGCGAGGTTGAAGGGCGTGGAAGCTACTCTCGACAAAGTCGAGGAGCAGGTCATGGCACAGCGGAACCAGCTTAGTGTCTCCAAAGTTCGCCTGGAGCAGGCAGAAGAAACGCTTGAGAAGATTCGGAATCGCCGAGGTGGGAAGACCGTCTCTGAGGACGTTGCGACCCGTCTGACAGAACGTTGCACGGCTATCGACCGCACCATTCGGCCCGATAACATCGATGCGCTCAACAATCGCCTCATTCGTGGTATCGAAGATCGGCTTGCAGACCTCAATGCGCACTTCACCAAATATTGTGGTGATCTGGTCAACGCAATGAACCTTTACTTGGTGCGCTGGCCTGATCGGGCGGGTGACCTCAAGGCGGATATGGAGTGGGAGCAGGACTTTCTTCGGGAACTGGGCAGGCTTGAAGCAGACGACTTGCCCCGTTTTGAACAGCGTTTCCGGGACATGCTGCAAGACGAAACCCACAAGCATCTGGGTCGGCTGCGCCGTTTAATCCGTGACGCGACAGCGAAGACTCGCAGCTCGATCCAGATGATTAATGATTCACTTGCGGAAGTCGAGTTCTATCCGGGTGCTTACCTGACGATCGAGGTGAGGGAGGCACAGCCCGCGATCGCCCGCAATTTCGTTGAACTTCTGGATTCCGCACTAGCAGGGATTATCAATGAAGCTGATCAGGAGGAGAGCGAGCACCGATTCCATAAGCTGCAGGCGGTGATCGACGCAGTGACGGTCTCGGACGGTACGACAACTCGTGATCGCCAGTTGCGTCTGGATACGAGGCAACACGTGAAGTTCCTGGGAGTGGAATACAGCGAGGATGGAACGCGCGGTGCGGTCTATGACTCGTCGGAAGGACTCTCGGGCGGCCAAGCCCAAAAGCTGTCCTCCTTCTGCCTGGCTGCAGCCTTGCGTTACAGGCTGACTGGGATGGGGTTGCCAGCCGCACAAGAAAAGAAATCCATTGTCCGGGTGGGGGAGGATATTTATCCGCGATTCGGCACGATCGTTCTGGATGAAGCTTTTGATCGTGCGGATGCGGAGTTCACTCGGGCTGCGATGGAGGCCTTTCGCCGCTTTGGTTTCCACATGATTCTGGCCACGCCCGAGAAGCTGCTGCAGACCGTGCAGGACTACATCGGGGGTGTGCTGATGGTGGAATGCCCAGACCGGAAGCGATCGCGAACGAGTTCTCTGACGATCGAGGAGGTCCAGGATGAAGACTCCTGATCAGGTGCGCCAACGCGCTGCGGTCTTTTATTCACGTAACCACCGCAGCTGGTTGGCCGGGGAATTCAAGATGCTGACCATCAACCTGGATCCGCCGACTGGAAGGTCGGCAGAGCGTGATGACGGCGCTGCCGTGAGAGCCTGGGTGGCACAGTGGAACCGCAGTTCAATTACCGTCGAGTGGGAGGATAAAAAGCTCAGCTATTTGGGGACTTATTCGCTGCCCCGGCGAGTTGTTCTCGCGGACGCGGATACTGCGGCTCGCGTGGCCGGCAAACTCGATCATTGGCAACGCCTCCGCACGGTCTTGGACCGTTTCTGCACGGAATTGGGGGAGAGCGTTCGACCTGAGCTCATCAGGCAACTTTCTGCGTGGGACGACTGGAATGATACGACTGTGGAGCAGTTCATTGCTGTTGTCCGGTGGGTTCACGAGCACGAGGTCAGCGACTTTTATATTCGCGAATTGCCAATCTTTGGTGTCGATAGCAAATGGTTCGAGGCACACAGGGCGGTCGTTGAAGCGGTGGTCGGGCCACTGAACTTCAAGCCGAAGCCCCAGTTGGTGGAGGTCCGCAGCCTTGACCCGACACTGGGAATTGGCGGTTTTCGGCACTTGGCATGTCCGGCGGCAGAACTCCGTGAGATCCCGGGGGCGCGAGTTCTTATCGTTGAAAATCACCAGAGTTTCCTTGCCTTGCCAGACTTGCCCGCGACGGTCGCGATCTTCGGTGGTGGATTGAACGCTGCCAGGATCGTCCAGCAGATGCCATCGCTAGAGGCGAAGCAAGTTCTTTATTGGGGAGATCTAGATTCGCATGGTTTCTATATCCTGGAACTCGTCAGGCGATACGTGCCTCATGCGCGATCTGTCCTCATGGACCTGGATACGGTTCGTGACCACGTTGATCTTGCGGTGGAAGAACCGCAACCTAGCCGGTTCGAGCCTGAGCTGTTGAGCTACGGGGAGCGCTTGGCATTGGACTATCTCCGGGGGCGTTCTGCGGGCGGGTGCTTGCGCGTTGAGCAGGAAAGAATCTTGTTTGACTATGCGCAGCAGCAGCTGCGTCGGGCAGTGAGTTCCAGTGGGACTGGTGCATAGCAGCGGCAGTAGACCCGGAGCTTGTGAATCAGTCGGCTAATATTCCGCTCATGAGGAAAACCACCCTTTTCCACTGTTCCCGGCGCTCACCAGGAGCTTCACGACGCCGGTGATGCAGCGAAGATGAACTCCCTGCGTGCCGGAGTTTTGGGCGCCAACGACGGCATTGTTTCCGTTGCT
This sequence comes from Corynebacterium sp. c24Ua_83, assembly GCF_039907245.1. Taxonomy (NCBI): domain Bacteria; kingdom Bacillati; phylum Actinomycetota; class Actinomycetes; order Mycobacteriales; family Corynebacteriaceae; genus Corynebacterium; species Corynebacterium sp. c24Ua_83. Next base: position 182,911 of record NZ_JASBOI010000003.1, on the reverse strand, counting down.
GCCCTGCTTATCGGCATGATTGCCACCGGCGCGGGAGATAAGGCCATCTTGATGGCGGGCCTGGCTGCCACCATTGCAGGCGCGGTGTCCATGGCTTTGGGGGAGTTTGTGTCCGTGTCCGCTCAGCGGGACTCCGAGCAGTTCTTGGTGGCCAAGGAGAGGCAGGAGTTGCGGGAGGCTCCCGAGGAGGAGCTGGAGGAACTCGCGGGGATTCTTTCCGGCTACGGCATTAACCGGGATACAGCTCTCGAAGCTGCCCGGGAAATCCATAAGGAGGATGCCCTGCGAGCCCACTTGCAGCTGGAATTGGGCATTGACCAGAACGAGCTGACCAGTGCGTGGGCTGCAGCATTCTTCTCCGCGCTGTCCTTCCTGGCTGGTGCAGCCCTGCCGATGGCTTCGGTGTTCCTGGCGCCGACGGGCACGCAGGCATGGGGGTCACCGCAGTGACGATTTTCTCGCTGGCGCTGACGGGGCTGATTTCGGCGAAGATCGCCGGCACGAGCGTAGGTCGTTCGATGGTCCGCCTGGTCATCGGTGGCGGCCTGGGCCTGGCGCTCACGTACGGTGCTGGCGCGCTGTTCGGTGGAGTGGCTTAAGAGCCGCAACTTCGACGAGGCATCGGCCCCAGTGCGGGGGCGTGCCGGACACTGAGTGAGGTCAGTCACGGGGCATAACCGGAGGAAATTTGGCGCCGCGTCGATTCCGAGAGGCCACTGGAGGGTGGCGCTGTGCCAAGCTAGTTCTGTCCCGCCCGCTGGGCCTTGAGGCGCAGATTCGCACAGACCTGGGGAGCGTTGTACTCGCCCGAATTACAGCGAGCCAGCTGTTGCTTCTCGCCACTGGTCAAACTCGGAGCTCCATTAGGAGCAGTACCGTAGCCACAGCGGTAGGCGGGGCAGTCGGGGCTTGCTCCCTGATTACCCATCGGTGGTTGCTTTTGCACTGGAGAAGTGGCTCTGGGTTGATTAGCTGGAGCCTGCTCCTCTGGCTGCGTGTTCTCTTCGGCAGCAGGGCTACTCTGCTGCGCGGGTTCCGGCGTACTGGTGACTGTGGTGGGCGGGGGCGGTGTGTCCTCGGGCGCACTGGTAACCGTGGCGGTCTCTGGTTCTGAGCTCTCGGACTCGCTAGAAGGAGCGCTGGTGACAGTAGTGGTGGACGGTTCAGCGGTTGTGTCTTCACCGCCGCAAGCGGTGAGGCCGAAAACGCTGATGAGGCTGAGGGCGAAAACTGGAGTGAGGAGTGTACGACGACGAGTGGTGATCACGTGGTGCTTTTCGTTGAGTGACAAGCACAGCTTAAAGTCCCACCCACCACTTCTCATCTTGATTTTCAGTTCGACGCAATAGTTCCTTCGCCGGCGCCTTCAAACCAACCTGTTCTGTTGAGCAGGGGAGAGGGCGAGTGAATAATACCCTTCGAACGACATCCACGAGGTGGCGTCATAAAAATAAAAACGGTGACAACCTGCCAACTAGCAGGTCATCACCGCTTGCTTTGCGCCACCAGCCGATAAGCAGCCGGCGGCGTCAAAAAGCTAGAGCAGCTTAAGCAGCAACTAGCAGTCGAAGTACATCTCGAACTCCTGCGGCGTCGGGCGCAGGCGAACAGGTGCGATCTCGTTGTCGTACTTGTAGGCGATGTAGGTGTCGATCAGGTCGTCGGTGAACACGCCGCCCTCGGTCAGGAACTCGTTGTCCTCCTCCAGAGCCTTCAGGGAAGCCTCCAGGCTGGTCGGAGCCTGCGGAATATCCTTAGCCTCCTCCGGCGGCAGCTCGTACAGGTCCTTATCGACCGGAGCGTGCGGCTCAATGCGGTTCTTCACGCCGTCCAGGCCAGCCAGCATCATCGCGGCGAAGCCGAAGTACGGGTTACCACTCGGGTCCGGAGCGCGGAACTCAATGCGCTTCGCCTTCGCGTTGGAGCCCGTGATCGGGATGCGGACCGCAGCGGAACGGTTACGCTGCGAGTACACCAGGTTAATCGGAGCTTCGAAGCCTGGAACCAGACGGTGGTAGGAGTTCAGCGTCGGGTTCGTGAAGGCCAGCACAGCGCCAGCGTGCTTCAGGATGCCGCCGATGTAGTAGCGGGCGATGTCGGACAGGCCGGCGTAACCGGACTCGTCGTAGAACAGCGGCTCGCCGTCCTTCCACAGGGACTGGTGAGCGTGCATACCCGAACCATTGTCGCCAGCCAGCGGCTTCGGCATGAAGGTCGCGGACTTGCCGGCCTGCCAAGCGGTGTTCTTGATGATGTACTTGAAGGACTGCAGGTCATCCGCAGCGTGCAGCAGGGTGTTGAACTCGTAGTTGATCTCCTGCTGGCCGCCGGTGCCGACCTCGTGGTGCGCACGCTCCAGGTTGAAGCCAGCGTTCGTCAGGTTGCGGCACATATCGTCGCGCAGATCCTGGTAGTGGTCGTACGGAGCGACAGGGAAGTAGCCGCCCTTCATGCGGGTCTTGTAGCCCAGGTTGGTGGAACCATCCGGGTTGACCTCTGCGCCACGGTTCCACCAGCCCTCGACGGAATCCAGCTCGTAGAACGCACGGTTGGTCTCTGCCTCGTAGCGGACGGAGTCGAAGAGGTAGAACTCTGCCTCCGCGCCGAAGAAGCAGGTATCTGCGATACCGGTGGAGGCCAGGTACTGTTCGGCCTTGCGGGCAACGTTACGCGGGTCGCGGGAGAACGGCTCGCGGGTAAACGGGTCGTGAACGAAGAACTTCACGTTCAGGGTCTTGGCCTTGCGGAACGGATCGATCTTGGCGGTCGCCAGGTCCGGCAGCAGGTTCATGTCCGACTCTTCGATGGTGGTGAAGCCACGCACGGACGAACCGTCGAAGGCCAGACCCTCCTCTACGACGTCCTCGTCGAATTCCGAAGCAGGGATGGTGAAGTGCTGCTCGATACCGGGAACATCGGTGAAGCGAACGTCCACGAACTCGACGTCGTTATCTTTGATGTACTTTACGACTTCTTCTGCAGTCTTGATTGACACTGTATTTCTTCCGTTCCTTGCAGTTGGAATCTCAAACTGTTGCGACAATATATAAAAGCAACACAATTGATCCTACGCATACTGGGCGCCGATTCAGGTAAAAATTTGCAAAATTGTGCCACAAACTAACAGCCAGCTAGGCTCTAGACCATCATGAGTGAATCGCGTAGCTGGCTTGAAGGCCCCCTTGTACCAGGCGAAAACGAAGACCTCGCCGAACTCAGCCCGTACCCCGGCGCCCGCTTGGGATTGCCCAAAGAAGGCCCGGGCTCACTGTCCCCCTTGTTCCCCCGGCTGGGTGCATTACTAATCGACTGGTTGGCCTGTTACGGCCTGGCCTGGTTCGTTACTTCCACTACGGACGTGCTGGGTGATTCCGCCACTGCCGCGATGATCTTCTTCATTATCTGGCGCATCCTGACCGTCTGGCTGTTCGCCCAGTCGCCGGGGCACGCCATCGTGGGCATCGGCGTGGCGCGCATCGACAAGCCCGACGAGCGCGTGGGTCTGTGGCGCTCGGTCGTCCGCACGCTGCTGACGGTCTTCCTCTTCCCCCCAATTATTCAAGACACTGACGGCCGCGGAATGCACGATCGCGCCACTGGCACGGCCGTTATCCGCAGCCGCTAAGCGTTACTTCTTTCCGCGCTGTGCCGCGCGGCGGGCGCGGCGGTTCATGCCGGACATCTTCGCGCCCTTCGGCATCGGACCCTTCGGCATGTTGTTGTTCGGGTTGCTTAGCCGCGAGATCGACTCGACCTTGGAGTTAAGGGCGTCCACCTCATTCTTCTTGATGTTGCGCGGCAGGCGCATCAGGTGGTTCTGCAGCTTCTTTACCGGCACCTGGCCCTCGCCGTCGCCGACGATCACGTCGTAGATCGGGGTCTTGCCCACGATGCGAGCGAGCTTCTTGCGCTCCTGCGCCATCATCGGCTTGAGGCGGTGCGGTGCGCCCTCGCCGACCAGCACAATGCCGGGGGTGCCTACCACGCGGTGCACTGCGTCCATGTGGGTGTTGGACGCCACGCCGTTCTCCGTAATCCACTTCATGCCCACGCCGTCACGCAAGTTGGACAAAGCCCATGCGGCGGCTCCGGCCTCGCCCTCAATCTGGTCATACACGCCGGACTGCAAGCGGCGGGAGAACACCCACATCGCCGCCATCGCGCCGATGATGATGCCCACGATCAGGTTCAGCCACCACCAGCCGAAAACCAGGCTGAGCAGCAGCAACAGCACAACGGGAATCAGGAAAGCCAGGACCATGAAGGGGATAAGCTTCTTATCCCGGTCCTTCTGCAGCTTGAAGGCTTGCCACAGCTGGGAGCGCGTCTGCTTGCGCTGCTCCTTTTTCGCTGCCTTTGCGGCCTTCTTTTCTTCCTTGACCCTTACGTCCTTTTTATCCTTCGCCATGGATTCAACAATAAGGCATGAATAAAGGCGGGGCGAAAGTGCCCCGCCGTGATGCTGCTGGCCGCGCGCAGCCTCAGCGCCAGCGCATCGCGCAGTTAAGCGCCAGCATTAGCGGCGCGACGCGGTGACCGGCGTGTCCTCCGAAGCACCATAACGCTCCAGCAGGGTAGAGGCCTCCTGCGACGTGGTGGAATCCAGAGTTTCCTCCAGGTGCTTCAGGTTCTCCGGGATAGCCTCGCCACGAGCCTGCTTCGCCTGCGCGTACAGGCGGCCGGCGCGGTAAGAGGAACGCACCAACGGGCCGGACATAACAGCCTTGATGCCCAGCTCGTAGGCTGCGTCGGAGTGCTCCATGAACTCCTCCGGCTTCACCCAACGCTCAATCGGGTGGTGCATGGAGGACGGGCGCAGGTACTGGGTAATCGTCAGAATGTCGGTGCCGGCGTCTGCCAGGTCCTTAATGGCCGCGCGGACCTCTTCCTTCTTCTCACCCATGCCCAGGATCAGGTTGGACTTCGTCACCAGGCCGTAATCGTGAGCTGCCTGAATGACCTCCAGGGAACGGTCGTACTTAAAGGCCGGGCGGATGCGCTTGAAGATGCGCGGAACCGTCTCCAGGTTGTGGGCAAACACCTCCGGCTGAGAATCAAAGACGACCTTCAGCAGCTCCGGGCGGTTGGAAAAATCGGGCGTCAGATTCTCCACACCAGTGTTCGGGTTCAGCTCGTGAATCTTCTTCACAACCTCGGCATACAGCCACGCGCCCTCATCATCCAGGTCGTCGCGCGTCACGCCGGTGATGGTGGCGTAGCGCAGACCCATCTCGCGGACATTCTCCGCCACGCGGCGCGGCTCGTCCATATCCAGCGGGGACGGGCGGCCGGACTTAATCTGGCAGAAGTCGCAACGGCGGGAACACGTATCGCCGCCGATGAGGAACGTCGCCTCGCGATCCTCCCAGCACTCGTTAATGTTCGGGCACCCAGCCTCCTGGCACACGGTGTGCAGGCCAGCGCCCTTCACGCGATTCTTAATATCCCGATACTCCGGGCCGACCTTCGCGGTCGTGCGAATCCACCGAGGCTTCGACTCGATGGGGGTTTCGGCATTCTTCGCCTCGATGCGGAGCATCCGGCGTCCATCTGCGGTCACACTCATGCCGACTAGCCTACGCTGGGTGCCGCATAGGAATCCACCTCGGTATTTTCGCTGGTGCCAGGCTGCTGGGTTGCTGGCGCAGGAGCGGAACTTTGCCTAGGGATGCACCTAGGAATGCACCGGCAAGTCACCGTTCAAAGCGTCAACGAGGTTGCGGGCGAGGGACGAGTAGGCGTCAGAAACACTAACATCGCGCCCCAGCTCCTCGGTGAGCGTCGTGACACCCGCATCCGCCAGCCCACAAGGCACAATGTGGTCGTAATACTCCATGGTGTTATCGCAGTTCAGGGACACTCCGTGCATGGTCACGCCGCGCGTCACGCGGATGCCGATCGCGGCTATCTTACGTGCGGGCTTAAGCTCGTTATTAATGACGCCCGCAGGCAGCCACACGCCCGAACGCCCCTCTACGCGGCCGGTGCCGTGAAGGCCAAGATCTTCACAAGTCTGGATCAGTGCCTGCTCCAGGCGGCGGACATAATCGACCACGTCCACCGGGTCGGCCAGCTTGATGATGGGGTATGCGACCAGCTGGCCAGGCCCATGCCAGGTGATGCGGCCTCCACGGTCGACGTCGACGACTGGCAGGCCGTTGGTGGGGCGGTCGGAATCCTCGGTGCGCTTGCCGGCAGTGTACGTCGGCGGGTGCTGGAGTAGGAGGATGGTGTCCGGGATTTTCTCTTCGGCGCGCTGGGCGGCGAGATCCGCCTGGAGGTGCCAGGTGTCCTCGTAGTCCACGGTGCCGAGGTCGCGGATGTCGATGTCCTGGATTTTTGACTTGCGGATGCTGCCTTGCTGGAATCCCATGGTTGCGATGATACTCCAGTGGTTTGTTGGTGTTGCTGGGTGCTGTCCCGTGGGCGCCAGGTGCTGCTGGGCGCTGCCGCTGGCGCCAGGTTCCGCTGGGTGCGGTCCCGCTAGCGTCAGGTGCTGCTGGATGCTGTCCCGCTGGCGCCAGGTTCTGCCAGGTGCTGCCGGATGCCGTCCCGCTGGCGCCAGGCGCTGCCGCCAGTGAGGCTGAAGTTTTTGATGGTGCTGGATGTGTCAGGTGGTGACGTTGATACTGGCACCTCCGGTGTTTGGCGCCTCCTGAAAGCTGCTAAATGTCGCTAAATGTCGGAAAAGTTGCAATTCTTCAAATCGGTATTGGTTTCCACTTTCCTAAAAGCTCCTTGACCTGCGCATTTGTATATTTGAAAACCGCTAGCATTAACAAATTGCAACTTTTCCGACATTTAAGGGTCCTGGAGGCCTCTCGAGTGGGGTTTTGGTGTGGGAGGGAGAGTCCAGAGGCGGATATGGAGCTAGGTCTGCTGAATGAGACGCCCCCGAGTCACTGCTCGGGGCAAGTCGGCACCCAACAACACAAAATGCCGACCCCGCGGGAAGCGGGGCCGGCGTTTCGCCTGGTCAGTTGCGCCGAAGCTTTAGCTAGCTGGCTTGAAGCCGTGGTTAACAGGCCGCAGCCTAGTAGCCCAGCGCCAGCCAGCCTGGTCAGTTGGCGCCTGGTACTAGCTGGCTGCAGCCAGACAGCGCAGCCTATTCCAGCGCCAGTCAGCCAGCGTGCCGTAGCAGCCTAGCTGCAGCTAGAACCTAACTTAGAGCTCCAGGTCCTCGGTGAAGTCCGAGTTCTCCAGGCGGTCACGCAGGGTGGACATGAAGCGGCCTGCGTCGGCGCCGTCGATGACCTGGTGATCGTAGGTCATCGGCAGGAAGACCATCTGGCGGATGGCGATAGCCTCGCCCTCGTCCTCACTCAGCACCACCGGGCGCTTCACGATGGCGCCGGTGCCGATCATGGCAGCCTGCGGCGGAACCAGAATCGGGGTATCGGTCAGGGCGCCCTCGGAACCGATGTTGGTGATGGTGAAAGTGCCGCCGGACAGGTCGTTCGGCTTCAGCTTCTTGTTGCGTGCGCGGTCAGCAATGTCGACGATGGCCTTGGCCAGCTCCGGCAGGGACATGTCCTGCGCATCGTGGATGACCGGGCTCAGCAGGCCAGCCTCCGAGTCGACAGCAATGCCCAGGTTGACCTGCTCGTGGTAGGTCATCTCCTTGGTCTTCGCGTTGTAGGAAGCGTTGACGTTCGGGTGGGAGATCAGAGCCTCGACCGCTGCCTTTGCGAAGAACGGCAGGTAGGTCAGGTTCACACCGTGCTTGTCGGCGAAGGCCTTCTTGTTGGCCTTGCGCAGTTCGGCAATGCGAGTCATGTCGACCTCGTGGACCTGCGTCAGCTGAGCTGCAGCGTGCAGGGAATCCAGGGTGGTCTTCGCGGTGATCTCGCGGATGCGGTTCACCTTCTTGACGGTGCCGCGCAGCTCCTGCTTGGCCGGGTCCACCTTGTAGGAGGAAGCGCGCGGGCCAGCCGGGGAAGCGGACTTCGCGGAGGAGCCGGAAGCGGAGGTGTCTTCTGCTGCGGCCAGGATGTCCTGCTTACGGATACGGCCGCCGACGCCGGTTCCCTCGACGCTCGACAGATCGACGCCATGCTTCTCAGCCAGCTTGCGTACCAGCGGAGTGACGTAGGGGAGGTTGCCCTCGGCAGGCTTCGACTGCTTTGCAGCCGGCTTGGAGGACTTGGAGTCAGACTTGGACTCGGACTCTGCCTCAGTCTTGACCTCGGCCTTCTCCTCGGCCTGCTTGGACTCAGCCTTCTTCTCCTCTGCCTTCGGCTCGGCCTTGTCCTCGGACTTCTCAGCCTTGTCCTCGGAGGCGGACTCGTCGGACTTGGAGGAACCGGAGTCGGAGGAATCAGAGGAGCCGGACTTGGCGGCGTTCTCGTCGCCGATGCGGGCGATGACCTCGCCGACGTCGACCGTGTCGTCCTCGTTGGCCAGGATCTCCACCAGGGTGCCGGCGACTGGGGAAGGAATCTCTGTATCGACCTTGTCGGTGGAGACCTCCAGCAGAGGCTCGTCGACCTCAACCTTGTCGCCGACGCTCTTCAGCCACTGGGTGATGGTGCCCTCGGTGACGGATTCGCCCAGCTCCGGCATGGTGACGTCCTCGGCCTCGCCGGAACCAGAGCCGGAACCGGACTCAGAGCCAGAGTTGTCAGAGGACTTGGACTCAGAGTCGTCGGAGGAGTCAGACTCGCTGGAGTCGGACTCGGACTCGCTGGAATCGGAGGAATCAGCGGACTCATCGGACTCGGAAGAATCGGAGCCGGAGTCAGAGGAACCGGAAGCAGCGGCGTTCTCGTCGCCGATGCGGGCGATGACCTCGCCGACGTCAACCGTGTCGTCCTCGTTGGCCAGGATTTCTACCAGGGTGCCGGCGACCGGGGAAGGGATCTCGGTGTCGACCTTGTCGGTGGAGACCTCCAGCAGTGGCTCGTCGACCTCAACCTTGTCGCCGACTCTCTTCAGCCACTGAGTGATGGTGCCCTCGGTGACGGATTCGCCCAGCTCCGGCATGGTGACGTCCTCGGCCTCGCCGGAACCAGAATCAGAACCAGACTCAGAGCCAGAGTTGTCAGAGGACTCGGACTCAGAGTCGTCGGAGTCGGACTCGGACTTCTCAGCGGACTCCTCGGCAGCGTCGCTGGAATCGTCGTCGCTGGAGCTGTCGGCGTCAGAACCAGAAGGCTCTTCGCCCTCCTCACCGATCTCGGCGATGACGGCGCCGACGTCCACAGTGTCGTCTTCCTCTGCGATGATCTTCAGCAGCACACCACTTGCGGGGGACGGGATCTCCGTATCAACCTTGTCGGTCGATACCTCCAGCAACGGTTCGTCGACGGAGACCTTGTCTCCGACCTTCTTCAGCCACTGAGTAACGGTGCCCTCGGTTACGGACTCGCCCAGTTCGGGCATTTCGACGGAGTACGCCATGGTGTTTGAAGCTCCTCAAGCTAAACGGAAATCAGCTGTGGTTATTTGGTTGAAATACTACATAAGTCTACGCGCCTTGCCTCCGCTCCGCCGAGCGCCCCTCGCCCTTATCTTTTGTGACGCCCCCTCACCGTCCCCGCGCACCTTTGGGGAACCGCCGGGTATGTGAACTAGAATCGGCTAACGTGTTTAATCTTTTCGGCCGGAACAAAAATACCTCCACCCGACCGCCGCGTGCGCCGGGGGAGACTATCCGCCCCAAGGACCTGACCTACCTGCAGCAGTGGGCCGGAACCCGCAAGGGTGTGGAGGGTTTTGTGGAGCCGGAAACCATCGTCAACGAGATGTCCGTGGTGCTGGTCGACAGCGAGGGGGAGTGGACGCGCCGCCGCATCGGCGGGCCGAAGGGCATCGACAAGGTGGCCCAGTCCGTCGGCATTCCGCTGTATTTCGCGGAGGAGACCGGCTACCCGCAGCGCATGCGGGATCGCATCGAGCGGGATCGGCTGATCAAGAAGCGCCTGGAGCAGCGCGAGCGGCGCGCGCAGTTTGAGCAGCGCCGCGCCGAGCAGGGGGAGTAGCGCAGCCCCGACGCGCCCGCGCAGGTGCGCGAGCCGCGGGCAAGCGCAGCCCGGCCTGCCTAGCCCTTCAGCGCAATATCCTCCAGCGCGGCGATGATGGTGCGCACCGGCGAGCCGGTTGCCCGCTTCGGGGTGTAGCCGTATGCCGCGCCGTCGTTGTAGGCCGGGCCCGCGACGTCAATGTGCACCCACTGCACGCCCTCGGCCACGAAGCTCTTCAGGTAGTGGCCCGCCACGGACATGCCACCCCAGCGGTTGCCGGAGATGTTCTTGATGTCCGCCACGTCCGACTTCAGCGCTTCGCCCAGCTCCGCGGGCAGCGGCATCGGCCAGCCGGCATCGCCCACGCGCTGGGAGATCATCGCCACGCGGTCGCGGAAATCCATGGAGCCCATGATGCCCGGCGTGCGGTCGCCCAGAGCCACCATCTGCGCACCGGTCAGGGTGGCGGTTTCGATCAGGTAGTCCGGGTTGTCCTCGCAGGCGCGGACGATGGCATCGGCCAGCACCAGGCGGCCCTCCGCGTCGGTGTTTAGCACCTCGGTGGTGGTGCCGCCGTAGTGGCGTAGCACGTCGCCGGGGCGGGTGGCCTCTCCGCCGGGCATGTTCTCCGCCAGCGGGACGGTGGCCGTCACGCGCACCGGAATGTTCAGCTCAGCTGCGGCGATCACCGCCGCGACGACGGCCGCGGAGCCACCCATGTCGGAGATCATGTTCCACATCTTCGCCGGCGGCTTCAGGGAAATGCCGCCGGTGTCGAAGGTGATGCCCTTGCCGACCAGCGCCACGTGCGGGGAATCCTCGGCGATCTTGTCCGGGTTGTAGTCCAGGCGCACCAGACGCGGCCCGCGCGCCGAGCCTTGCCCCACGCCCAGGATGCCGCCGAAGCCCTGCTCTTCCAGGGCGGCCTCGTCCAGCACCTCCACGGTCACGTCCGTGTGCTTCGCCGCCTCCGCGATGATGCCCGCGTAGCTTTCCGGGTACAGCACGTTCGACGGGGTGTTCACCAGGTCGCGCGCCAGTGCGACCGCCCGCACGGTGGCCTGCGCGTGCTCCAGGGTGTCTGTTGGATCCTCGCCGGTCAGCACCTCAATCGACTCGATCGTCGGCGTGTGCTCGGCCGTCTTCAGCCCGCGGTACTCGTAGGCGCCTAGCGCGTGGCCGACCAGCGCGGCCTCCGCGCCCAGCAGACCCAGGGCGCTCACCACTCGGGCGCCGTGCGGCTCGCCCTCGTTTGGGCCCTCTTGTTGTTCGGGCTTCTTGATGCTTCGGGACGCCACGCCTGCGGCCACGCGGACGTCCTCCGCCGACACCTCATCGGCCGGCCCCATACCGATTGCCAGGATCTTCTCCGGGCCGGTGGATCCAGCGCCGGCCTCGACAAGCCCCTCGGCAGTCTCCGGCTCCACGGTGGATTCCTGCACCTGGGCGGACAGGTTGCCGGTGGAGACGACCTCGCTGCGGCGCTCGGCCGAGAGGTTGGGGACCACCGTCACCTCACCAGCGGTGCCCTTCGCGCCAACGGAAATAAGTAGCTTCCACATTTCCAATTGCTGTTCGGCCGTGAGGGCGTCAATAGGAGCGCCAGTGAGCTCCAGTCCAGCCTCACCTTCGAAGACTGGGATGACCAGCGTGTCGATGACCGACGGGGTAACAGTGCCGCTGTCCTCGAGCGTGGAATCGGTGTGTACCAGCGACATCTGCGGAACGAAACCGCGGGACGGCAGGCCGGCAATGGGGGAGGAAGAGTTAGTGGCGGTCATAGGGGGTTCGACTGCTCCTTGATGTCCTTATGAATCTTGCAAGTCTTTCTAAAGTGTTAATTCGCTGGTTTCACTCTACCCAGAATCGTCTGCCGGCAGATCGACGGGAGTAACCACCCCCAAGAAATTGTTAGCCTCCTCACACTTTTTTGTAGCGGCAGAGTAGTCTGGGACTCATGACTACTCCAGAGGCAAACTCCCAGACCCAGAAGGCCCAGCAGAGCTCCCAGGTGGAGTTCAGCGTCACCCGCACCCAGAACCCGGTGACCGACGAGAAGATCGCCGAGATCCTCGCTGCCCCGGGCTTCGGCAAGTACTTCACCGACCACATGGTCGCCATCGACTGGAACGCCGAGGATGGCTGGCACAACGCCCGCGTGGAGCCCTACCAGCAGATCCAGATGGACCCGGCATGCAGCGTGTTCCACTACGGCCAGGCCATCTTCGAAGGCCTGAAGGCCTACCGCGGCGAAGGCGGCAAGATCGTCACCTTCCGCCCGGAGCAGAACGCCCGCCGCTTCCAGAACTCCGCCGCCCGCATGGCCATGCCGGAGCTGCCGGAGGAGCTGTTCCTGGAATCCCTGCGCCAGATCGTGGACATCGACCAGCGCTGGGTTCCGCAGGGCGGAGGCGAAGAATCCCTGTACCTGCGTCCCTTCATGATCTCCCGTGAGGTTGGCCTGGGTGTGCACCCGGCTAGCAGCTACACCTACTTCGTGATCGCCTCCCCGGCGGGCGCTTACTTCTCCGGCGGCATCAACCCGGTGAGCGTCTGGCTGTCCACTGACTACACCCGCGCCGCACCCGGCGGTACCGGTGCTGCGAAGTTCGCCGGTAACTACGCGGCCTCTCTGGCGGCACAGGCTTCCGCAGAGAAGGAAGGCTGCGACCAGGTGGTATGGCTGGACGCGACCGAGCACAAGTACATCGAAGAGATGGGCGGCATGAACCTGGCGTTCGTCTTCGGAAGCGAGGATGAGGGCGAAGGCGAGGCCGTCGGCGCTGGCGCCGAAAATGTCACGCTAGTCACCCCGGAGCTCTCCGGCTCGCTACTGCCGGGCGTTACCCGCCTCTCCCTGCTGGAATTGGCGCGCGACCTGGGCTACAAGGTAGAGGAGCGCCGCATCTCCACCGACGAGTGGAAGGAAGCCGCGAAGTCCGGCGCCATGACCGAGGCCTTCGCCTGCGGCACCGCAGCCGTCGTCACCCCGGTCGGCACCGTGAAGGACGAGTCCGGCGAATTCCAGGTCAACGGCGGCCAGACCGGTCCGGTGACCATGCGCCTGCGCGAGCAGCTGACGGGCATCCAGAACGGCCGCGTCGCCGACAAGCACGGCTGGCTCTACACGCTGGTGGAGCAGGCAGCCACCGCGTAACGCACCATCGGCAAGGCCAGGACGGCGCCCAGCCCCTGGCCGGTGCCGAGCTGCAGATCCAGCAGCGGCTCCAAGCCGAGCGCATTGAGCGCCGGGAGGGCAGCGGGCTCCGTGCCCGCCGAAGCCGCCAGCCACCACGCGGCGGCCCCCGGCGCCAGCATTTGCGCGCACAGTGCCGCCGCAGCCGCCCCTACGCCGTCGAAAATCACAGGCGTGCGGCGCACCGCCGCCTGCGCCAGAATCCCCGCCATCACCGCCAGGTCGGCCGAGCCGATCTGCTGCAGCGCCCGCGAGGCCACCGCCTTATCATCGCGCACGCGGAACATCGCATCGCGGATCACCGCCACCTTCGTCTTCCACGCCTCGTCATCGATGCCGGAACCCCGGCCGATGATCTTCACCGGCTCCACGTTGCACACGCTGCCAATCACCGCAGCGGCCACCGTGGTAAGCCCCCGCCCCAGATCACCCAGCAGCAGCACCTGCGTGCCCTTGTCCGCCTCCTGGTCGGCGAAACGCATGCCGCGCCGCAGGTGCCTTACATAATCCTCGGGGCTCAAAGCGTCCGCGGTGTCGATGGAACCGGAGGGGGTACCCAACGTGGCGTCAATAATAGAAAGAGAAACCCGTGCGGACCTGCAGGCATCCACAATCGGAGCGGTCGCATCGGCCAGGTTCTGGCGCACCTGGGCATTGAAGTCGTACGGCAGGGCGGAGATCTCCGGGTGCGCCTCGGCCACCCCGTGCTCGCCGGTAACCACAACCAGGCGCGCCGCGTTCAGAACCTCGGCGGGGGCGGAACCCTGGCAGGCGGCGATCCAGGTGGCGACCCCCTCCAGCCTTCCCAGCGAACCAGCCGGAATGCCGGCCTTCGTCGGCGCGGAGGTGCGCAGCTGATCGGCTCGACTGCGAGTGGCCTCGTCCGGCGGGACGATAGGCGGGAAGTTCGGGGCGGAGGTGGTAGAAGCCGAGGTCGTAGAAGCCATGGGTTTCAGTCTAAACGTTGTCGGCTTTTAAACGCTGTCGCCGATCTGCTTCTGCGGGGCAGGGGTGCGCAGGCGGCGAATCATCGTGGCGCGGGTGAACGCATACAGACCCAGGCTGAACTTGCCGTGCGGGTTGTCAGGGAAGCGCTCGTTGACCTCGCGGTTAATGCGGCGGCCGAGCCAAATGCCCTCACCGATCATGATGAGGAACACGACCATCATCACCAGCGAAGCCAGGTTGGCGATGTTCGGGTTGGACATGCCGAAGATCATGATGACGATGACCAGCAGCGCCAGCGGCAGGAAGAAGTTCATCATGTAGCGGCGGGAATCGATCCAGTCGCGGACGAAGCGCTTTTCCGGCCCCTTGTCGCGGTCCATGAGGTAATCCTCGTCGCCGGCCATCATGCGCTGGTTGGCGCGGCGTCGCTCGCGGTTCGCCTCGTCCTTCTGGCGCTGCTTCATGGCCTTGTATTCCTCCTTGGACATGGAGGCCTTGAGCTCCTTGCGCTGCTTGCGCGCCTCGCCTGGAGTGGCGGGGGCGGTGTAGGCGCTGCGGCGCACGCCGTGCTTGCGCTCCTGTTCGTTGCGCTTCGGGGTGGCCTTGCCCTTCTTCGGCGTAAAGGCCTTGGAGTTCTTTTCCTTAGTGACGCCACCGTCTGCGTCGCTGTCTACCTCAGCCGACGCATCGGCATCCTGTGGCGAGACCTGATCCTCGGCTGAGTCGGCGACCTTTTCCTGCTTCTTCCATGGCATTTTCACATGTAACAGGCTAGAGCAGGAGAGCAGGGGAACAAAACCAAAAACACTAGCGCGGGAACGCGGAGAAATATCGCTGTCGCGGGAATAACCCAAGAGGGTAGTGGCGTTGTGGAACAATGAGGCGTAGCTTGTGAGCAAAGCCAATTCAAAAATTCGGTCATTTATTGAGGAGGACCAACATGACTGCTCCAGAGAAGGTCACCGGTGTGGAGCTGACCGAGGCTGCCCAGCAGAAGGCCAGCGCCCTGCTGGCACAGGAGGGCCGCGACGATCTTTCCCTGCGTATCGCAGTGCAGCCTGGCGGTTGCGCTGGCCTGCGCTACCAGCTGTTTTTCGATGATCGTTCCCTGGACGGCGATCTGGTCGACGAGTACGACGGTGTGAACCTGGTTGTGGATCGCATGTCCTCCCCGTACCTGATGGGTGCGAAGATCGACTTCGCGGACACCATCGAGTCTCAGGGCTTCACCATCGACAACCCGAACGCTACCGGTTCCTGTGCCTGTGGTGATTCCTTCAGCTAAGCGGCTCTAGCTGCTCTAATTAATGACGCCCCCTAGGGATGAATTCCCTCGGGGGCGTTTTCGGGTCTCTAGCGTCTAGAGCGGGGCGGCGGGCTCTAGAGGTTGGCTCTAGGGGCGAGCTCTAGAGGTTGACCGGGTACTGGCGCTGGTCGATCTGTGGATCGATGCGATCCTCGACGAAGATGCCGTGCCAGACCATGAAGGCGATGACGGTCCACAGTCGGCGGGAGTGGTCCGGCCCGGAGCCGGTGTTCATCGCCACGCGGTGCTCGTCCAGCATCTTCAGGACCTCTGCCTTGTTGAAGATGTGGTCGGTCTGCGAGGCCTCGATGTTCTCCTTGGCCCAGCCGTAGAGCTCGTCGCCGGCCAGCCAGTGGCGCATCGGCACCGGGAAGCCCAGCTTCTTGCGGTGCAGAACGTGCGGCGGCACGATGCGCTCCAGCGCCTTGCGCAGCGCGTACTTGGTGGTGCCATGGGAGATTTTGAGCTCGTGGGGCAGGGTTTCCGCCACGTCGAAGACGACCTTATCCAGGAACGGCACGCGCAGCTCCAGGGAGTTTGCCATGTTGATCTTGTCGGCCTTCACCAGAATGTCGCCACGCATCCAGGTGAACAGGTCCAGGTGCTGCATGCGGGCGACCGGGTCCATGTCCTTTGACTTCGCGTAGATCGGCGCCGTGACCTCGCGGTGATCCCACTCGGGGCGGATCTCGCGCAGTACGCGCTCTAGCTGCTGGTAGTTAAAAGAGCGCGCGTTGCCGTAGTAGCGGTCCTCCATCGACATGGTGCCGCGCTGCAGCAGGGACTTGCCGCGCATGCCCTCGGGCAGTGCGTTGCCCACGCTGGACAGCACGCGCTTCAGCGGGGAGGGGATCTTGTCGAAAGGTGCCAGGCTCAGCGGCTCCTTGTAGATGGTGTAGCCGCCGAAGAGCTCGTCGGCGCCCTCGCCGGAGAGCACCACCTTGACGTGCTTGCGGGCCTCCTGCGCCACGAAATACAGCGGCACCAGCGACGGGTCGGCTACTGGATCGTCCAGGTACCAGATGATCTTCGGGATAGCCTCGGCGTACTCCTCGGGGCTGACAACCTTCACGATGTGCTCGGCGCCGATGGCGGCGGCAGATTCCGCGGCAACGTCGACCTCGGAGTAGCCCTCCCGCTCGAAACCGGTGGTAAAAGTCAGTAGATCCGGGTTATGACGCTTGGCCAGCGCGGCGATGGCGGTGGAGTCGATGCCGCCGGACAGGAAGGAGCCGACCGTGACGTCCGCGCGCATGTGCTTGGCCACGGAATCCTCCAGGGCCTCGGCGATACGCTGGAATACGGCCTCCTCGTCGCCAGCTGCGACCTTCTTCACGGGGAAGCGAGGTTCGAACCAGCGGGTTTCCTCGATCTTCCCGCCAGGGGTGACGAATCCGTAGCTGCCAGATTCCAGGCGGCGGATGTTCTTGTGCAGGCTCTCTGGTTCCGGGACGTACTGCAGATCGGTGTAGTGCGCAATAGCGCGGATATCCAGATCCAGGTTCAGGTTAAGGGCCTCTGCCATCGACAGGATGCACTTCTTCTCCGAGGCGAAGACGGTGCCCGCCTCGGTGGTAGCGACATACATCGGCTTGATGCCGAACTGATCGCGAGCCAGGAACAGCTTCTTTTCCTTGGAATCCCACACAGCGAAGGCGAACATGCCGCGCAGGTGGTTCACCACGTCGGCGCCCCAGTGGTGGAAGCCCACCACGATGGTCTCGCCGTCGCCCTCAGTATTAAAGGTATAGCCAGCTTCCTTGAGCTCCTCGCGCAGCTCGACGTAGTTGTAGATCTCACCGTTAAACGTCAGCGCGTAGCGGTTTTCCTCGCCCTCCGGGCCCCACTGCAGGGGCTGGTGCGAGTGCTCCAAGTCGATGATGGATAGTCGGTTGAAGCCGAAGACGACATCTTGGTCGTGCCACGTGCCGCTATCGTCCGGGCCACGGTGGTGCATGCAAGGGAGTGCGCCCTCTACAGCCTCAACGAAATTTTCCGCGGCGCCGTTCGCCGCAATGATTCCAAGCAATCCACACATGCGTTCTGACTTTACGCGGATGGGGTGGAGGTGAGCTAGTTGCCACGGCGGAGAGCAGACCGTTTTAAGACTGAGTTATTAAGTACATGGGGTTATTGAGCACACGGGCTATCTAGCACCTGAGTGATGTGCATTACATAATTTCACTTCTGTGAGACTGTTCAGCGATCCATGCACTGTTCTATAGCTCCGCGTAGCCTAGGAGGCATGGCAAAAAATTTCGCATCACAGCTGGTAAAGACTCTAGAAAAACAGGGCGTTAAGCGAATCTTCGGGCTGGTGGGCGATAGCCTCAACCCGATCGTCGATGAGGTTCGTCAGTCCTCCATCGAATGGATCCACGTGCGCAACGAGGAAGCCGCGGCTTTCGCCGCCGGCGCGGAATCCCTCGTCACTGGCGATTTAGCCGTGTGTGCCGCCTCCTGCGGTCCCGGCAATACCCACCTGATCCAGGGCCTTTATGATTCCCACCGCAATGGTGCGAAGGTGCTGGCCATTGCCTCCCACATCCCGAGCGTGCAGATCGGCAGCCAGTTCTTCCAGGAAACTCACCCCGAGCAGATCTTCCAGGAGTGCTCCGGCTACTGCGAGATGGTGAACTCCGCAGCGCAGGGGCCAAAGGTGCTGCACCACGCCATCCAGTCCACGCTGGCCGGAAAGGGTGTCAGCGTGCTGGTCATCCCTGGCGACGTATCCTCCCAGGAAATCGAGGAGGAAGGCTTCATCGACTCGGTGTACGCCAAGGGGCGCCCCGTGCTGTACCCGGATGCCGAGGAAGCAGCCCGCCTGGCCAAGGCCATCAACGATGCCGAAACCGTCACTTTGTTCTGCGGTGAGGGCGTCAAAAACTCTCGAGAGCAAGTGCTCGAGCTGGCAGAGAAGATTAAGTCCCCGGTCGGCCACGCCTTCGGTGGCAAGATGCACATCCAGTACGACAACCCATTCGACGTCGGCATGTCCGGCCTGCTGGGCTACGGTGCGGCGCGCGACGCGATGTACGACGCTGACCTGCTGATCCTGTTGGGAACCGACTTCCCGTACACCGACTTCCTGCCGACCGGCAACGTGGCGCAGGTCGACATCGACGGCTCCCACATCGGCCGCCGCACCACCATCGACTACCCCGTGGTCGGCGACGTCGGGGCGGTGATCGACACGATCCTGCCGCACATCGAGGAAAAGACCGACCGCAGGTTCCTGGACAAGCAGCTGCGCAACCACGCGCGGGCGCTGAACCACGTGGTGGACGCCTACACCAAGAAGGCGGGCAAGTCGAAGCCTATCCACCCGGAGTACCTGGCGGACACGATCGACCGCCTGGCGGCTGAAGATGCCATCTTCACTATCGATACCGGCATGTGCAACGTCTGGGGTGCCCGCTACATCACGCCGAACGGCAAGCGTGAAGAAATCGGCTCGTTCCGCCACGGCACCATGGCCAACGCGCTGCCGCAGGCGCTGGGTGCGCAGGCCGCGGACCGCGACCGCCAGGTGATCTCCTTCTCCGGCGACGGCGGCCTGGGGATGCTCATGGGCGAGCTGCTGACCGCCAAGCTGCACGACCTCCCGGTCAACATCGTGGTCTTTAATAACTCCTCGCTGGGCATGGTGAAGCTGGAGATGATGGTCGCTGGACTGCCCGAGCACGAAACCGACCACGAGCACGTGAACTTCGCCAAGATCGCCGATGCTATTGGCATCAAGGCGATCCGCATCGAGGACCCGGCGGACGTGGAGAGCGGCATAAAGGAAGCTCTGGCCTACGACGGCCCGGTGCTGGTGGACGTGGTTACCGACCCGAACGCGCTGAGCCTGCCGCCGAACATCACCTGGGAAATGATGATGGGCTTCTCCCGCTCCGCAACGCGCACCGTGTTTGAGGGTGGCGTGGGGCGCATGGTTGACCTGGCCCGTGCCAACCTGCGCAACATCGGTGGTGCCGGAGTGATCGAGATGAATAAGTTCTAGGGCGCTCTAGGGTGCTCTAGAGCGTTCTGGGGCGCTCTAGAGTGCCAGGGGAGAGCGTCCCAAAAAACTCCACAAAGGCGGGAGCCACGCACTGCGCGGGCTCCCGCCTAACCCGTGTGGGGGCAATGTGGGTAGCCGCCAACCCCGAAAAGGGAAAATCCCGTTCCGCGATGGTGGCAATGTCCTGTTAATGGTCTAAGGTTCTTTAAGTGAAGTGGTTGTAGGTCTATCTATCGCGCGCGAACTGCAGGCGCGCGACGGACCTCAAGGCCTACAACGCAAAGTGACGTGTGAATGAGGAAGGCAAACTCGCGTGGAACAGCGAAATAAGCACGGTTTGACTCGCCGTATTGGCCTCGCCGGTGTACTGGGTCTAGCTGGCCTGGTTCTTTCCGGCTGTACTGTCGCCCCGCCGGAGAACGGTTTCTTTAACTTCTTGCGCATGGGCTGGCCGAAGGGCATCACCCCGGAGTCCAAGGAAATGGGCAACCTGTGGGTGTGGGTCTGGGTCGTCGCCTGGATCATCGGCATCATCATGTGGGTGCTGCTGTTTGTGAACTTGGGTAGGTCTAGCGCCAAGAAGGCTGAGAAGCGCGGCGAGGACGAGTTCCCGCGCCAGACCGGCTACAACGTTCCGCTGGAGCTGGTTCTGACCACCCTGCCGGTTCTGATCGTCTGTGGCCTGTTCTTCTTCAACGTTCAGGCGCAGGATCGCGCAACGGCTCTGGACAAGGATCCGAAGGTCGTTGTCGACGTGACCGGCTACCAGTGGAACTGGAAGTTTGGCTACCACGAGGTAGCTGCGGAGCTGAACGGTGGCAAGGAGTACAAGGGCGTTGACAAGGAAGCTCAGGCTCGTGCAGAGGAATCCAAGAAGCCGGAGGAGAAGCTGGACAAGCACGGCCACCAGGTTCCGGGCCCGATCCACGGCAAGTCCAAGGATGACCTCAGCTACCTGAACTACGACAAGATCGAGACCGTGGGCACCACCCAGGAGATCCCGGTCCTGGTTGTTCCGTCCGGCACCCCGATCGAGTTCAATCTGGCTTCCGCCGATGTTGTTCACTCCTTCTGGATCCCGGAGTTCCTGTTCAAGCGCGACGTGTTCCCGCACCCGAGCGAGAACCGTTCTGAGCGCCGCTTCCAGGTTGAGTCCATCGACGAGGAAGGCGCATTCGTTGGCCGCTGTGCTGAGATGTGCGGTACCTACCACGCAATGATGAACTTCGAACTGCGCGTTGTTTCCCCGGAGAAGTTCGAGCAGTACATTAAGTTCCGCCAGGACAACCCGGAGGCACCGAACTCTGAGGCTCTGAAGGCGATCGGCGAGGAAGGCTACGCAACCTCCACCCACCCGTTCGAGTCTGACCGCACCGGTACCCGTTCTCCGGGTGAGAACTACAAGGACCGTAACGCCGCTTAATCAGCGGAGCGCTAAGGTTAATTAAGGAAGAGAGATAAGCAAATGAACTCTGGTGCAAAGCTTTTCTACAGCATCGGTACCTTCTTCGTTGCGGTTACGGTGTTCTACTTCATCGTCACCTCCTCCGTGAACGACTCAGGCAACATCATGGGCGTTGAGTGGGCTGGTGGCACTGGCCTGGTCATGGCCACCCTGCTGGCCTTCATGCTCGGTGGTTACCTCCACCTGACCGCCTCCAAGACCGACATCGGCCCGGACGACTGGGAAGAGGCAGAGATCGAGGACGGCGAAGGCGTGCTGGGCTTCTTCTCCGCGAGCTCCATCTGGCCTTTCTGGATGACCGTCTCCATCGTCGTGATGGGTGCCGGCCTGGCATGGTGGCACCTCTGGCTGGTCGCCTTCGGTGCCGTTATGCTGATCTGGGCCACCACGATGCTGAACCTGCAGTACGGCCTGCCGCCGGAGAAGCACTAAACTTCACACTTCACTAGAACCTCCCCCTCCGCCAGTCTTTAGGACCGGGCTCGGAGGGGGAGTTTTTCTTATCTAGTGACGCCCTCAGGCGTCACTAGATCAGAATTCCTTGCCGATGATCTTTTCCATCTGCTTGAGGGCGGCACCGGATTCCAGAGCCTCGCGGGCGATCTGCACCTGCTCGCGCAGAGTCTCCTGGAAGCCCTTCTCCTCCCAGCCCCGCACGGCCGTCAAGGCACCGGCGGCGTTAATCAAGACAGCATCCTTGATAGCGCCGGAGATCTCACCCTTCATCAGGCGCACGGCCACGTCCGCGTTGTACTCTGCATCGCCGCCGACCAGGCTGCCGTCCTCGTAGAAGTCGAGGCCGACGTTGCGAGGGTTAATGACTTCCTCGCCGGTGCGGCCTGCGGCGTCCACAGTAACGACCTCGGTAGGAGTGCACACAGAGATCTCGTCCATACCGTCCATGCCTCGTACCACGAGAACGCGGCTGCCCTGGCGGGCGAAAGCGCCGCCCATGATGGGCATGAACTCCTTGAAAGCGCAGCCGATAAGGCCGAACCTCGGGTACGCGGGGTTTGTCATGGGACCCAGCAGGTTAAAGATGGTGGGGGCGCCCAGCTGGCTGCGCACGGGGCCGGCGAAGCGCATCGCCGGGTGGTAGGTCTTGGCAAACATGAAGGCGAAGCCCGTGTCGTGCGCATCCTGGCGGATGGCCTCGGGGGAGCGCTCGATGTCCAGGCCCAGCGCCTCCAGCATGTCCGCCCCGCCGCACTTGGAGCTGGCGGCACGGTTGCCGTGCTTAACCACCGGCACGCCCGCGGCGCTGACCACGAAAGAAGCCATAGTGGAAATGTTCACCGTGTGGTGGCCGTCGCCGCCCGTGCCCACGATGTCCACGCAGTTCGGGACGTCCGAGAAGTCCACCGGGGTGGCGAAGCTAGTCATCGTCTCGGCTGCGGCGGCCAGCTCGGCGGCGGTGATGCCGCGCACGCGGATGCCGAAGGCAAAGGCGGCGATCTGCGCGTCGGTAGCGTTGCCCTCCATGATCTCGTTCATCGCCCAACGTACCTGGGCCTCGCTGAGCTCCTGGCCCTTGCCTAGCCGCCCAAGTAGACCCGGCCAGGTGAAGTAGCTGGGTGGTAGCTGGTCTGGGCTAAGGCCGCTGGTTTCTACGGAACGTGGGGTAGTGGGGGACATAGCTGCTTCGACGCACCTTCCTGTCAGGAACCTGTGCCGAACACCGGCACACTGAGTAAATACATACTGTACTGACCAGTCTATTAGGTGTGTGGGGGCGCGGAAGCCTTTGGGTAGGCGCGGCCCGAGGGACCGGTTCTGCGGGAAAGGCTGTCGGGGGAGCGGCGGGGGATGCAGGGCGGCTAGCCCCATAGTGGGGTGGTCGGTGTGTCAGCCCTTGACGAAAGTGGCATTTGACCTGTCGTTATGTGACTCGTCGGATACGGGGGTGGAAAAGTTCCCAATAGCCCCTAACGGGGTTGGCTTTCAGGTTTATCCAAGGTTTCACCTGGGATTTTACAGATTGCTTCCAGAAAACCGCCGAAGTGAATCGACTATCGGGCTTGAAACGGCCATACTGTTATGCGTGACGAGCGCAGTTGAAAACCCAGGTATGGCAGCACCACAACGTGTTGCGACACTGAACCGACCCAACATGGTCAGTGTCGGCACGATTGTGTTCCTGTCTCAGGAATTGATGTTTTTCGCTGGCCTGTTCGCGATGTACTTCGTGTCCAAGGCCAACTCTGGCGGCAATTGGCCGTCCGAGCCCACCGAGCTGAACGTGCCGTTCGCGGCAACGATTACGGTCATCCTGATCAGTTCTTCGTTCACTGCTCAGTGGGGCGTCTTCGCAGCGGAGAGGGGTGACGTCTTCGCGCTACGCAAGTGGTACGCATTGTCCGCGCTGCTGGGAACTATCTTCCTCATCGGCCAGGGCTACGAGTACGTGCACTTGGTGCAGCACGGAACCACCATCCCCGGATCCGTCTACGGATCGGTCTTCTTCATCACGACAGGCTTCCACGGCGCGCACGTGCTCGCCGGTGTTATCGCCTTCCTCGTGGTGCTGCTGAGGACCGCGAAGTCGAAGTTCACCCCGGCACAGGCCACCGCCGCCGTCGTTGTGTCCTACTACTGGCACTTCGTCGACGTTGTGTGGATCGGCCTGTGGATCACCATTTACTTCATTCAGTAGGCCGGCCAGGTCGGTTCTTCTCCCTCAAGAAGAGAGTCGGCCTACAGCCCATCGCAATTCCATTGACTAACAAATAAGGGAACAAGATGGATATCAACTCCACCAACGCAACCACGGAGCAAGTCTCCAGTGGTTCGAAGGGCAGTGCCGCTAAGGCACGCCGCCGCCGGAAGGTCCGCAAGGCCTTCGCCGGCGCGTTGGCTTTGCTGTTCGCGCTCACAGGCGCGGGCTTCCTCGCCAACGCATTGACCCCCGATGCACAGAACGCCGTTGCCGAGCAGAGCACGGAGGATCTGGCACAGCAGGGTAAGGAAATCTACGAGGTTGCTTGTATCACCTGCCACGGTGCAAACCTGCAGGGCGTGAAGGATCGCGGTCCTTCCCTGATCGGCGTCGGCGAAGGCGCCGTGTACTTCCAGGTGCACTCCGGCCGCATGCCGATGCTGCGCAACGAGGCGCAGGCCAAGCGTAAGCCCCCGCGCTACTCCGAGCAGCAGGCACTAGCGCTGGCCGCATACGTTAACGCTAACGGTGGCGGCCCGGGCATCGTCCGCGATGCTAACGGCGAGATCGCCATGGAGTCCCTGCGTGGCGCCAACAACAAGGATGGCAAGATCGACCCGGCCGACGTTGCCCGTGGTTCCGATCTGTTCCGCCTGAACTGTGCATCTTGCCACAACTTCACCGGTAAGGGTGGCGCACTGTCCAGTGGTAAGTACGCTCCGCCGCTGGCGCCTGCCAACGAGCAGGAGCTCTACCAGGCCATGCTGACCGGCCCGCAGAACATGCCTAAGTTCTCCGATCGCCAGCTGACCGCTGACGAGAAGAAGGACATCATTGCCTACATCAAGTCGGCTAAGGAAACCCCGAACCCGGGTGGCTTCGGCCTGGGCGGTATCGGCCCGGTGACTGAGGGCATGGTCATGTGGTTTATCGGCATCGTGGTTCTCGTTGCCTTCGCTATGTGGATTGGATCGCGGTCATGAGTGAGAACAACAAGAAGTACAGCAACGAAGAGCTGTCGAAGATGAATAACGACGAGCTCGCCCGCCTGGGTACCGAGCTCGACGGCGTGACGGTTGCATACCGCAAGGAGCGCTTCCCAATCGCCAACGATCCCGCTGAAAAGCGTGCGAGCCGCAAGGTCACCATTCTGCTGGCCCTGTCGATTCTGTTCGGCATCGCTTTCATCGGTGTCTACCTGTTCTGGCCCTGGGAGCACAAGGGTCTGGAAGAGGACGGCCTGTGGCTCTACTCGGTCTACACCCCGCTGCTGGGCATCACGTCCGGTCTGAGCATCACCCTGCTTGGTGCGGCCATCGTTGCCTACACCAAGAACTTCGTTCCGGAAGAGATTTCGGTTCAGACCCGTCACGACGGCCCGTCTGAGGAAGTCGACCGCCGCACCCTGGTCGCTCTACTGAACGACTCCTGGAAGACCTCCACCCTGGGTCGCCGCCCGGTTATCGCCGGTCTGGCCGGTACCGGTGCGGTTCTGGCTGGCCTGGTTATCGCTTTGCCGCTGGGCGGCATCGTTAAGAACCCCTGGAAGGCCAAGGCCATGGGTATTCAGGGCGACGGTACCCTCTGGACCACCGGCTGGACGCTGGTGGAGCAGGGCGAGAAGGTTTACCTGGGCCGCGACACCGGCGCAATCGCCGAGGAGCACGACGGTCACTACAGCACCAAGGGCGTGTCTCGCCTGATCCGCATGCGCCCGGAGGATCTGGACGCAGCCTCCATGGAGACCGTGTTTCCGCTGACTGAGGACATGGTCAACGATGGTGACAAGTTCGACAAGAACCGTGACGTCTACGAGGAGCACATGCACTCCATCCACGGCTCGCGCAACGCCGTAATGTTGATCCGCCTGCGCCCGGAGGACGCTGACAAGGCGATTCTGCGTGAGGGCCAGGAGGACTTCCACTACGGCGATTACTTCGCTTACTCGAAGATTTGTACTCACATCGGTTGCCCTACGTCCCTGTATGAGCAGCAAACTAACCGCATCCTCTGCCCGTGCCACCAGTCTCAGTTCGATGCACTGCAGCACGGTAAGCCGATCTTTGGACCGGCAGCTCGCGCCCTGCCTGAGCTGTCGATCTCGGTCGACGAAGAGGGATACATGTACGCCGACCGTAACTTCATCGAGCCTGTCGGCCCGGCATTCTGGGAGCGTCGTTCATGACCACTAAACAACAGAGCCGCGCTGCTAAAGCGGCCAACAACATCGACGAGCGGTACACTGCCTCCGGCCTGATCCGCCCGCAAATTAACAAGGTATTCCCGACTCACTGGTCCTTCATGCTCGGTGAGATCGCGCTGTACTCCTTCATCATCCTGATCCTGTCCGGTGTCTACCTGACGCTGTTCTTCGATCCGTCCATGTCGAAGGTGATCTACGACGGCGCCTACGCACCGCTCAACGGTGTGGAGATGTCCGCCGCCTACCACACCGCACTGGACATCTCGTTCGAGGTTCGCGGTGGCCTGTTCATCCGCCAGGTCCACCACTGGGCTGCACTGCTGTTCGCAGTGTCCATCATGGTTCACATGATGCGCATCTTCTTCACCGGTGCATTCCGCAAGCCACGTGAGGCTAACTGGATCATCGGTTGTGTCCTGCTGCTGCTGTCCGTGGCAGAGGGCTTCATGGGTTACTCCCTGCCGGACGACCTGCTCTCCGGTGTTGGTCTGCGCATTATGTCCGCCATCATCGTTGGTCTGCCGATCATCGGTACCTGGCTGCACTGGATCATGTTCGCTGGCGACTTCCCGGGTGAGATCATCATTCCTCGCCTGTACATCGCCCACGTGCTGCTGATCCCGGGCATCCTGCTGGCCCTGATCGCCGCCCACTTGGCACTGGTTTGGTACCAGAAGCACACCCAGTTCCCTGGACCGGGGCGCACTGAGAACAACGTTGTCGGCGTACGTATTCTGCCGGTGTTCGGTCTGAAGGCTGCTTCCTTCGGCCTGATCACCTTCGGTGTCGTCGCTCTGATGGCTGGTCTCTTCCAGATCAACGCAATCTGGAACCTCGGCCCGTACAACCCGTCGCAGGTTTCCGCCGGTTCCCAGCCGGATATCTACATGCTGTGGACTGACGGTGCTGCACGTGTCATGCCTGCATGGGAGCTCTACCTCGGTAACTACACCATTCCGGCTGTGTTCTGGGTAGCTCTGCTGCTGGGCAGCCTGGTTGTGCTGCTGTTCGCTTACCCGTGGATCGAGCAGAAGATGACTGGCGATGACGCCCACCACAACCTGCTGCAGCGTCCGCGCGACGTGCCGGTTCGTACCGCACTGGGTGTCATGGCACTGGTCTTCTACGTGCTGCTGACCATCTCCGGTGGTAACGACCTGGTTGCACTGCACTTCACGATCTCGCTGAACCTGATGACCTGGGTAGGCCGTATCGGCCTGGTGCTGCTGCCGCCGATCGCGTACTTCATCACCTACCACCTGTGCATCTCCCTGCAGCGTAACGACCGCGAGGTTCTGGAGCACGGCATCGAGACTGGCACCATTCGCCAGCTGCCTTCCGGTGGCTTCATCGAGGTTCACCAGCCGCTGGGCCCGGTCGACGAGCACGGCCACCCGATCCCGCTGGAGTACCAGGGTGCATATGTTCCGAAGACCATGAACGAGCTCGGCGCAGCCGGCCAGCCTGGCCGCGGCAGCTTCTTCACCCCGGATTCCCCGGAGATCGCGGAGAAGGCCGAGCGCATCGAGAAGGCCAACCACGCGGAGCAGAAGGAAATGTTCGAGCGACTGAACGAGGAGAACCGTCGTCGCCACGAGGAGCTCGACAAGTAGTCTCCATTCGAGCTAACTCAACTGCTCTCACATAAGGCTCGAGGAAATCCCGTCCACCATTCGGTGGGCGGGATTTTTGCTGTCAAGAGTTAGGAAGCTGCCGGCAGCGCCCGGAGGGCTTTAGTGCGCCGACAGCGCCCGCAGGACGTCGTAGGTGGCTAGGGCGTCGCTCATTGCGCGGTGTAGCGGACGGTGGGGGACTTTAAGGTATGACGCCACGTTTCCCAGCCGATAGCGCCCCACCGACTCTCTGGGGATGAGCGAGCGGGAAGCCTCCGCAGTGCACACCAGGCGCGGGGTGTATGGAGGGATAACGGGGTCCGGGGCTGGGGCGACATCGCCCAGCTGGGCGCGGAGGATCTCGTGTTGGAGGAAAGAGAAGTCGAAGGAGACATTGTGTCCTACTAGGCGCGGAGTCCCCATGCTTGGTGTCGAGGCTGGGGCCGAGGCTGCGGCCGATCCTGACGCATCCCGGAGGAAAGCCAGCAAGCCCGGCAGAATCTCGGCGAAGCTGGGCTTGTCGGCCAGCAGACCGTCGGAGATGCCCGTGAGGTCTGTGATTTCCTGAGGCACGTTGCGATGCGGGTTGAGCAGGGTAGTGAACTGATCCTGGAGGTCGCCGTCGCAGATACGCAAGGCGGCGATCTCAATGATTCGCTCATCCTGCGGCCGTAGCCCCGTGGTTTCAATATCGATGACGATGCAGTTCTCAAGGGTCTGCTGTAGATCTAGGCGCAGCTTGCCGCTGTGCAGACTTGATGATTCATCTGGAGAGTGAGGCTGGGTAGGGGACACGGGGAGTAAGTCTAGCGGGCGGGTAGGACAGCGGTGGCTGAAGTGATGCGCCGTGGGGTCGTAGGGGCGTCAATAACAGGACAGAAACACGCCAGTAACAGTGCATGTGATGAGGATCACATAAAAGACTTCCTTAAGAGACCCTAAACGAGATTTTTCAACAGTCGCTAGTGCCGCGATTTCCAAATTCGCAGGTCAACGAATTATAAAGCTTTGGTAACTTTCACGTTCGCCTTGAGGGTTTAGAAAATCTCAGTTTTATAACAACGGCACGTCGGCGGCTGAAACGCAGGATATTTGACGAAGAGCTGGACACGGCTTGTGTTCATTTCGTAATCTTTTCGAGACCTTAAGGGTGAGCGACAAAGAGTTCACCGCACCGCGGTAGCGCACAGGAGCTACCGGGCGAGGGGAGAAGGAAGAGTTCCGAACCCCAGACAACGGATTGAAAGGTAATTGAGGACTTATATGGGCAAGCACAGCCTGAAGAAGAACAACGCACCCCGCAACGCAGCAATGATCGCCGCTGTCGGTGTGGGCGCCGCTGTACTGAACCCCGCTGCAGCCCAGGCTGCTCCGGTTACCCACACCCCGTCCGGCGTCACCGTTGACGTCCCGGACCACCTGATGCCGACCATCAAGCCCTACTTCAAGCAGGCCAACCTGACCGCCGGTGGCAACAACGCTCCAGCGCCTGCAGCTAAGCCGGCTGCTAAGAAGCCTGCTGCTTCCTCCGTCGGCCAGCGCATCGCTAACATCGCGAAGTCCAAGGTTGGCGCTCCGTACTCCTGGGGCGCATCTGGTCCGAATGCTTTCGACTGCTCCGGCCTGACCTCCTGGGCTCACCGCCAGGTTGGCAAGAACATTCCGCGTACCTCCTCCGCACAGGCTAACACAGGCAAGAAGGTCTCCCTGAACGCTCTGCAGCCGGGCGACGTCATCTCCTACTACGGCGGTGCTTCCCACGTTGCTATCTACATCGGCAACGGCAAGATCGTCCACGCACTGAACTCCTCCAACCCGGTGCGTATCGACAACCTGCACATGATGCCGGTTTACAACGCGGTGCGTTTCTAAAATTTTTTAGTGACGCCCACCCGGCGTTTCGCCAGCTCGACAGATGCGATCGGGGCTGGTGTGACAACTGGTGAGCATGTGATTGAGTGGGGCTGGAACTCGGTTGAGGCCAGTCCCACTTTTGCCCTTTGTTGTGGCAGAATATCTATCGTTATCAAACGTTGATAAACGTTACCTGGCCGTTCGGCGGCCCGGATTCAGTGAGAATTAAAGAAAGTCCAGTCGTGAACGTGTTGTCTTCCTCTTCCCGTGATCGCCGCTTCGGCACCCGCACCGTCGCCAAGACCGCCACCGCGGCTTTGCTAACCCTCGCCGTTGGCGCCTCCCTTCCGCAGGCCGCGGCGGATCCGCAGCAGGATCAGCAGCAGGGCAACCCGCAGCAGCACGAAGAGAAGAAGGACGACAAGAAGGCCGAGCAGAAGCGCGCCGACGAGATCCACCGCCTGCTGGACGCGCCGATCCCTAAGGACGTAGACGGCCTGCTGGCTCACGTGGACAAGATCTCCGGCTTCGCCTCCGAGACCTCCGACGAGGTTGAACAGCTGAAGATCGACATCGACCAGGCGCAAGGGAACTTGGACAAGGCCAACAAGTCCGCCGAAGACGCGCAGAAGAAGGCCGACAAGCTCAATATCGACGTCGAGGCTTCCCGCAAGAACGTCTCCGGCGTGTCCAAGGCCATGTACCGTGGCGCAACCGTGGATCCCGTCTCCGCCTTTGTTGGCTCGCAGGGCCCGCAGGCAGCCGTTGAGCGTTCCTCCTACCTGGCATCCATCGGCGACAAGCGTGCAGAGACCGTTACCGCACTGAGCCAACAGCTCAAGGAAGCCGTCAGCGAGAAGAACAAGGCCAGCCGTTCCAAGGCCACCGCCGACTTCCAGCTGCGCACTCTGAACGACCGAAAGAAGGACCTGGAAGAGCGCAACGATCAGCTGGATGCGCTGAAGGACAAGGTCATGAAGGCCGTGGACGGCTTGAGCCCGGAGGATCGTCGCCGCTGGGTCGACCGCAATGGCCCGATCGACGTGGACGTCGAGCAGTTCCTCGGCGACCTGAAGAAGAAGGCCGGCTCCGACGGTCCGGTGAACGCCACCGGCGTGGTTGCCGCAGCGTTGTCCAAGCTGGGCGCGCCATACTCCTGGGGCGCCACCGGCCCGGATGCCTTTGACTGCTCCGGCCTGATGTTCTGGGCTTACCAGCAGGAGGGCAAGTCCATTCCGCGTACCTCCTCCGCCCAGATCGCCGGCGGCCAGTCGGTCTCCATCAACGACCTGCAGCCGGGCGACATCGTCGGCTACTACCCGGGCGTGACCCACGTCGGCATGTACATTGGCGACGGCAAGATCGTCCACGCCTCCGACTACGGCATCCCCGTCCAGGTCGTTCCGGTGGACTCCATGCCGATCCAGGGCGCGGCGCGCTACTAAGGCACCTGCCTGTAACGGCGCGTGCGGTAGCATCCTTGCGTATGGCCAAGGAAGACCAGCCCCAAGAAAACCGGCAGAGCCACCCGCGCGTCCTCGTCGTAACTAACGACTTCCCGCCGACCCTCGGCGGGATTCAGACCTACGTGCGCGACTACCTCTCCACGCTGAACCCGGAGAACGTCGTTGTCTTCGCCTCCACGCAGAACACGGAGGATGCCCGCGCCTTCGACGCGCAACAGTCCTACCGGGTGGTTCGCTGGCCGCGCAGCGTGATGCTGCCCACCCCAGCCACCGCACGGAAGATGCAGCAGCTGATCCGCGAGCACAACATCCACACCGTCTGGTTCGGCGCCGCCGCACCGCTGGCGCTGATGGCCAAGGCCGCACGTGCAGCGGGAGCTCGCCGCGTGGTCGCCTCCACGCACGGCCACGAGGTCGGCTGGTCCATGTTCCCCGGCTCCCGCCAGGTGCTACGGCGCATCGGCAACACCGTGGACTGCCTGACCTACGTTTCCCACTACGCGCGCAACCGCATGGCCGCCGCGTTTGGCCCCACCGTCGCCTGGGAACCCATGCCCGGCGGGGTGAACACCGACCTTTTCCGCCCGGACCCAGCCATGCGGGAAACCCTGCGCGCCCGCTATGGCCTGGGGGACAAGAAGGTCATCGTCGCCGTTTCCCGCCTGGTCCCGCGCAAGGGCCAGGACACGCTGGTCAGAGCCATGCCCGCCGTCCTGCGCGAGCACCCGGATGCGCACCTGCTGATCGTCGGACCCGGTACGTACCGCGGGAAGTTGGAGAAACTGGCGCGTCGGCTGGGCGTCATAAAGAACACAACTTTTACCGGCGCCGTCGATGTAGAGGAGCTACCGGGGCATTTCGTGGCCGGCGATGTGTTTGCGCTGCCGGTGCGCACGCAGCTGGGCGGGCTGTCGGTGGAAGGCCTCGGCATCGTGTTCCTGGAGGCGCAGGCCGCCGGAGTGGCCACTGTCGCGGGCAATGGCGGCGGCGCGCCTGAGACGGTGATCGATGGGGAGACCGGGCTGGTCGTGGACTCACGGGACCTCGATGACGTTGTGGGGTGTATCTCTTCTTTGCTTGGTGACGCCCCCACGCGCCAGCGGCTATCGAACGCAGCGAGGGAGTACGTGACGGGGAAGTGGACCTGGGAAGTCCTCGGCCACCAGTGCCGTGCGGTGATGGCCGGAACCGGCGGCATTCCGCCGCACCACAGCTTCGCCTGAGACCCGGCTGGCCGGGGGAAGGTAGCGGCAGAATTTCTATGCGCTGCCCGGCTGGCTAGAATGAGGGGGTTAATCGGCACAGAAGAGTACAGACAAGCACAGACGAAGTGGAGAGGGTGGAACGCCTAGTGACTGGGACCCTAACCGTGGGCGTGGACATCGGTGGCACGAACCTGCGCGCCGCCGTAGTGGACGCGGACGGGCAGATCCTGGACATCGAGAAGCTGCCCACACCCTCTAGCGTGTACGCGCTGGAAACCGCGCTGGCGCACGCCATCGGCTGCCTGCAACGCCGCAACGAGGGCATTGTGGCGGTGGGCCTGGCCGTGGCGGGGTTTATTAACTCCCAGCGCGATACGGTGCGCTTCGCCCCGCACCTGCCGTGGCGCAACGCGAAAGTGACCGAACGGCTGAGCGCGAAGCTAGGGCTGCCGGTGGAGCTGGAGCACGACGCAAACTCGGCCGCGCTGGGGGAGTACTACCTGGGGGCCGCGCAGAACGCGGGGACGTGGGTCCTGTTCGCACTGGGCACCGGCATCGGTGGTGCCGTGATGGTGGACGGGGAGATCTACCGCGGAGCTTTCGGCACCGCCCCGGAGTTTGGGCACCTGACCGTCATGCCCGGCGGGCGGGCGTGCCCCTGCGGCAAGCAGGGCTGCCTGGAGCGCTACTGCTCTGGCTCGGCGCTGGCGCTGACGGCGCAGGACCTGATTGCAACCGGCCGCTACCCGGATTCGGCCATCACCCGCGAGTACGTCCAGCACCCGGAGGAGATCTCCGGCCGGGCGATCGTGCGCCTGGCCCGGGAGGGCGATCCGCTGGCCCGCGCCGCCATCGAGGACATGGGGCTGTGGCTGGGGCGCGGCCTGTCCCTTGTGCAGGACGTGCTGGATCCGGAGCTGATCGTGATCGGCGGGGGAGTCAGCTCCGACGCGGACCTGTTCCTGGACCAGGCGGAATCGATGATGAACTACAGCATCGTCGGTGCAGGCCACCGCCCGGTAGCAGAGGTGAAAA
The DNA here is from genome assembly GCF_039907245.1 of Corynebacterium sp. c24Ua_83. NCBI lineage: Bacteria > Bacillati > Actinomycetota > Actinomycetes > Mycobacteriales > Corynebacteriaceae > Corynebacterium > Corynebacterium sp. c24Ua_83. The sequence goes on along the minus strand of NZ_JASBOI010000003.1, from coordinate 149,996 downwards.
CCGCACAGCTGGGTGGCGATGCCGGTATGATCGGCGTGGCGCTGCTGGCGCGCAAGCAGCTTGAGCGTGGCGCTGAATAGGGAAGCCACCAAGGGACGGTAAGTTTTAGAACATGCAGAACAAGGCGTATTGGTTTTTCAAGTACATCCTCATTGGCCCGTGGCTGCGCGTGTACAACCGCCCCTTCACCAAGGGGTTGGAGAAGCTGCCGAAGGAGGGGGCGGGCATCCTGGCCTCCAACCACCTGGCGGTGATGGACTCGTTCTACCTGCCACTGGTATCCAAGCGCCAGCTGACCTTCCTGGCTAAGAAGGAATACTTCACCACCCCGGGCCTGGTCGGTGGCATCCAGAAGTTCTTCTTCAGCTCCGTCGGCCAGGTGCCGATCGACCGCGAGGATAAGGAATCCCAAAACGCCGCCATGGGCACCGCCCTGAAGGTACTGGAGCGCGGGGATCTGCTGGGAATGTACCCGGAGGGCACCCGCTCCCCGGACGGGCGCCTATACCGCGGCAAGACCGGCCTGGCCCGCATCGCCCTGGAATCCGGCCAGAAGGTCTACCCGGTGGCCATGATCAACACGAACAAGGCCAACCCGATCGGCACCTGGATCCCGCGCCCCGCCCGCTGTGGGGTGTACGTCGGCGACCCGATCGATCCGGATGATTTCCGCGATGCCGGCGACGACTACGCGCAGGCCAGGGCTCTGACCGACGCGATTATGGAGGCCCTCCACGAACTGTCCGGCCAGGAGTATGTAAAGGACTTCTACGCTGCTGACGTGAAGAAATCCCTCGAGGCTGGCAAGGGTTACCCGCCGGGCTCCGAGCCGCGCAGCTAGCTATTCAATAGCTACTAGGTAGCTTCTTGGTAGCTACTCGGTAGGACTTTCACCAGGCATTTGCGTCCCCTCATTGGTTTGACTTCACGCGTGTGAACCTGATTCTGTTATAAGAATTATGGCAACTAAAGCGAGAGTCGAATGGGCTGATGCAGCCAAGGGTTTGTCCATCATTGGCGTGTGCATCATGCACGTCGTCACCGGTGTTCCCGGTGGCCAGGACACGGGACTCGGCCATTTCTCTAGTTTCCTCGACCCACTGCGGATGCCACTGTTCTTCCTGGTGTCGGGGCTTTTTGCACACCGCATTCTAGAACGTTCCTTCGCTGACCTGTGGTACCGCCGATTGTGGTTCCTGCTGGTGCCCTACCTGGTCTTCAACCCGTTCCACGCGCTGACGCGCATGCGGATCGACGGCAATGTCTCCTGGCTCGGCTTGGGTAAAGCCATGGTGCTGGGCAACGTGGGGCTCTGGTTCCTCTACGCCCTGATGCTCTACAACATCTTCGCCTGGATGCTGCGCAAGCAGCCGCCGTGGCTGGCGACCCTGGTTTCCTGCATCCCGCTGGTCGTCGGAGCCTTCCTCGGCGGCGGCGAGGACATTTTCTTCCGCCACGTGCTGACGTACGCCCCGATGTTCTTCATCGGCCTGCACTACCGCGACTTCTTCTTCCGCCTAGCCCGCGAGGCCTTCCGCCCCTGGGTGGTAATCGGCAGCGCGGTGTTGTTCTTCGGCACCGAGTACGTGATGCGCACTTTATCTAAGACACTTTTTAGTGATTGGACGCCCACTGTTGCGGCTATAACCCTGGGAACGGACCTGGTGCGCTCCTTGGCTGCTGTGCCGTTTGCCATCGTCGTTTCCGTTTGGATCTGCGCGATTCCGCATGTAAACCGCCTGTTCCTGTTCGTCGGCCGCAACACCTTGCAGGTCTACGTCTTCCACCCCTTGGGCCTGTATCTTCTGGGCGGGATTGCCGGGTCCTTGGCCACGGCACACCCGGAAACGCTCTCCTTCCTGGGCACCATGGCAGGTCAGCTGTGGTGGGGCATCGGCGCTTGCGTGGTGGCCTCCGCAGTCGGCTATGCGATCGGGAAGACTCCCTACCTGGGCTGGGTGCTGTTCCCGCCGGCACTGCGGCGTCCACAAGAAGAGCAGCAACAATCTCGCAACAGCGCACCCGCAGGCGGCGAGCGAGCCCCTTCGGCCTAGCGCGACCCAAAGGGATCTAAACTGGATAATCGTGCGCTACTTCTACGACACAGAATTCATCGAAGACGGCTCCACGATCGACCTGATCTCCATCGGCGTGGTGGCTGAGGACGGCCGCGAGTTCTACGCGGTCTCTACCGAATTCAACGAGCACCGGGCAGGGCAGTGGGTGAAGAAGAACGTGCTGCCGCTGCTGCCCCCGCGCTCAGACAAGGCGTGGATGGATCGCGCGACGCTGCGCACCAAACTGCATGAGTTCCTGGTTCCCGAGCGCACCACCCGCGGTCGCGGTAAGCCTAGCGACCGGCCTGAGCTCTGGGCCTGGGTGGGCGCCTACGATCACGTGGCCCTGGCGCAACTGTGGGGCGATATGACGGGCCTGCCCTCCGACCTACCGCGCTTCACCCACGAGCTCAAGCAGCTGTGGGAGATGGCCGGCCGCCCGCGGCTACCCGAGAGCCCGAGCAATGCCCACGACGCGCTGGCGGACGCCCGCTTCAACGTGGTGAAGTACCGCCTGTCCATGGAGGCCCTGCAGTCCTAATCGCCCCGCCGGGGCTTCAGCGCAAGGGCCGCAGCCGTGGCGCCCCGCGCAGCTGAAAGGGATCTAAATGGCAATGAAACAGGCCACATACAGTATGATCTGCCTATGGCTTGGACTATTGATGCACCGTTAGATGAACTCCCCGATCTGCCGCCGCTGCCAGCGGACATGGCGGAGAAATTAGAAGACGCGCTGTCCCGCGACGCGAAGCAGCAGCCCAGCTGGGATCCGGACCACGCGGGCCGCGTGCGCAAGATCCTGGAATCCGTGCCGCCGATCGTGGTGGCCCCGGAAGTTAAGAAGCTGAAGAAGCAGCTGGCAGACGTGGCCTTGGGCAAGGCTTTCCTGCTGCAGGGCGGCGACTGCGCCGAAACCTTCGAGACGAACACCGAGCCGCACCTGCGCGGCAACGTTAAGACCCTGCTGCAGATGGCAGTCGTGCTGACCTACGGCGCCTCCACCCCCGTGGTGAAGATGGGCCGCATCGCCGGCCAGTACGCGAAGCCGCGCTCCGCGGACCGCGACTCCAACGGTTTGCTGAACTACCGCGGTGACCTGGTCAACGGCGTGGAGGCCACCGAGGAAGCCCGCGCCCACGACCCATCCCGCATGGTGCGCGCCTACGCAAACTCCTCCGCGGCGATGAACCTGGTGCGCGCGCTGACTAACTCCGGCACCGCCGACCTGTACAAGCTGCACGAGTGGAACCGCGAGTTCGTGACGAACTCCCCGGCGGGTGCCCGCTACGAGGCCCTGGCCACCGAGATCGATCGCGGCCTGGAGTTCATGTCCGCTTGCGGTGTGACCTCCGAGAGCCTGCGCTCCGCGGACATCTTCGCCTCCCACGAGGCTCTGGTTCTGGATTACGAGCGCGCAATGCTGCGCCTGGCCCACGACGAAGAGGGCAACGACGCGCTGTACAACCTGTCCGCGCACCAGGTGTGGATCGGCGAGCGCACCCGCGGCCTGGACGACGCGCACATCCGCTTCGCGTCCCTGATCGCCAACCCGGTGGGCGTGAAGATCGGCCCGACGACCACCCCGGAGGAGGCTGTCGGCTACGTCCGCCAGCTGGACCCGAACAACACTCCGGGCCGCCTGACGCTGATCACCCGCATGGGCTACGACAAGATCCGCACGGCCCTGCCGCCCATCGTCGAGGCAGTGGAGGCCACCGGCCACAAGGTCATCTGGCAGTGCGACCCGATGCACGGCAACACCTACACCTCCAACAACGGCTACAAGACCCGCGACTTCGATCGCATCATCGACGAGGTTCAGGGCTTCTTCGAGGTGCACCGCAAGATCGGTTCGCACCCGGGCGGCATCCACGTGGAGCTGACCGGCGAAGACGTTACCGAGGTTGTCGGCGGCGGCCAGTCCATCACGGACCTGGACCTGCCGGAGCGTTACGCCACCACCGTGGACCCGCGCCTGAACACCCAGCAGTCGCTGGAGCTGGCGTTCCTGGTCGCGGAGATGCTGCGCAACTAAAGCGCTAAGCGCCCGGGCGCCGGTATCAGCCCTGGGCGCGCCCAAGCCAGCGCCCAGCTGGCGTGCAAGCGCCGGCTGCGCGCGAGCTTTTAGACCGTGGTCAGCGTGACCACGGCACCGCGGTGGCTACGAGCGCTGGGGCCGGGGGATTGACCCAGAACCAAGCCGTTGGGATCCCCCTTGATCTCCACCTCGAAGCCCGCGTCTTCCAGCTTCTCCCGAGCCCTTTCCCCAGTGAGCCCCAAAACCCAGGGCACGCGCTGGGACGTTGACTCGCGGATCTCCACATCTGTGTTCTTCGACGGGTCCACCAGTTCACCCGCACCAGGCGATTGCTCTGCTACGTCGCCGGAATCCTCGGAAGAGTCCTCCACGGGGGCGCCATCGACCGGGTTGAGGCCGGCCTCCCGCAGAGCCTTACGGGCGTCATCAATAGAAAGACCCTGCACGTCCGGCACCTCGATTGCGTTCGAGAGCACCAGAGTCACCTCCGATCCGGACTCGACCTCCGCGCCCTCCTTCGGGTCGGTGCGGATGGCCTGGCCGGCGGGGATGTCCTTGTTGAACTCCTCGGTTTCCTCGGCGACCTGCAAGCCAGCCTTCTCCAGGGTCTTCTTCGCCCGCTCGCTGTCCTGGCCTTTCACGCCCGGCACGGTGACGGGGCGCTTGCCCTTGCTCATGCGCACCTCGACGGTGGAACCGGTGTTTACTTCGGTTCCAGCGGCGGGTTGAACCTCTGCGACGTGGCCTTTTGCGATCTCGTCGGAGTAGACGTCATCGCCCTTCTTCACCTTGAGCGTGCGGTCGGTGAGCTTGTTCGTGTAGTACTGCAGGCTCGAGTTGGTGCCCGGATCCGGGACCGTTGGCTTGCCCAGGGAAAGCAGTACCGCGACTTCGGAACCCCGCACGGCCTTCTGCCCCTTGGCGGGATCGGTGCCCATGACGGTGTTCTTCTCCGACTTATTGTCGTAGCGCTCGTCCAGGGTGGAGCTGAAACCAGCTTCCTCGACAGTGGCCTGAGCTGTGGCTTTATCCATGCCTATTACGGTCGGGATTTCGCCGTAGCGGCCCGTGGTGAACCACCATCCGCCCAGCACCATGCCAATGACCAGGGCGATGAGGAGGACGATCCAGAAGACCGTCGCCACCGGGGACTTGTTGCTGAGCTTCGGCGCCCGCCGTGCTGGCCCCGGGCGGTGCGGTGCGTGACGGTTTTGCGCGTGCGGTGCCGGGTTATGTGGCACAGGGTTATGTGACGCAGGGCCGTGCTGTGCATACGGCGCGTGCGGCTGGTGTTGCATGCGCGTCGGGTTGGTGTGCGGGGCGTTGGCATTGTGGGGGAGCACCCCCTCGCCCGGTTCGCCCGGCCGCTCCGCGTACCCCGGTCGGCCTTCCGGCTGGAATTGCGTGACGGCGGTGTGGTGCGTCCCCGGCCGAGCGCGATCCTCCTGGGGCAGGACGACCGCGCGGGTGGACATAGATTCGTCGTCCCACGGGGTGCGCTCGCCGAAGTCGGTTCCCGCCAATGCGCTGCGTACGGCGGACTCGGTGGGGGCGGGCACCTGGAAATCGGGGACGTCGAGGTCCTCGGCGGCCTGCTCTACGGCTTCTAGGAACTCGGCGCCGTCTACGAAGCGCTGCGTAGGGTCGCGGTGGCAGGCGCGCAGAACCAGCTCGTCGATCTCCGGCGGGATATCGGGCATCAGCGTGCTGGGGGCGGGGACGGGGCGGTTGATGCGCGCCATGGCCGTCTCGATGGGCGTGCCGCCCTTGAAAGGCGTGCGTCCGGTGAGCAGCTCAAAAAGCAGGATGCCGGCGGAGTACACGTCGCTGGCTTGAGTCAGGTTCTCCCCGCGCACCTGCTCCGGGGAGAGGTAGCCGACGGTGCCGATGACCTGCCCGTTGACGGAGGTGGTGGCGTTGGTGGGGTCGCCCATCGCCTTGTTGATGGCACGCACCAGTCCGAAGTCGGCCAGCTTGACCTGGTTCCGGTCGCTGATCAGCACGTTATCCGGCTTGATGTCGCGGTGGATCATGCCCTTGGCATGGGCGATCGACAGCGCGGTGAGCACCGGCCGCATCACTGCGATGGCGGCGTGGGGCGGCATGGGGCCGCGCTCCTTTAGTAGTTCGCGGAGCGATCCGCCTTCGACCAGCTCCATCACCAGGAAGACATAGTCGTCGTCCACGCCCTGGTCGAAGACGTTCACCAGCGACGGGTCGCTGAGCTTCGCCACCGCGCGGGCCTCGCGCTCGAAGCGGGTGCGGAAGGCAGGTTCGCGGGCGAGTGCCGGATCCATCACCTTGACCGCCACTTCGCGGTCCAGGCGCGTATCGATAGCTGCATAGACTGTGGACATGCCACCGCGGGCGATCTGGGCGCCGATGCGGTAGCGCCACTCCAGCAGGTCTCCGGGGTGTAGCTCGCTCACGTCTATTTTCAGCCTCGTTTTCTAGCGGTTATCAGGGTCTATGGGTGGGCTTACAAGAGATGCTCTTGTGTGTAGTTGTGCTCAGTGTTACGCAATTATTCTAGTGGTACTCGTGTCATTATACGTTTAGCCTGGTGCGCGCCCTACTCGTTTCCTATTGACTCTTATTGACGCCCACGCGCTACAGTGGCCACCGTGAGTAAAGAAAACAAGCACGCAGAAGATCACGGCACCTCCGCACGCTCTGGCGCACGCCCTGGCCAGGAGGGGCAGGGGCGCGTACTCGCGGAGCCGGTGAACGGCGTTCCCGCTGGTGAAGAGGTTCTGACCCTACCAGAAGTCGCGGAGCGAATGAACTTGGTTGTTACCAAGGTCATGGACATTCTGGGCAAGAAGCAGCTGCTGGCAGTCGAGATCGACCGCGTGCGGCACGTGCCGGCCCGCTTCTTGGACGAGGACGGGCAGCTGAACCGCTTTGTCCCCGGGGCGATCGCCCTGCTGAGCGACGGCGGCTACTCCGACGCGGAGATCCTGGATTACCTCTTTACTGAGGACGACTCTCTGCCGGGGCGCCCGGTGGATGCCCTGCACGGCCACCTTGCCCGCGAGGTGATGCGTCGGGCGCAGGCGATGGCAATTCTATAGCCCACCGCGCCTGCTGCGCCTGCTTATCCTGCTGCCCCTGCTGCTGACGGCGGGGCGGAAATTCCAGGCAGGCCTGGACCACCCAGGCGAAGATCGCCGCGAAGGCGAGCACCCACCACAGTGCGTACAAGCGATTGTTTCCGCCGCCGTCGAACATGAAGGTAACCCACATGCAGAACACGCTGGTGAGGTAGATGACCATGCGCGATTGGCTGGCCAGCACAACCAGCGCTAGGGGCGCGGTGTAGTACCAAGGCAGCGTCACCGTGTTGAGCACGCAGGTGATCGCATAGGCGACGGCCATGCCGGTAAACGCGGTGCGCTCGTCATGGCGGAACAGCCACCAGCTGGCGACCAGACCGAGGAGCATCAGGGCGCTGCTGACCGGACGGATCGCATCCACCAGCACGTTGAAAGTCAGGTCGTCATTGATACGCGACAGCACGGGCTCCAACGAGGAGGCGAGGAAGGACGGCAGCGCCAGGGGGTTAATGACCTTGGAGTTGCCGGTAACTTCTGTGACCCAGCCCCACGTCTGATTGGTTAGGGCGGTCACGAGCGCCAGTACGCCTACACACGCCAGCACGCTGAGCAGACCCGCCCACACCAGCGTGCCGAAGCGGCGCCACGTATCGGCAAGGCGCAGCCACCGAGCCTTGCCTGCGGAGTAGGGCAGGGGGCCTGCCAGTCGAGCAACCATGATCCAGACGACGAAGGGCAGGGCGATAAACGCCGTGGCCTTCAGCGCTGCCGCCACTCCAATCAGGGCCGATGCAGCCAGGCCGCCTGGAACCGGCTGCAGCTTCACCGCGCACAGGCAGCCGAGAAGTACCAGCGCCATCATCATGTTCTCGGTGTGCATACCGCCCACCAGGTGCAGCACGCTCAGGGGGTTGAACACGCCCAGCCAGACGGCAACGTCAGGCCGGATACCCAGATGTGTAGCGAGCTTCGCCACCGCCCAGGCCATCATCAGCACGGATGCGATGGAGAGCAGCTTAAAGGCGAAGATGCCGGCGGTGATGTTATCGCCGGTGACGGAAGTGATGGCCTGCCCCACGCCCATGTGCAGGGGGCCGTAGGGCGTGGTGGTGTTGCGCCAGTCGGCGCTGACCTCGAACAGCAGAGGGCCGGGGTTGGCCGCCGCGCCGACCTCGTAGGCGTTGAAGCCATCGCGGGCCAGGGTGCCTTGCATCAGGTAGGAGTAAATATCCCGCGACATCAGCGGTCCGGCCAGCACCAAGGGGCCGATCCAGGCGGCGACGGCGGAGCGGCGCAGCGGCTCACCGTGCACGAGGATATGCCGCCCGACGATGATCCAACTGAGCACCATCGCCGCCAAGGCGAACCACATCACAACCGTCACCATGCCTGCGGCATGGCCGAAGGTAAAGGAGCTTAGGCCGATGACCTGCATGATGCCACCGCGCGAGCGCACGGCGCCGACGCTGTGGGAGGTGATCGTCAAAATGATGCTGCCGACGAGCCCCAGCCAGATAGCGCGGCTGTAGCCCACCGACTGCAGCCAGTAGCGAACCCGGTCCGCAAAGCTCTCCGCAGCCGCCGTCACAACACACCACCGCCGGTGATACGGCGGGCAGCCAACGCTCCGGAGAGGATGACGGTAGGCACACCCACTCCCGGCGTGGTCGAGGAACCGGCGAGCACCAGGTTGTCCACACCGAACGCGCGGGCATTTCGAGGCCGGAACGGGCCAGTCTGGGTGAAGGAATGCGCCAACGCGAACGGGGTGCCCGCGCCGAAACCGTGGTCGGCCTGCCACGAGGCCGGGGTATCCACCCGGGCGGTGCGGAAGTGCTCAGCAATACCCGTGTAGCCGCGGGCCTCCAGCATCTCCACAAGTTCCTGGACGTACGGGTCCGTGACGTTCTCCCAGTCGATATCTGCCGAACGGAGGTTCGGAGCCGGGGCGAGGATGCTCAATGGTTCAAAGGCGCTGGCCGGAGGAGACACGGCGTCACCCTCAAGTACACCGCCGAAGGTGCGGTCAGCAACAGATCGCGCCGGGCGAGTAAGCAGCAATGATGGGTCACTCATCAGCCTGCCGCGACCGTGCGGGGCGGTGATCTCGCGGAAGGTTTCGTCCCATGCCTCCCCGAAGCTGATGGTGTGGTGGCGCTGCGACTCCCAGCGGCGGGAAACGTCCGTCGGAATGCTGCCGTGGATCACCACCGCCGAGGGGGACCAACGCAGTGGGGCGACCTTGCGCCACACGCGGCGGGCGAAGGAGCGGGAAACCAGCCCGCTTTCCCGGCCGGAACGGGTGAGCAGCTCGCCTACCACCGGCAGATCCGGGGTGGCCACGACCGCATCGCACTCAATGTACTCGCCGGAACGGGTGCGCACGCCTGTGATGAGGTCCTCCGCGAAGTCTACGTGCTCGACCGCATCCGAAGTGATGATGCGCCCGCCGGCGGCCCGTAGTGCCGCGGCCATGACCTCCGGCACCTCGCTCATGGAAAAGTCCGGGTAGAACACTCCCATGGAGGTATCCATGTGTGAAATGACGGTGTAGACTGCGCGCGCGTTCTTTGGCGCTACACCTGCGTAGAGCGCCTGGAAGGTAAACAACCGCTGGAGTTCTGCGTCGGGGATGTGCCGTGCTGTGGTCTTGCCGAGGCTGCCGAAGGCGCCGAGGGAGCCGAGGTGGCCAAGGTCGGACGCCGCAGCGGGCGTGGACAGCAGATCCAGCGCACCGTCGAAGTCGGCGGCTAGGAAGTTCTCGAAGCTGGCGCTGAAGACATTCTGCGACCATTCCCGGTGGGTCAGATAACCGGCGGCCAGCTCGTCTGTGGCGGCGCGGTCCAGGCCCTTGGAATCCGCGAAGCGGCGGATCTCCGCCACCATCGCATCGCGGTCGGCGAAGACCTCGGCGTGGCGGCCGCTGGCAAACTGCGCGTGATAGGCCGGAGCCAGGCGCTGGGGAGCCCACGGGCGCTCCAGACCCAGCTGCTCGGCGGCGGCCTCGGAGCGTAAGTCGATGCCGACGGAGGCCACGGCGGATTCGACCAGGCCGGGCATCGTCAGCACGGTGGCGCCGGTATCGGCCACGAAGTCCCCGTGTGCGCTGGTCAGCTGCTCGCTACGGCAACGGCCACCCACGGCGTTGGCGGCCTCGATGACGGTGACCTCGCGCCCCGCGGAACGCAACCGCAGGGCGGCGGAAAGCCCGGCCAGTCCGGCGCCGATCACAACTACGCGCTCGCCGTTGCCGGGCAGGCGCTTGCGCATCGTGGGGCGCGTCATGGGTACCAAGGGGCTGGGCAGGCTCAGGTGACGGCGACCGTCGGCAGAGCGGGTGGATAGCTTCATTTAAAACCTCCGGTGCGTTAGTTCTTCCGCCAGCTGGGTCAGCTCCGCGGTGATGTCGGTGCCCAGACCACCAGCTTGCAGGGAGTCGATGGCCCGCTGCGTGCGCGCCTCGATCAGCTTTTCCACCTCGGCCTGCGCGCCCGTGTCGTAGATGATGTCGCGGAGGCGTTCGATGTCCGCCTCCGCGGACTGCGCGCCCTTGCCGAGCCCTTCGCGTAGGGCTGCGACCTGGGATTCGTCGCCCCGCTGCAATGCCTCGTTGATAAGGGTGGTGCGCTTGCCGGTGCGCAGATCATCGCCGGAGGGCTTGCCGGTGACCTCCGGATCGCCGAACACTCCCAACTGATCGTCGCGCAGCTGGAAGGCCTCGCCGATGTCCTGGCCCACAGTGCGGAGCATGGTCTGAGTCTGTTCGTTGGCGCCCGCCAGCGCGGCGCCGATGTGCAGCGGGCGGGCGACGGTGTAGGAGGCCGTCTTGTACTTGATCACGGCAAAGGAATCGGCGACGTCCTCGCTGCCGTTGGCTTCCAGGGCGATGTCCAGGATCTGACCGGCGATCACCTCGGTGCGCATTGCCCGCCAGGCTGGGCGCGCCCGCTGTAGCGCGGTGGTGCTCAGCCCCGAGCCGTTGTACAGGTCGTCCGCCCAGGCGAAGGCGAGGTCGCCGATGAGGATTGCCTGGCTGACCCCGTAGTGCTCGGAGGAACCCAGCCAGCCGCGTTCGCTGTGCTTCGATTCGAAGGTGCGGTGGGCGGTGGGGAAGCCGCGCCGGGTATCGGAGCGGTCAATGATGTCGTCGTGGATGAGGGCGCAGGCCTGGATGAACTCGAAGGCAGACAGTGCGTTCAGAATGGCGCCCTGGTCGATGCCTGCAGCTGGCGATGAACCGCCGCCGCCTTCGAGCGCCGCGCGGATGCCGGCCCAGGCGAAGGTCGGGCGGACGCGCTTGCCTCCATTGACGATGAAGTCGCGCAGCACCGTGATGGCACCGCTGACGAGGGAGCCGATGTGGGAGAACTCCTCTTGGGAGCGGCTCAGGTACTCCTTTAGTTGGGCATCGACGGCGGACGGAACTGCGGACAGTGGGGAATCGAGGCGCCAGGGGTGCGCGGCCAGCTCATCGGTACTCATGGCTCTCTATTCTAAGGGCTCGCGCGACAAGTGCGAGCAACGGTAGTGCTGGGATGACGCCACCGTGGCGGGCGGGTGGCACGGGGCAGCGAACGGACAGGCCGCGGGGGTGATTGCGCGCAGGGAAAATACCAAATGTAGACCAAAGCCTTGAAATGGACAGCTCTGTCTATATGATCTTTGGGTATGGCTAGTATCCGCAGGCAGGTTGCCGTATCCCAGTCCCTTTCGCTCTACACTCCCGGGCGCGTTCCGTTCTCCGTGGAGTTCATGCCGCCGCGCGATGACGCGGCCGAAGAGCGTCTGTGGAACGCAGCCGAGGCATTCCACGACCTCGGTGTGAGCTTCGCCTCGGTAACTTATGGCGCCGGCGGCAGCACTCGCGAGCGCACCCTGCGTGTCGCCGAGCGCCTAGGTACTAAGCCGCTGACAACCCTGGTGCACATGACGCTGGTGCAGCACACCAAGGAAGAGCTGCAAGACATGCTGCGCACCTATGCCTCGCTGGGGCTGACGAACCTGCTGGCGCTGCGCGGCGACCCGCCGGGGGATCCAAACGCCGAATGGGTGCCCACCCCCGGTGGTTTGAACTACGCCAGTGAGCTGATCGAAATGATCCGCGAAATGCCCGAATGCGCCGACTTCGACATCGGCATCGCCAGCTTCCCGGAAGGCCACTACCGCACGGGATCTTTGGAGCAGGACACGGAATACACTCTGGTCAAGCTCCGCGCCGGAGCACAGTACTCGATCACGCAGATGTTCTTCGACGTGGACCACTACCTGCGCTTGCGCGATCGCCTGGCGAAGGCGGATCCGGAGCACGGCCAGAAGCCGATCATCCCGGGGCTGATGCCGATTACCTCTCTGCGGAGTGTGCGCCGCCAGATGGAGCTGGCGGGTGCTGCTCTGCCACCGAAGCTGGAGAAGCGCCTGCTGGATGCGGCAGCCGGGGACGAGGTCGCCAACCGCGACGCCATCCGCGAGGTCGGCATCGAGGTGACCACTGAGATGGCCGAGCGTCTCATTGCCGAGGGAGTTCCGGACCTGCACTTCATGACGATGAATAACGTGCGCGCCACCCAGGAGGTCCTGCATAACCTGGGCATGGCTCCGGCATGGGGGCCGGGGCTGGGTCACGACATGGTGCGCTAGCCACAGGCGCACTCGACGCTAGGAGTGGCCCGTTAGCTGCGCTTGCGTTGCAGAATTCCGAACGGCCGGGGGTCCGCCGGGAACTTAAAATTCCGCAGCACATCGGTAAACCCGGCCTTGCGATAAAGCTGCCAGGCCGCGTTGGCCTCGCCTTCCACCTCGGGCGTGGAGAGCATCACCGTGTTCTGAGGTGTTCGCTCTAGCAGGTCGTTCAGGATTGTGGTGCCGACGCCCTCACCTTGCGCCGGCGGGAGTACATGTATTTCGGATAATTCGGCGTAGGCGTGCAGTATCCGGGTGGCCTCCGCACGGGAGTGTCCGTTAAGCACTAGACCGCGGGCGACTTGGCGATACCACCAGGTGTTGGGGGAGCCACGGAAGGTAAAACCGATGCCCACGCAGCGCTGGCGGGCGTTGCCCGGATCCGGCTGTTCCTCCGCGCGATGTAGGAGTGCCATGCTGCAAGTGAAGTCCGGTTGGGATCCGTTGTAAAACCACAGAGACTTGCGCTGGGGGTGCGTCTCGTTTGGATAGTCCATGGCCGCAAGGTGAATATCGATGAGCTCGTCGAGCCGAGTGATGAAGTGGCGATTGGTGGCGGGAACCACGGACACGCGCATGGGGGAATCGGCGGCGGGGGGTGTGCGGGGCGTGTCCTGGGGCATGGCTTCAATAGTGCCACTGCTGGGGGAGGCGATGGAGGAAGATTGGCGCGAAAGATGACGATTAGAACATATGTTCTATTTTGAGTCTTGTTTTCGGTGATATGTCCGAGGCGCTTCCTAGGGTGAGGCCTAACGGTCAAGACGATAGGCCAACAAAGCGATAGGCCAAGAGAATAAGGGGACGAGACGATGGACGAGAACATTCAGGCCCAACCCAAGCAGCTGGGGGCGCGGGCTCGTTACAGTCGCAGTCGCGGGGTGCGGGGGTTCCTGGACGAGGCGGAGCGCCAATTGGAGCTATCTCGATCGGAACTACGTGAGCCCGAGGCGATCGTCTATGCCTATCGAGCTGCCTTGCGGGCGGCGGGTGCTTTGATTGAGTGGGAGATGGCCACGCGAAAGCGTCGACCTTCCGGGAGTGCGTGGGTGAAGCTGCGGGTTTTGCGCCCCGACTTGGAGGATTGGGCAGAGACTTTTGAAGTACACGCACGGGTAGCAAGCAGGGCGGGGTTGGGGCTTAATCGAGGGCTGCCCGAGAATGCGCGTGGCACGATCTATCGCGATGCTTGCGATCTGGTGGACCTTGCCCGCGGGGTAGTGAACTACCTGCCGGAGGTTGCCTAGATCGAAAGCGGGCATTGTTTGAAAACCGCAGGTTGATGTAGGGTGGATGGGTGAGAAGTGGGCGGAGCTCGCCCGGGCTGGAAACTTTCTTTACGTCTTAAGCGTTAGGAAGAATAGCCGCAAACATTTGGGAGGTCGCGATGGCTCTATCGGAGCAAGAGCAGAGGATGCTCGCGGAGATCGAACGGGCGTTGATCGCCGAGGATCCGCGCTTGGCAAAGCAGGCTTCCAGTAGCGGCGAACAGACGATCAGCTTCAACATCCGCTCGATTGCGCTCATTGTCCTTGGCCTTGCGGTGATGGTTGGCGGCATTGCCGCGGCTCAGCTCTCGCTGTGGTTCGTGGCGCTGAGTGTGCTCGGGTTCCTGATCATGTTTGGCGGCGGCCTTCTGGCATTCCAGTCCAACGATGATCCGGAGACTGCGGCCATCAAGCGCTCCAAGTCTTCCAAGAGCGGCAAGCCCGGTGTGGCGAAGAAGGCTGGCTCGGGCCACTCCGGTGGCATCGGCGACAAGATGGAAGATAGCTTCCGTCGCCGCTTCGAGCGCTAGGTCAAGCCCGCTAGTTAGATCTAACTTCAGGAACCACCGTCCTCCATGCATGGAGGACGGTGGTTTTGTCGTATCCAGTCGAAACCAGGGGGATTCTCCCCACTTTGCCCCACCTCAAGCCTTTTTGATCTCTCTGGTGTTGTGGACGGGAGCGTCCAAGCGTCGGCAGAGGGATGGCTTGAATATTCCTAGCTGCGCAAATGTCTCAGTTGGCTGAGGTGAAGGGGTGGGGGAATGGTGGCGTCACAAAGAAAGAAGGGTGAGGGGTCGTGTGTGAAGGGGTGAGGGGCGAAGGGGTAAAGTCCAGCTTGAACGTTGTTGATGTGAAGAATATTGAGAAAAGATGCGCACAAACACCTCGTGTTGTGGAGTTTGTGGGGGAGAGTGGGGTAAAGTGGGGCTCGTTGGAACAAAGCTGTGCCAACAACTCCAAACTTCATAGCGAAACCACTGGTCAGGGCTAGTAACAGTCCGCTACCTACGGCAAAAACGGCGATAGAAAGCAAGAGATCTTCCAACAGAAAGGGGCCGATGTATGTTTTTCGGCACCTTCACGCCGAAGCTGGACGACAAGGGTCGACTGACCCTGCCAGCAAAGTTTCGGGAAGAGCTCGGTGACGGCCTGATGGTCGTGAAAGGGCAGGATCGCAGCCTGGCTGTGTACCCCAAGGCAGAGTTTCTGGTGCGGGCGAAGAAGGCGGCTGAAGCCTCACGCACAAACCCGAAAGCTCGCGCCTTCGTGCGCAACCTGGCGGCCAGTGCCGACGAGCAAACCCTCGATTCGCAGGGGCGCATCTCAGTCTCGGCGATGCACCGGGACTACGCGGGGCTGACGAAGGAATGCGTTGTGATCGGCAACGTCGACTTCATTGAGATTTGGGACGCCGAAAGCTGGGCCGAGTACAGCGCGGAGCACGAAGAGGATTTCTCTGACGGCGACGACGAAGTGTTGGCGACATTCCTGTAGCCCCGAAGGCCTTAGCGCTTGACCAGATAAGACAAATTCATAGTGAAAACGGAGTGTGCGCAGGCCCTTACCTGCGTGGACGACGCGGAATCTTGACGTACTTCCCCAATGTCAAGCCCGCACCCACGCAGGTGAGGCCCTGTACGCGCTCCTTTAGCTTTTGAGTCACATAAGTATCTATGTGGCACATGAACTACATAGAGCCCCAAGAAACGCAGTGAAGGAAGGAGGGAACATCGATGAAGGAAGAGCACGGTACCGAGCAGCGCGAAAAGCACGGCCATACCCCAGTCATGCGCGACCGCATGGTCGAGCTCGTGGGGCTGGGTGTGAACAGCGAAAACGCGCCCGCCCACCCCGTCATCGTCGATGGCACCCTCGGCGCCGGTGGCCATAGCGAGGCCTTTTTGGACGCCTTTCCCCACGCAACCGTCGTCGGCCTAGACCGCGACCCCAACGCCCTGGCGGAGGCCAATGAGCGCCTGGCGCGCTTCGGGGGCCGCTTCGTTTCCTACCAGACCCGCTTCGATGGAGTAACCGAAGCGCTGGAGGACCTGATGGAGCAGGGCAAGCTCCCGGCCAGCGTGCGGGAGCACGGCATCTCCGGGTTTCTGTTCGACCTCGGAGTGTCCTCCATGCAGCTGGACCAGCCGGAACGCGGATTCGCCTACGCGGTAGACGCGCCGCTGGATATGCGCATGGATCCCAGTAGCCCGCTGACCGCCGCCGAAATCCTCAACACCTACAGCCACGGCGAGATCGCGCGCATCCTGAAGACCTACGGCGACGAGCGCTTCGCGGGCAAGATCGCCTCCGCCGTCGTCCGCGAGCGCGAGAAGCAACCCTTCGAGAACTCCGCGCGGCTGGTGGAGCTGCTGTACGCAACCATCCCGGCAGCGTCGCGCCGCACCGGCGGGCACCCGGCGAAACGCACCTTCCAAGCGCTGCGCGTCGAGGTGAACGCGGAACTCGAGTCGCTGGAGAACCTGATCCCCGAGATCTCCCGCTGGCTACATGTCGGCGCCGTCGGCGTGTTCATGAGCTACCAGTCGCTGGAGGACAAGATCGTCAAGAAGGCATTGATGCAGCTCAGCACATCAAAGACCCCGCCGGGGTTGCCGATGGAGCTGCCCGGCATGGAAGCCGAGTTCGAGCTCAAAACCCGCGGGGCAGAGAAGGCCAGCGAGGTGGAGATCGAGCAGAACTCCCGGGCCGCCCCCGTGAGGGTGAGAGCCTACAGCAGGGTCAGCGACAGAGGAAAAACAACATTTCCGCTGGACACGCCCAGTTAGCTAAGCAAAACCCCCCCAAATACCACTGATAGAAACAGCCCCGAACCTGCCGAAACTTCGGAAGGAATCACATGACAGCACCAGGCACCATCCGCACCCGAGGCCAGCACACCGACCGCGATCGCACCACCGTAGCCGGTCGCGGCGCTGCCGACCGCTCACGCGCCAAGGCTCGCCCGGCGCGCTCTAGCCAGCGCACCGCCGAGCCGACCCGCCGCGGAAGTGCCTGGGATGCCAACCGCACCAGCGCCCCGGGGCGCAGCACTCGCCGCTTCGGCGGTAGCCGGGTGGGCTCGCGCCAGCAGGTCTCGGTCCGCGGACGGCGCATCATTGCCCTGGAGCGCGGGAACCCGAAGCTCACCCGCCGAATCGTGCTGGCGGTTACTGTTTTCATCCTCGGCGTGGTTTCCATCATGGCGCTGTCCGCCGTCACGACTAAGCAGTCGTTCCAGATCTCCGATGCGCAGTCTCGAAGCACCACGTTGGAAAACGAGATCGAGAGTCTGAACCGGGACGTCGCCAACGCGAAGTCCTCCGCCAACATCGCCAAGGAAGCCAGCGAGATGGGCATGGTTACCCCGAACCAGTCCGGAATTTTGGAGGATCGCGGCGGCAAAATCGAGGAAACCCGCCCGGCCAACGCTGAAGATGGCAAGGAAGTCGTCGACGTCAACGGCGAAGCTAAGCGTCGTGGCGCAACCAGTGATCCGAACAAGACCGAACGCGTCGAGGGCCTGCACCCGGATCACCCGGTCCTCGCAGGTGACCGCGCCCCGGATGTAAACGTCATCGGTCCCCGTAACAACTCGCAGGGCAACGGTGGTCTTCCGTACTCCGGCGGCCCGGCGGGTCAGGCGCCTGCACCGGCGGCACCTGCTCCCGCTCCATCGCCTGCAGCTGAGGCCCCGGCCCCGGCACCGCGCTAGGTCACCGCGGACAGCGAACCGAAAACTTCAGACACGCCGGGGCCAACCCCGGCCTGTTTTCGTATTTACGGGGACAATAACCAAGAGTGAATAGAAAGGAGGGCAACCACGTGTCCACACCCAACGACCGCCGCTCCCCGCGGACGGTTGACTCTAACTCGTGGTTGATCCTGGATACCTCCTTCGCGCGCTTTAACAAGCGCGTACGCCTTGTGTTCCTAGTCATCTTCCTGACGGTTCTCGCCCTGATGCTGCGCCTTGCTTGGGTACAACTGGTTGCCGGCCCATCGCTGTCTAATCAAGCGCAGCTGCAACGTACTTCGGTGATTACCGAACCGGCTCTGCGCGGAGGCATTACGGATCGCAATGGCCAGGTGCTGGCCTACACCATGGACGCACGCAGCCTCTCTGTGCTCCCGAAGCAGGCCGAAAAGCGCATGCAGGACAGTTATGAAGAAAATCCCGAGGAGAACCCCGAGCCCAAGCGGCGCATCGAAGAGATCGCCAAGCGTCTGCCCGAGATGATCAATAAAGAAGGCGACGATATCGAGGAAGACGATATTCGCGACAAACTGACCAGCGATAGGAATTACCAGGTGCTGGTGCGCAACGTCGACCCGGACGTTGCCGAGAAGGTCGGCAAGGAATTCCCCGAGATCACGGTCGAACGCCAGGACCTGCGCCAATACCCCAACGGTGCGGTGGCGCAGAACATGATCGGCAAGATCAGTACCGATAACCAGGGGCAGTTCGGCCTGGAGCTTTCCCAGGATGCGCGCCTGCAGGGCATCAACGGTTCGCGCACCGTGGACATTGGAGGCGATGGCTACCTGATTCCGGGGTCTACCCGCGATGTGCACCCGGCCGTCAACGGCGATTCCTACGAGTTGACCATCGACCTGGACGCGCAGACCTATGTACAGCAGGCATTGCAACAGGCGCGGGAGAAGTCGGGCGCAAAATCGGCCTCGGCCGTCGTGCTGGATTCGAAGACCGGCGAGATCATCGCCATGGGCTCTAGCGATTCCATCGACCCGAACGGGGACATCGAAAAGCAGCTGAAGCGCAAGAAGGTCTTCGGCGATCGCGCCACGGCCGATTCCTTCGAGCCTGGCTCCGTGGCCAAGATCATGACCGCCGCGGCAGCCATCCAGGAGGGCAAGACCACCCCGGATGAGGTGCTTAAGGTTCCCGGCAGCATCGAGATGTCCGGCGTGACAGTGAAGGATGCATGGGACCACGGCGAGGTCCCGTACACCACCACCGGCATCTTCGGTAAGTCCTCGAACGTCGGCACCCTGATGCTCGCCGAGCGCGTGGGCGAGGACAAGATGTACGACTACTTCCGCAAGTTCGGTGTGGGCCAGACTGCGGGCGTGGGATTGCCATACGAGGTTGCTGGCTACATGCCGGAGCGGAACCAGTGGTCCGGCGGCACTTTTGCTAACCTGCCGATCGGCCAGGGCATGTCCATGAGCCTGCTGCAGATGACCAGCATCTACCAGGCGCTGGCCAACGATGGCGTGCGGGTGGAGCCCCGGCTGATCAACAAGATCACCACTTCTGACGGCGCGGAGCTGGACTCCGACCCGGTGAAGGAGACCCGCGTGGTCTCCCCGGAGACCGCCCGCACGACCGTGGACATGTTCCGCGCGGTGACGCAGAAGGACGAAAGCGGAGTTCAGCAGGGCTCTGGCGCGCCAGCGGCCATCGACGGCTACCAGGTTTCCGGCAAGACGGGCACGGCCCAGCAAGTGGACCCGGACACGGGTGCCTATTCGAACTCCAAGTACTGGATCAACTTCGCGGGTATCGCACCCGCCGACAAGCCCCGCTTCGTGGTGGGCATCATGCTGGATGACCCCGAGCGCGGTACTGACGGGGGCGCAGGTGGCAGCGCGGCGCCTCTGTTCCACGACATCATGGCGTGGATGCTCGACCACTACAACGTGCCACTGTCCAAGGAAGCAGGACCAAAGCTGATGCTGGAGGCAAATCAATGACATCGCTGAAGCAGCTCGCCGAAATCTGCGGAGGAACCCTCACCGGCCCCTGGGAGGGTGTGGAGGTGACCTCTGCCGCGATCGGTTCTAATGATGTGCAGCCGGGCGGCCTATTCTGTGCCGTTCCTGGTTCGAAGGTCCACGGCGCGACCTTCGCCGCGGATAGCAAGGCCGCCGCCGTTCTTACCGACGCCGCAGGACAGCGCATTATTGATGACGCCCCTACGCCGCTACCGTGCATCGTCGTCGACGACGTTCGCGAGTGGATGGGCGCCGTGTCTGCGGAGGTTTATGGCCACCCGGCACGCCAGCTGAAGACCATTGGCATCACCGGCACGTCCGGCAAGACCACCACCAGCTACCTGGTGGAGAAGGCTCTGCTGGATTCGGGGCTGAAAGTGGGGCTGATCGGCACCACCGGCACCCGCATCAATGGCCAGCCCATTCCGACCTCACTGACCACCCCGGAGGCTCCCACCCTGCAGGCCCTGCTGGCGCGCATGGTTGCTGAGGGCGCCACGCACCTGGTGATGGAGGTCTCCAGCCACGCCCTGCAGCTGGGGCGTGTGCGCGGGGTGCACTTCGACGTGGTGGCGTTTACGAACTTGAGCCAGGATCACCTGGATTTCCACCCGACGATGGAGGACTACTTCCAGGCGAAGGCGCTGCTGTTCGAGCGCGTGGAGGACGGTAGCGTTCCAGGCACCGCTGTGATCTGCTGCGAGGACGAGTGGGGCGAGCGCATGCGCGCCATCGCCGCGGAGCACTCGCCGACCGTCGCGCTGTACCCCCAGGGTGGTGACCATGCGGCCGAAACTGGTGGGCCGGTATGGTCCATTGTCTCCGCCGAAGTGACCCCTAGCGGTCGTCAGCACATTCGCCTGTCCATCGCCGGCGGCGCCGAACCCCGCGAGCTGGATTACAGCATCGGTATGGCTGGCTCCTTCAACCAGGCCAACAGCTTGGTGGCGCTGGCCTGCATCGAGACCGCCATGGGAGACCCGCTGACCAGCGACAGCGCCGCCGTACAGGCCCTGAAGGACGTGCAGGTGCCCGGCCGCATGCAGCTGGTCGAGGAGGGCCAGGACTTCCTGGCGATGGTTGACTATGCGCACAAGCCGGGCGCGGTTCAGGCCGTGTTGGGCAGCTTGCACGACTACCTGCCGGACCCGGAAGCCCGCATCGGCATCGTCCTCGGGGCCGGCGGAAACCGCGACCACGACAAGCGCGCGATTATGGGCCGCATCGCCGCGGAACTGGCGGATGCGGTGTTCGTCACGGATGACAACCCTCGGGATGAGGAACCTTCCGCGATTAGGGAGGCTATCTACGCGGGGGCGCGAGAGGGCGTCCAAAAGAAGGAACAAGAACAACCAACAGACGGCGAGACCGTGTGCGAGATCGTGCCCGACCGTGCAGAGGCCATCGCCGCGGCTGTGGCGTGGGCACGCCCCGGAGACGCGGTGGTCGTGGCCGGCAAGGGGCACGAAAAGGGCCAGTTGGTGGCCGGTACGATGCACCCCTTCGACGATGTGGAGGAGCTGGCGGCGGCCCTGAAGAACCGGGTGCGGCAAGAGCGTGAGGCAGATAATGGTGAAGGTAGGCAGAAGCGATGATTGAACTAACAACCCAGAAAATCGCCGAGGTAACGGGCAGCACGCTGATTAACGACGTGGACCCGCAGGCCGTAGTGACCGGCCCGGCGGAGTTCGACTCGCGCAAGATCACCCCTGGCGCGATCTTCATGGCCCTGCCCGGAGCCCGCGCCGACGGGCACGACTTCGCCGACGCTGCACTGCAGAACGGCGCCGCGCTACTGATCGTCGGCCGTCAGGTGGAGCAGCCCGCGCTGCTGGCCGCTCCGGTGGAGGTCAACGAGCAGACCTCCAACGCCACCGCCTTTGAATTCGACGTGGAAGGCCACGGCGCCGCAGTGCTGGCTGCCGTGGACAAGCTCGCGCGCTACAACACCGACGTGCTGGCCGCCGAGGAGGGCATGGTCGTCGTTGGCGTGACCGGCTCCGCGGGCAAGACCTCCACGAAGGACCTGATCGGCGCGGTGCTGCGCGAGGCGGGGGAGACCGTCGCCCCGCCCGGCAGCTTCAACAATGAGATCGGCCTGCCGTACACCGCCCTGCGTGCCGGCCGCGACACGCGCTTTCTCGTCAGTGAGATGTCCGCCCGCGGCGTGGGCCACATCCAGCACCTGACGACCGTCACTCCACCGCGCGTGGGCGTGGTGTTGAACGTCGGCAGCGCCCACTTGGGCGAGTTCGGTTCCCGCCAGGCCATCGCGCAGGCGAAGGGCGAGCTCGTGGAGGCGCTGCCAGCCGCCGCCGAGGGTGGCCTGGCCGTACTGAACGCCGACGACGACAAGGTCGCGGCGATGGATAAGCGCACCGCGGCGCGCGTTGTGCGCTTCTCCACGGAGGGCGCGACGGGTGCCGCGGGTGTTCCGGCGGATTACTATGCCACCGACATCGAGCTCGATGCCGTGGCCCGCGCCAGCTTTATGCTGCACCACCCGGCAGGTCAGCCGGTGCGCGTGGAGCTTTCGGTGTTCGGCGCCCACCAGGTCTCGAACGCGCTCGCCGCCGCGGCGGTTGGTATCGAGTTGGGTATTGACGCCGCCACGGTTGCATCCCTACTGAGCTCTCACGTCGCCGCCAGCGTGAACCGCATGGACGTGCGCACCCGCGAATCCGATGGGGTGACCATCATCAACGATTCCTACAATGCCAACCCCGAATCTATGCGGGCGGGAATCGACGCGCTGGCCTATACAGCCAAGGGCCGCCCCGAGGCGGAAAGCTGGGCTGTGCTGGGGCAGATGGGCGAGCTGGGCGAGGACGCAAGCGAAGAGCACGCCGAGCTCGGCCACGTGCTGGCGCAACGCCGCATCGACCACGCGGTCATCGTGGGCAACGGGGTGAACCAGCGCGCGCTGGCCGAGGCTGCCCGGGAGAGCGGGGTAGAAACGCAGGTCGTCGAGAACATCGACGGTGCGGTGAACTACCTAGACATGAGTTTGAACCCGCAGGATGCGGTGCTGATCAAGGCATCGTATTCAGACGGACTATGGGCGGTAGCAGAAGGACTGCTCATCGGCGAGGACCAAGGAGCTTAAAAATCCCATGTTGCAAATCTTTATCGCAGGTGCGGTTGCTTTCCTTGTGTCCGTACTGCTGACCCCGGTGCTGATCCGTTGGTTCTCCGCCGAAGGACTGGGCCAGGAGATCCGCGAGGAGGGGCCGAAGTCGCACTTTAAGAAGCGCGGCACCCCCACCATGGGCGGCATCGCCGTGCTGGCGGGCATCGTGTTCGGCTACCTGGTGGCCGTGCTGGTGGGGCTCATAACCACCGGCGCCGGGCCGGGCGTCAGCGGCTGGCTGGTGCTCGGGCTGACCCTGGCCCTCGGCGGGCTGGGCTTCGCCGATGACTACATCAAGCTGGTGAAGGGGCGGAACCTGGGACTGAACGCGAAGGCGAAGCTCGTCGGGCAGCTGGTTACCGCGATTGTCTTTGGCCTGCTGATCCTGCAGTTCCCGAACGCGCACGGGCTCACCCCGGGCTCCACGCACCTGTCGTTCGTCCGCGATATTGCGACGTTCGACATCGCCATTGGGGCGGCTATCGTGGGCATGGTTCTGTTCCTGATCTTCATCTACTTGGTGATTTCCGCCTGGTCGAATGCAGTGAACCTCACCGACGGCCTGGATGGCCTGGCAAGTGGCGTGACCGCGATGGTGATGGGCACCTACGTGCTGATCACCTTCTGGCAGTTCCGTAACTCCTGCACCATCAGCGCAGCGACCGCCTGCTACGCGGTACGCGACCCGTTGGATTTGTCGATGCTGGCCTCCGCTGGCCTGGGCGCCTGCCTGGGCTTCCTGTGGTGGAACGCGGCTCCGGCGAAAATCTTTATGGGCGATACCGGCTCGTTGGCTCTGGGCGGCCTGGTGGCCGGCCTGTCCATCACGACGCAGACCGAGCTGCTGATGATCCTGGTCGGCATCATTTTCGTCATCGAGGCCGCGTCCGTGGTGATCCAGGTGATCTCCTTCAAGGCCACCGGCAAGCGCGTGTTTCGCATGGCGCCGATCCACCACCACTTCGAGAACAAGGGGTGGGCGGAGACCACCGTCGTTATCCGCTTCTGGCTGCTCGCCGCGCTGGCTGCGATGTCCGGTTTCGCCATCTTCTACGCGGAGTGGCTCAACGGCGCCAGCTTCTAGGCCTGCCGGTGGCAGGCCCGCAAACCCACAATTCGCTAGCAATGTAAGGACAATCCAGCCGTGGAATCGACACACGCACTTCAGCCCGCAGACGCCCTAGAGACCATGCGCACCCAGACCGTGCTGGTCGCGGGTGCGGGCGTGGCCGGGCGGGGTGTGATCTCCATGCTCTGCGCCCTCGGCGCCCGGTCGGTCCTGGTGGCAGACGACAACGCGCAGGCGCTTGGCCACATCGCCGACGATGGGGAGACGGAACTGCGGCTGCTGAATGTCTCCGAGGCCATCGACTCCCTAGAAGACCTGGCGCCGAGACTCGTCGTGACCTCCCCGGGCTGGAAGCCCGAGTCCCCGCTGCTGGCCCGCGCCACCGAGCTGGGCATTCCCGTGATCGGGGATATTGCCGCAGCCTGGCTGGCGGACCAGGCCGGGGCCTTCGGCGAGCCCCGCACATGGCTGGCGGTGACGGGAACGAATGGTAAGACCACCACTACGGCGATGCTGACCTCCATGCTGATCGCCGATGGGCGCGCTGCCCTGGCTGTGGGCAACATTGGCATCGCCCCTTCCGCCGCCCTGGCTGGCCAGCACCGTGGCGAACCCCGCTCCGACGTCTTTGTCGCCGAGGTATCGAGCTTCCAGCTGCACTGGGCGCCCATGTTCGAGCCCGCCGTTGGCTGCATTCTGAACCTCGCCGAAGACCACCTGGATTGGCACGGGAGCTACGACAACTATTGCGCGGACAAGGCACAGGTCTTGACCGCTGAGGAGTCTGTCCTGGCCCTGGACGACTCAGACGTTGTGGCCACCGCACGCGCTCGCCAGGTCGCGGCTCGCCGTGGGTACACGATTCACGACCCTGAAGAGGTGGCGTCAGAAAACACGGAACGAGTAGTCGGGGTGCGCGACGGGCGGCTGATCGAGGTCGTCATCGACGACCCGAGCCAAACCACGGGCCTCGCTCCGGCGCAGGGGATTAGCCCTCCCGGACCTGCAGGGCTTGCCGATGCCGCGGCGAGTGCGGCGATGGCGCGTGCGCTGGGCGTGGCTCCGGCGGCTATCGAAGCCGCGCTGGCCGGATTCAAGGTGCAGGCACACCGCGGGCAGGTTGTGCTAGAGCACGGAGGCGTTACCTGGATCGATAACTCGAAGGCCACCAACCCGCACGCCGCCGAGGCCGCGCTGCGGGGCCAGCGCAACGTGATCTGGGTTGCCGGCGGACAGCTGAAGGGTGCCGCGGTCGACGGGCTAATTCGGGCGGTCGGCGGCGCTCTCAAGGCAGTCGTGGCCCTGGGCGTGGATCGCGCGGAGCTCGTCGCGGAAGTGTCGCGGCAGCTGCCCGACCTGCCGGTCACTGTTATTGACGCCACCGATCCAGAAGAAGCGATGCGTGCCGTCGCCCGCGCCGCCCACGGGTTGGCGCAACCCGGCGACAGCGTGGTGCTGGCCCCGGCGGCAGCGTCGCTGGATATGTACACCGGCATGAGCCAGCGTGGCGACCTGTTCGCCCAGTATGCGGTGGCATATGCTGGGGCCGATACAGCCGAACAAAAGGCCCAAGAGGCCCAAGAGACTCAAGCAACACAGGAAAGGGGATAGGCGCGCGATGTCCACTCCGACGTCCAATTCGAAGCGCCGGCGCATCCCCGGCGCAGGGGAGAACAGCCCGCACGGTGAGCGACCCGAGCCGGAGCGCAAGGCCGCGAACCAGGAATCTGGCGCCGAGCGCGGCTTGGCATCCCTGCACCGCAAGTTCACCGCTCAGCTGGCCACCCCGCAGCTGAACTACAAGGTGCTGATGGTCGTCACGGCGTGCCTGACCATCCTGGGGCTCGTCATGGTGCTGTCGTCGTCGATGGTGACTTCCTATGCCAGCGGCGCGAGCGTCTTTGGTGAGTTTATTAAGCAGGCCGTGGTCGTATTCCTCGGATTGGTGGCTATGTGGGTGGCGCTACGGATGCGCCCGGAGACGATTCGCAGGTATTCCCCGTGGCTGCTGGTAGTTGCGATTGTGATGCTGATAGCGGTGCTCATCCCCGGAGTTGGCATCGGCGGCGACGAGGTCGGTTCTAACTCGTGGATCCGTATTGGCCCCGTTGGCGTGCAGCCCTCTGAGGTGGCGAAGTTAGCGCTGGCGGTGTGGGGCGCAGCGACCGTTTCTTACCGAGCACGCGCCACGCAGCGCCTTAATACCGGCCTCGGTGCCTTCTTGGCCGTAAGCACTGCGATTGTGATGCTGGTGCTGTTACAGAAGGACCTCGGCATGATGTTCTCCGTGGGCATCGTGGTCGCCGCGCTCATTATCTTCGCCGGCGTTAGCCGTCGAGTGATCACCTGGGTGCTGGGGGCAGTCGCGGTGCTGGGCGTGTATGCGATCACCCGTCAGAGCTTCCGCGGTGATCGTATTAAGACGTGGAAGGACGCCCTGACGCTGAACTTCAGCGAGTCCACGACCCAAGGTGCGGCCTACCATTCCCACCAGGGCATTTTGTCTCTGTCTGATGGTGGGATGTTCGGCGTCGGTTTGGGACAGTCCCGAGCAAAGTGGTTCTACCTGCCAGAAGCAAAGAATGATTTTATTTTTGCCATTGTGGGCGAGGAGCTGGGGCTTCTTGGCGCACTCTTCGTTGTGTTCCTGTTTGGAATGCTGGCCTGGTTCGGGATTCGCACAGCCCTGGCGCAAAAGGATCCTTTCCTGCGGCTGCTGGCGGCAACGCTGACCATCGGTATTTCCGTGCAGGCTTTCTTCAACATGGGCTACGTTGTGGGTCTGCTGCCGGTGACTGGCATCCAGCTGCCGCTGATCTCCGCCGGCGGTTCGTCGGCGATCATCACCCTCATTTCCATGGGGCTGCTGTGCAACTGTGCCCGTAACGAGCCCGAGACGGTCTCCTCCATGCAGCACGAAGGCCGACCGCTCATCGACCGCATTCTCCTGCTGCCGGAGCCGCAGGGTTACAAGGCGGGCGAGCAGCGCCGGAACGAGCGCCGCGAGACGGCCTATAGCTACGGCGAGCCAGTTACCCGACAGCGGGCGAGCGCTGGCCGGGGGAGCCAGGACGTCCGCCGCGAACGCGACCGGGTGGAGCAGTCCATCCGTCGCGTCGGCGGCGAGTCGCGCCTGCGTGGCTACGATGGAGTGCGAAGGCAGGACCTGCCGCCCACTGCGACACCGAAGCCAATGCCGCGTAGCCGCCACCGCGCGGACGAGGCGGGGCCGCCGAGGGCGCGCAAGACTCGCAGAACTATCGATAACCGACACAGGAGGCGCTAGCCAAAGTGAACCCGAAGCCAGAAGCCGACCGGAAGCTATCAGTCGTCGTTGCCGGCGGCGGAACGGCCGGGCACATTGAACCCGCCATGGCCGTGGCAGAGGCAGTTCGCGCGCAGCGCCCCGACGCGCGCATCACCGCGCTGGGCACCACCCGTGGCCTGGAGACCACCTTGGTGCCGGCACGCGGCTTCGACCTGGAGCTGATCCCTCCGGTGCCGGTGCCGCGCAAGGTGAACAAGGACCTGGCTACGCTGCCGCTGCGCCTGCGCAAGGCTCTGAAGGAGACGAAGCGGGTGCTGCGCGAGGTGGAGGCCGACGTGGTTATCGGCTTCGGCGGCTATGTTTCCGCCCCGGCCTACCTGGCCGCACGCTCTTTGAAGATCCCTTTCTTCGTCCACGAGGCCAATGCCCGCGCGGGCGTGGCCAACAAGCTGGGCGTGAAGCTGGGCGGAACTGGCCTGGCCGCGGTGGAGGATTCTGGCCTGGATGCCGAGATCGTGGGCATCCCCGTGCGCGAATCCGTGCTGAAGATGGATCGCAAGGCCCTGCGCGCGGAAGCTCGCGAGTTCTTCGGCGTGGATCCGGAAGCTCCGCTGCTGCTGGTCACCGGCGGTTCGCAGGGCGCGCGCAGCATTAACAACGCAGTGGTGGATGCGGCGAAGACCCTGCAGGACGCGGGCATCGGTGTGCTGCACGCCTACGGCAAGAAGAACGAGGTTGAGCTGCCCACAGCGGTGAAGGAGGGCACACCTCCCTACGTGGCCGTGCCGTACATCGAGCGCATGGATCTGGCTCTCGCCGCCGCGGATGCGATCCTGTGCCGCTCAGGCGCAATGACCGTGGCCGAGGTCTCCGCCGTCGGCCTGCCGGGAATTTACGTGCCGCTGCCGCACGGCAACGGCGAGCAGGAGCTCAACGTCCGCCCGATCACCCACGCCGGTGGCGGAGTGATCATCAAGGATGCCGAGCTTACCGGCCACCGCGTTTCCCAGGAAGTCATCCCGTTGCTGCGCGACGAAACCCGCTGGCACGCCGCCAGCCTGGCAACGCTGGCCGCGGGCCACAGGGACGCTGCCGAGAAGATCGCCGAAAAGATCATCGCAGCAGCCGAAGCTTAGCCCTAGCCCCCATAACAAATTCTTTGTACCCCCTCCTTCCAGAAAGGCATCTTCCACGATGAGCGAGCAGCCTCAGACCACGGACCTCTCCCGCGTGCACATGGTGGGCATCGGCGGTGCCGGCATGTCCGGTATCGCCCGCATCCTGCTGGACCGCGGCTACCAGGTCAGCGGGTCGGACATGAAGGAGTCGCGCAGCATCATGGCGCTGCGCGCGGCCGGCGCGCAGATCCAGGTCGGGCATGCAAAGGAGAATCTGCGCCTGCTGGGGGAGGCGCCGACGGTGGTCGTCACCTCCTTCGCCGCGATTCCGCAGGATAATCCGGAACTCGTCGGCGCCCGCGAGGCAGGCATTCCGGTGCTCCGCCGCTCCGACATCCTGGCGCTGTTGCTGCAGGATCGTCGTGCTTTCCTGCTGGCGGGTACGCACGGCAAGACCTCTACGACGTCGATGGCTGTGGCGGCGCTGCAGGCTGCGGGGCAGGATCCTTCCTTTGCCATCGGCGGCCAGCTGAATCGCGCGGGAACGAATGCCCATAACGGCACCGGCGAGATCTTCGTAGCCGAGGCTGACGAGTCCGATGGTTCCTTCCTATCCTATTCGCCCGAAATCGCGGTGGTCACGAACATCGAGCCCGACCACTTGGATTACTTCAAGACCGAAGCGGCCTACCGGGAGGTATTCGAGAAGTTCGCCCACCGCATTGTGCCGGGTGGCTTCCTGGTCGCGTGCCTCGACGATCCGGGTTCGGCCGCGCTTGCCGAGAAGCTTATCGCCGGTGCCGAGGACGGCGAGCCCTTGCCGTTTAGCGTTGTTGGTTATGGCACTGCCGAGGCTTGTGACGCCCACTCTTCTGTGCCCCCAGCAGCGATCATCGAAAGCACGGAGGTTACCGCCGAGGGCACCGTCTCCGCCTTGCGACTGACTGAGACCGTGAACAGAGCCGCGCAGCAGGGCGCTGGCACCTATTCGCTGCGCGTGGCCATTCCGGGCATCCACATGGTGTTGAACGCAACTGCGGCCGTGCTGGGCAGTGTGCTGCTGGGCGCGGACGTGGAGAAAGTCATCGCGGGCGTCGGTGGTTTCGACGGCGTTCGCCGCCGCTTTGAGTACCACGGCACCCGCCAGGACGTGGAAGTCTACGACGACTACGCGCACCACCCGACCGAGGTCGCGGCCGTCCTGTCGGCCGCACGTCAGCGGGTGGAAGCCCGCGGTGGGCGCATCGTGGCCGTATTCCAGCCGCACCTTTACTCGCGCACGATCAACTTCGCCGACGAGTTCGCCGAGGCATTGTCCTTGGCCGATCAGGTGGTGCTGCTGGACATCTTCGGCGCCCGCGAGGAGCCGGTGGAAGGCGTGGATTCGCGGATTGTTGGAGACAAGATCGATGCCTCCACCGAGTGCGTCTTCGAGCCTGACTTCTCGCGTGTGGCCGGGGTAGTCGCCGGGCTGGTGCAGCGTGGCGACATGGTTCTGACCATCGGCGCGGGCACCGTGACGATGCTGGCGGACGAGATTCTGCTGGAGCTGGACCGTGGTGATCGCGGGTGAGTAGGGCGTCAAGAGCAAGAAGCGAGAAGAACCAGCGAAGCTCGAAGGGCCAGAAGGGTCAGAACACGCCGCGTAAGCGCCTGCAGTGGCTGGTCGCGGGGCTAGTGGCGCTGGTCGTGCTGCTGGGTGTGCTCGCGTATGCGGCGCCCATCGTGAAGGTGTCGCAGATCGATGTGCAGGGCACGACGAACGCGGATCCGCAGGCGATCCGAGAGGCCAGCGCCATTAACGCGGGCGACAACATGCTGCGCCTGAACATGGCAGAAGCCGCCCAGGGCGTATCAGCCGTGCCGTGGGTGGAGAAGGTGACCGTCAAGCGCTCCTGGCCCACGACGGTGACGGTCGATGTGACCGAGCACCAGGCCATCGGCTACGTCATGGATGGCGACACACCGCACGTGGTGGACGAAAATGGGCAGGTGTTTTTGACGGGTGTGAAGCCTGAAGGGTCTTTGGAGTTTAAGAAGACCAAGGCGGACGACGCCCGGGCTATCGACGCGGCGACGAAGGCTCTGACTGCGCTTTCGGATGATCTGCGCGGGAAGCTGGAGGGGATCGAGGCCGAGTCGGCGGATAGTATTCGTCTCTTCTTCCCTAATCAGGCTGTGTATTGGGGCTCCGCCGATAGGGCGGACGAGAAGGCCGAGGCGACCCGAATTGTGTTGGGACGCGAGGGAAATTGGAACGTCTCGAACCCCGCTATGCCCACCGTCAGGCAGGGCTGAAGTGGGGATGAAACCCCAGTTTAAGCTTTAAGTTGAACTTTAAGGATACGACACGCCACCAAAAATGTGCACCGTCAAATGCTTGACGGCTAGGAAGATGGACGCAACAGCAAACCGGTAAACCGCAAAGCACGAAAAATTCTTTAGGAAGGCGGAAAAGCGCACATGACGAATCCTGGAAACCACCTCGCTGAGATCAAGGTGGTCGGTGTCGGCGGCGGCGGAGTAAACGCCGTCAACCGCATGATCGACGAGCAGCTGCAGGGCGTGGAGTTCATCGCCATCAACACTGATGCGCAGGCTCTGATGCTGACCGATGCGGACATCAAGCTGGACATCGGCCGCGAGGAGACCCGCGGCCTGGGCGCTGGCGCTAACCCGGACGTTGGTCGCAAGTCCGCAGAGGATCACAAGGACCAGATCGAAGAGATCCTGGCCGGTGCCGACATGGTGTTCGTCACCGCAGGTGAGGGTGGCGGCACCGGCACGGGTGCAGCCCCGGTCGTGGCGAACATCGCGAAGAAGCAGAACGCCCTGACCGTCGGCGTGGTTACCCGCCCCTTCGGCTTCGAGGGCCGTCGCCGCAGCAAGCAGGCCATGGAGGGCATCGAGGCCCTGCGCGAGGTCTGTGACACGCTGATCGTTATTCCCAACGACTCGCTGCTGAAGATGTCCGAGGAACAGCTGTCCATGATGGAGGCCTTCCGCAAGGCCGATGAGGTGCTGCTCAGCGGTGTTGAGGGCATTACCAAGCTGATCACCACCCCCGGTGTGATCAACGTGGACTTCGCCGACGTGCGCTCCGTCATGACCGACGCGGGCTCTGCCCTCATGGGCATCGGCACCGCTCGCGGCGATCAGCGTGCGGTCAAGGCCACCCAGGCGGCTATTAACTCCCCGCTGCTGGAGAGCACCATGGAAGGCGCCAAGGGCGTGCTGCTTTCCTTCGCTGGCGGCTCCGACCTGGGCCTGTTGGAGGTTTCCCAGGCCGCGGACCTGGTGGAGGAGAAGGCCGACGAGGACGTCAACCTGATCTTCGGCACCATCATCGACGACCAGCTGGGCGACGAGGTCCGCGTGACCGTCATCGCCACCGGCTTCGACGATTCCCCGTCCGCGACGTCCAACAACCAGCGCTCCGGTGCGCACCACGCGCAGGAGAGCGCGGACGCGGCTGCAGGTGCCGGCGCTGCACAGTCGACCAACCTGTTCGGCGGCCAGGAGGCTCCGCAGGCTGGCCAGAACTCCCAGTACGCAGTGCAGGGGCAAGAGGCCCCGCAGGCGGGCTCCGCGCAGGCCGATCCGGCCGCACCGCAGGCTGGCACCCAGTCCAGCTTCGCGCAGCGCCGTGGCACCGTGCCGCAGCACGCGCAGCCGGAGCCGCAGACTAACCAGGGTGGCGGCCTGTTCACTTCCGCTCCGCAGCAGCCGCAAAACTCCACCAACTCTGGCGTGGATCTGACTGAGGAAGAGGACGACCTGGATCTGCCGGACTTCAACTAGTCCGCCGGATACCACCTCACCAGATGCCAAAACTAAGGAGTTTGCTTTGAGCCACGACCAGAGCCCGAAGGTGCGGAAGGTCTTCACCGACCGCAACGGTGGGATCTCTACGGGCGCCTACGCCTCGTTCAACCTGGGCGATCACGTGGGCGATGACCCGGCGGCTGTGGCTCACAACCGCCAGCGCCTGGCGGATGTGCTGGGTCTGGACGTGGGGCGCCTGGTGTTTATGGAGCAGATCCACTCGCCGAACGTCACGGAGGTCACCGCCGACCACCTTGTGTCTTCTGCGCCCGCTGAGGCTCCTGCGTCGCCCGTCATCGAGGCTACTGACGCCCTCATTACCACCCTGCGAGGTACTGCGCTGATCGTCCTCACCGCTGACTGCGTTCCGGTTTTGCTGTCCGATGAGGACGCGGGCGTGATCGCTGCGGTTCACGCTGGGCGAATGGGAGCCCGCAACGGAATTCTGCGCCGCACCATTGCCCGCATGGAAGACCTGGGAGCTGTGCCTAGCAACATTCACGCGCTGCTCGGCGCCGCTGCTAGCGGAGAGAACTACGAAGTGCCGCAGGCTATGGCTGCGGATGTGGAGTCCAAGCTTCCCGGCTCGGCAACCACCACCGCCCAGGGCACCCATGGGTTGGACATTCGTGCTGGTCTGACCCGCCAACTGCTCTCCCTCGGAGTGCGCAGTATTGATGCGGATCCGCGCTGCACAATCGACCCGGAGCACGCCGATCGTTTCTTCTCCTACCGCCGGGAGGGGACGACTGGCCGTCAGGCGGGCGTAGTGTGGATGCCATGACGGAGCAGAAGAGCGTGAACAGCGAAAACCAGGTGGCCGATGACCTTCCCGGTGGCTCGGCGAACCTGAGTCCCCGGGCGCAGGAGATCGCTGAGAACCTGGCGCGCGTCAGGCGCCGCATTGCGGTGGCCGGGGGAGCGGATCTGCTGCCCATCACCAAGTTTCACCCTGCTGAGGACGTGAAGCTGCTGACACAGCTGGGCGTCACCGCCGTCGGCGAGAACCGCGAACAGGAAGCGCGCGATAAGCACGCACAATTGGTAGATACAGGTCTGCAGTTCCACATGGTGGGTCAGGTGCAGACGAAGAAGGCGAACTCTGTTGCGCGGTGGGCAGCCGCCGTGCACACCGTGGATTCGCTGAAGCTGCTGAATGCGCTGGATCGCGGCGCGGGCCTGGCGTTGGAGCGCGGCGATCGAAGCGAGCGCCTGCCGGTGCTCCTGCAATTCAGCGCCGACGGTGATCCGCAGCGCGGCGGGGCAGTGGAGGCGGACATCGACGAACTGGCCGATGCCGTGGCCGCGGCCGAGAACCTGGAGCTGCGCGGGCTGATGACGGTACCGCCGCTGGACGCCGATCCGGCGGCCGTATTTGCCCGGGGTCGGCAGCTCGTCGAGCGCATCACAGACCGTGTGACGGGCGCTGCCGTGTACTCCGCTGGAATGAGCGGCGACCTGGAGATTGCCCTCGCGGAAGGCTCCACGCTGGTGCGTGTCGGTACGGATATAATGGGCGCGCGACCAGTACTTTAAACCACATAGCTGCATACATTCCTTAACAAGCTAAGAGATTCAACCAACGGAAGGTTCCTACAGAGCAATGTCAGAAAACTTCATGGACAAGACCAAGCGGTTCTTCGGTTTTGATTCCGTGGAAACCTACAACACGGATTACTACAGCGACGGCTACGGCTCTCGCGAGCGCGACCGTGCTGATCGCGCAGACCGTGTTGAGCGTGATGCCCACGAGCCTTCCTACCGTTCCCGTTCTGAGCGTGACTTTGGCGACCGCGCAGAGCGCGGCGGCCGTTATGGCCGTTCCGAGTACGCTGACCGCGCAGAGCGGGGCGACCGCGAGGATCGCTACTCTTCCCGCGGCGGAAGCCACTATTCCTCCTCCTACGCGGAGGCTCCGGCGAAGGAGAAGGATCCTTCGGCCTTCGTGTCCTTTACCTTGAGCTCCTACACCCAGGCCGGCGAGCTGGTGGATAGCCTCAAGGCTCGCGAGGTTGTCGTCTTCTCCCTCAGCGGAATGGAAAAGGGCGAGGCAAAGCGAGTACTAGACTTCGCCGCTGGCCTGAGCCGCGGCCTGGATGCACAGCTAAAGAAGCTCAAGGGTGTGCGTAACTTCATCTTGCTGCCGAAGGGCGTGACCCTGGCGCAGGATCAGCTGGATGCCATCGCGGAGACCATCTAGCCAGCGCGCCAGCCGTTTTAGAAGTCTTTTAACTCATAAAGGTCGTTAAACAATAGAGAGTGCTTAAGTGAACGAAATCCTGCTTCTGCTGATGTGGCTGATTCGCTTCTACATTCTGATTTTGATCTTGCGCATCATTATCGAAATGATTCAGTCCTTTTCCCGTAACTGGCGCCCGCAGCGCTGGTTCAGCATTGTGGCCGAGCCGCTGTTTGTGGTTACAGATCCCCCGGTTAAGGCGCTTAGGAAGTTGATTCCGCCGGTTCAGCTCGGGGGTGTGGGGCTGGATGTCTCCGTGCTTGTTTTGTTTTTCGGTCTGCAGTTGCTGACCATGCTTCTTGGGGCATTTGTTCGCTAACACAGCGAAAGTGCAGCGACAGTACGGCGAAGATAGGGCGAAAAGTTCTTTGGAGGATTCTTCGTCCAAGAACCCGCTAGTAGTTCACTAGCGAGGCCGATATCAGTGCATCCTTAAAGTTATAAAACTAAGGGGGTGGATGCCGGGGGGAGAAGAATGAAACGGATATTCAGCAAGCTGTTGTGAATATCCGTTCGTGGGGCTAGGATTGGAGACATCTTCGCGGTAAGTGAGTGAGGCTGCGGAGATGTCGTGTGTAGTGACGGAAGCCGCTGCCGGTCGGGAATGTGGGTCTTGGCCGGTGGCGGTTTCCTTATTTCCTTCACCTGTTACATCGTCGGCGCGTTTCTAGCGTTACGTGTTCACACCGAATAGGTGAAGAAACTTTTGTATGGGGGTGAAACTAGGGGGTGATGTCCTGTCTGTGGTGTTAATGAGGTTGCAGTAAATTAATGTTGAGGCTGAGCTATACGGTGTTATGCCGCGCTACGCAGTTAATCTCGATCTAAAGTTGAGACTGAACCAGCTTATGCTGGTATGCTTTGTAACTGTTTCATAAACCATCAATAGTTCATTACTGTTGTGAACGCCTTCTAGCACTTTGAGGCAATCCGAAAGGGAAAGGGACAACCTATGCCACTCACTCCGGCTGATGTGCACAACGTAGCTTTTAGCAAGCCGCCGATCGGCAAGCGTGGTTACAACGAGGACGAGGTCGACCAGTTCCTGGATCTCGTGGAGGACACTCTTGCGGAACTGCAGGACGAAAACTCCGACCTCAAGCTGAAGGTCGAGCAGCTGGAGTCCGGTTCCGCTAATGGCGCTGGCGCCGGTGTAGCAGGCGCTGCTGGTGCTTCCCAGGTTGACGAGGCTGCACTGCGTCGCAAGATTGAGTCCGACCTGCGTGGCCAGTTCGAGTCCGAGTACTCCGCGAAGCTGGAGCAGGCTCGCAAGGACGCTCGCGCCGAGGTTCAGGCAGAGCAGGGCAAGGCTCAGCCGCAGGCCGCTTCCCAGGCAAACATCGCCGAGATCGAGAAGAAGATCAAGGCTGACTACGAGGCCAAGCTGAAGGCCGCTGAGGATCGCGCCGCTAAGGCAGAGAAGGCTGCTGAGGATGCCAAGAAGCAGGCTCCGGCTGCTTCCGGCGACGGCAAGTCCGGCGTCGCGACCGCCGAGACCCACATGCAGGCAGCCCGCGTGCTGTCCCTGGCACAGGAGACGGCAGACCGCCTGACCGGTGACGCGAAGGCAGAGTCCAACGCCATGCTGGAAGAGGCTCGCGCCACCGCGAAGAAGACCATCGACGACGCCGACAGCAGCTCCAAGAACACCCTGGCGGACGCACAGAAGCGCTCCGAGGCTCAGCTGGCGGATGCGAAGACCCGCTCCGAGAAGATGCTGGCAGACGCGGAGGAGAAGTCCAACGCACTGCTGGCAGACGCAAAGCAGAAGTCCGAGGTCATGATCTCCGACGCTACTGCTCAGTCCCAGGCACAGATCCGCTCCGCACAGGAGAAGGCAAACGCCCTGCAGGAGGACGCAGAGCGCAAGCACACCGAGATCATGAACACGGTCAAGAAGCAGCAGACCACCCTCGAGGCACGCATCGAGGAGCTGCGCACCTACGAGCGCGAGTACCGTACCCGCCTGAAGACCTTCCTGGAGTCTCAGCTGGAAGATCTGAACAGCCGCGGCACCGCCGCTCCGGCGGGCTCCATCGAGATCGAGGGCGAAGACAACTAATAGCACCAGCGCCTTAGTAACGGCCCACTACCGACCGCCAGGAGGAAACAGTAACGATGCTCGCTGCAGCAATCCTCCTGGCGGTTCTCGGCTTTGCGGCCCTAGTCGTTAGTCTCGCGGTCGGATCCACCATCTGGGCCTGGATCTGCGTGACCGTAGCCCTGATCGGCGTGGCATTGTTTGTCTACGATCTGATCCGCCATCGCAAGCGCTAAAGGTTCGCTAAGGGCTAAGGCTCTGATCCCGCACACGGCAGTGTAAGGTGGGAGCCGTAACTGAATATCCTTCAAAAGTACGCATTGATCCGGCCATCATCGGGGAGCGTTCCTGGAAGAACGGTGTCCGCACTCCACACGCGAAGGCTAGGGCGGGCACTTATTAGACCCAGGCGGAGTCGCGGCACGTTATCGCCGTAAGAGACGAAGAGGGCGTATCACGAATTACGCCAATCAGGGTGGTACCGCGCAAGGCGTTTCTAGCCGATGCGTCCCTGTTTTTTAGCGAGAACACCGCCGACAGCGAAACTGTGGGCGTCACTAAAAAGAGCGAAGAAACAGGTACCACACCATGAGCGAAGCAACCCCAGCAGGCGGCGCCTACCCGCGCGTCGATATGTCCAATGGCGGTTCGACCGCCTTCCCCGCACTCGAAGAGAACGTGCTGAAGTACTGGGAGAAGGACGGCACCTTCAACGAATCCGTTAACTCCCGCGAGGGCAACGAGGAATATGTCTTCTACGACGGTCCGCCCTTCGCCAACGGCCTGCCGCACTACGGCCACCTGCTGACGGGCTACGTCAAGGACATCGTCCCGCGCTACCAGACCATGCAGGGCAAGAAGGTTGCCCGCGTTTTCGGCTGGGACTGCCACGGCCTGCCCGCCGAGCTGGAGGCGGAGAAGCAGCTGGGCATCAAGGATCGCGCCGGCATCGAAGAGATGGGCATGCGCTCCTTCAACGAGTACTGCGCGACCTCGGTGCTGCGCTACACGGACGAGTGGAAGGAATACGTCACCCGCCAGGCGCGCTGGGTGGACTTCGACAACGGCTACAAGACGATGGACCCGGGCTTCATGGAGTCCGTCATGTGGGCCTTCAAGGCCCTCTACGACAAGAGCCTGATCTACCAGGGCTTCCGCGTTCTGCCGTACTCCTGGGCGGAGCACACGCCGCTGTCCAACCAGGAAACCCGCCTGGATGATTCCTACAAGATGCGCCAGGATCCGACCATCACGGTGACCTTCCCGATCACCGGCGCGACCGAGGACA
This sequence comes from Corynebacterium sp. c24Ua_83, assembly GCF_039907245.1. Lineage (NCBI taxonomy): Bacteria > Bacillati > Actinomycetota > Actinomycetes > Mycobacteriales > Corynebacteriaceae > Corynebacterium > Corynebacterium sp. c24Ua_83. Next base: position 112,181 of record NZ_JASBOI010000003.1, on the reverse strand, counting down.
CTGCCTCTGTGAAGACCCTGGCTGAGCACCCGGAGCTCGCCGATGCCGCGTTTATCGGCTGGACGACCACCCCGTGGACCACGCCGGCGAACCTCGCCCTGGCGGTCCACCCCGAGGTGACCTACGCCGCGGTGCGGATTGGTGATGACGCCATCGGTGCCGACGGCGCAGAGGGCATGCATGGAAAGACCGTGGTGCTGGCCGACGACCTGCGCGGTGCATACGCCAAGGAGCTGGGGGAGAAGGCCGAGGTTCTGGGCACCTTCACGGGTGCTGAGCTGGAGGGCATGACCTACGAGCCGCTGTTCAAGTACTTCGCCGAGCGTGCGGGCGAGAAAACCGGCGCCGGCGAGGGTACCGAGGGCGGAGAGGGCAGGCAGTTCAAGGCGGGTGCTTTCCGCGTGCTGTGCGCCGACTACGTCAGCACCGCCGACGGTACGGGCGTGGTCCACCAGGCTCCGGCTTTCGGTGAGGACGATATGTTCACCTGTGAGGCAGCGGGCATTGACCTGGAGATCCCGGTGGACATGGACGGCAAGTTCACCTCCTTGGCGCCCGACTACCAGGGCCAGCTGGTCTTCGACGCGAACAAGGCAATCATTAAGGACCTGAAGGCCGCGGGCCGCGTGCTGCGACACCAGACGATCGAGCACTCTTACCCGCACTCCTGGCGCTCCGGCGAGCCGCTGATCTACATGGCCCTGCCGTCTTGGTTCGTGGCCGTGACCAAGTTCCGCGACCGCATGGTGGAGCTGAACCACGAGCAGATCGAGTGGATGCCCTCCCACATCCGCGACGGGCAGTTCGGCAAGTGGCTGGAAGGCGCCCGCGATTGGAACATCTCGCGCAACCGTTACTGGGGCGCGCCGATCCCGGTGTGGGTCTCTGACTCCGAGGATTACCCGCGCATGGATGTCTACGGCTCCCTGGAGGAGCTGGAGCGCGATTTCGGCCGCAAGCCGGCCTCTCTGCACCGCCCGGACATTGATGAGCTGACCCGCCCGAACCCGGATGATCCGACGGGCAAGTCCACCATGCGCCGCGTGCCGGAGGTGCTGGACTGCTGGTTCGAGTCGGGCTCCATGCCGTTTGCGCAGAAGCACTACCCGTTCGAGAACAAGGAGTGGTTCGATACCCACTCCCCGGCGGACTTCATCGTGGAGTACTCTGGCCAGACCCGTGGCTGGTTCTACACCATGCACGTTCTGTCCACCGCCCTGTTCGACCGCCCGGCCTTCAAAAAGGTCGTGGCCCACGGCATCGTGCTGGGCGATGACGGGCTGAAGATGAGTAAGTCCAAGGGCAATTACCCGAACGTCAACGAAGTCTTCGACCGCGACGGCTCCGACGCCATGCGGTGGTTCCTGATGAGCTCGCCGATCCTGCGCGGCGGCAACCTGATCGTCACCGAGCAGGGCATCCGCGAGGGCGTGCGCCAGGCGATGCTGCCCATGTGGAACGCCTACTCCTTCCTGCGCCTCTACGCCTCCCTGCCGGCGCAGTACGATACGTCCTCCACCAACGTGCTGGACCGCTACATCCTGGCGAAGTTGCGCGACACTGTGCAGGGGGTGACCGATGCGCTGAACAACACGGACATCGCCACTGCCTGCGACGAGATCCGCTGGTTCTGCGACGCGCTGACTAACTGGTACGTCCGCCGTTCCCGCGACCGCTTCTGGGCGGGCGACGCCGTCCACCCCGAGGCCTTCAACACCCTGTACACCGTGCTGGAGACCCTGTGCCGTGCGGCAGCTCCACTGCTGCCGATGACCACCGAGGTGATCTGGCGCGGCCTGACCGGTGAGCGCTCCGTGCACCTGGCGGACTTCCCGAAGGCCGAGGATCTACCCGCCGACGCGGAGCTGGTGGAGGCCATGGATGCCGTGCGCGCGGTCAGCTCCGCGACGAGCTCCCTGCGCAAGGCACACAAGCTGCGCAACCGCCTGCCGCTGCCGAAGCTGACCGTCGCGCTGCCGAACGCCAGCGCGCTGGAGGACTTCACGAAGATCATCGCCGACGAGGTGAACGTCAAGCAGGTCGAGCTGACCGAGGACGTCGCCCAGGTCGGCGGCTTCGAGGTCGTGGTGAATGCCCGCGCGGCCGGGCCACGTCTGGGCAAGGACGTCCAGCGCGTCATCAAGGCCGTGAAGTCCGGCAACTACACCGTCGACGACGCGGGCGTGGTCACCGCCGACGGCATCGACCTGCAGGATGGCGAGTTCACCCGCAAGCTCGTGGCCGCTGAGCCGGAGCACACGGCAGAGGTATCCGGCCAGGACGGCCTGGTGGTGCTGGACACCCAGACCACCCCGGAGCTGGAGGCCGAGGGCTGGGCCGCCGACCGCGTGCGCGGCCTGCAGGAGGCCCGCAAGGCCGCCGACCTGCAGATCACCGACCGGATCCACCTGACCCTTTCCGTGCCCGCGGACAAGGAAGAGTGGGCGCGCACCCACGCGGATGCCATCGCCAAGGAAGTGCTGGCCACAGATGTGAAGGTTGTCGTCGACGAGCAGCTCAGCCACGACGTCGCCGATGGCTGCTCGGCTGACATCGCGGTGGCGTCGGTGGCGTCCTAAAGAAAGACCCGCAGGGTACGCGCATGCGCTGGGTGGCTCACATCGATATGGATGCGTTCTTCGCCTCCGTCGAGCAGCTCACCCGACCGACCCTGCGCGATAGGCCGGTGCTGGTCGGTGGCTTGGGAGGCCGTGGGGTAGTAGCCGGTGCCTCCTACGAGGCTCGGGCTTTCGGGGCCCGCTCGGCGATGCCGATGGGGCAGGCCGTGCGCCTGTGCAACAACCGCGCCGTGGTGGTTAAACCACGCAAGGAGGTGTACGCGGCCGCCTCCCGCCGCATCTTCCAGGTCATCCGCTCCCACGCTGGCGTGGTGGAACAGCTATCCGTGGACGAGGGCTTCGCCGAGCCGCAGGGGTTGGATAGCGCCGCGGAAGCCCGCGACTGGGCCGAGAACCTGCAGGCTAGAGTCGAAGAGGAGACCGGCCTGCCCGCTTCCGTCGGCATGGCCGCGACCAAGCTGGACGCGAAGATGGCCAGCGACCTGGCTAAGCCCCACGGGGTGTTCGTAGTACCGCCCGAGGCGCGCATGGAGGTCTTCGCCGACCGGCCCGTTGGCGACGTGTGGGGGATCGGCAAGGTTGCACAAGGCAAGTTGCACACCATGGGGATCGACACGATCGGACAGTTCGTTGCCGCCGACACCACGGATGTGCGCGGCGCCCTGGGCTCGGTTGGGGTCGAGGTGCAGCGCATGGCCGCCGGCGACGACCCGCGGCCCGTCGCTCCCCGCGCGCCCGCCAAGCAAGTCAGCGCGGAAAGGACTTTGCAGGTGGACGCGCGCACCACCGCAGAGGCCATGCGCGTGCTGCACGAGACCGCGCTGGCCATGCACCGCCGCCTGTTGAAGGACGGCCGCGCCGCCCGCACTGTGACCGTCAAGACGCGCACCACCGACTTTCAGCTGCACACGAAGTCCGCCGGGTTGCCCGCGCCGACGGAGGACTTCGACAAGATCTTTGCCCTCGCCCAGCGCCTGATGCCACGCCCCGAGCAGGCCGGTGCCTTTCGCCTGGTCGGGGTGAGCGTGTCCGGGCTGGTGGCCGACCGCCAGGAGCTGCTGTTCCCCGAACTCGACGGCCCGCCGGTGCCCATCGTCGCCCCTGAAACCGATGCGGGGTTTAGTTCTTTGGTTGATGACGCCACCACGGCCCGCCCCGTGTGGCATGCCACCCAGGATGTATCGCACGTGGAGTTCGGGCACGGGTGGGTGCAGGGATCCGGCAACGGGGTGGTCAGCGTGCGTTTCGAGACCGCCGCGACCGGCCCGGGGAAGACCCGCACCTTCCGCATTGACGATGAAGACCTAAGCCCCGCCGACCCGCTGGACAGCCTGGCCTGGGACCTCGACGGGCTGGCGGAGGACTAGAAACTGAGAGGGGACTAGCGAGCGCGGGCGAGTTTGTAGAGCAATTCGATGCGCGCCTGGCTGGGACGCAGCGCCCCGCCGCTACGGAAGCCGGCGCGGGCCAGCTGGGCGCCGCCGCCCGTACCTCCGTAGACGAAGGAAATCCCGCCGGTTGGTACCCGGCTGCAGACCACCACCGGCAGCTCGGCGGTACGCTCCGCGCGCCAGGCCTCCAGCTCCTCGGCGACAGCTGTGGGAATGTTGCCGGAGCCCATGGCGGCCAGCACCAGGCCGTCCACGGCACCTACCTTGGCGCCAACCTTTGTGCCCTGCTCCCGCTTGTCCTGCTCTCGCAGCGCCCGAATAAGTTGCCCATCATCGCCCGCAAAGGTGCTGACGATGGGCACGTATAGCCCCGCTACCTGTAGCGGAGGTAGGGCAGTGCCATCCGTGATGGGGGACGCGCCATCGTGTTTCCCAGAGTCAATCAGTGCATTGCGGAAGGCCGTTTCGGCAGTGGTGTGAGCCTTGTAAGCCCCGCGGGCGGGCAGGATGGCATCCCCGAAAACGATGTGAACCCCCGCAGAAAGCTCCCCCGATGCAAGTGCGGCGAACGCGCGGGAAAGGTTGGCCGGGCCGTCCGGTGCGGCGTCATCACCCGGGCGCTGGGCGCCCGTAAACACAACAGGGCAGGGAAGATCCAAAGCGCATGCGGCGGCGAGTGCGGATTCCTCCATCGTGTCGGTTCCGTGCAGCACCACGACGCCGGCCGGGGCGGGGGAACAGAAGCGTGCGATGTGGGCGACGAGCTCGTCGATCTGGGGCAGGGTGATGGAGCTGGAGTCGATGCTCATGATGTCGTGCGGCAGGGCTTGGAAGCCCTGGGGAATACGAGCCTGGTTGACAATGTCTGCACAGGTCAGAGTGGGTACAAGGTCGCCTTCGGGGGAGTGGGTGCAACTGATGGTACCGCCGGTGCCGAGGACGGGGATCTGCAGGTAGTTCTGCGAGGGGCTGGAAGTCATGTGACCAATTTACGTGACGCCTAGGCGCGTTAATCGAAGGCGTTGATCGAGTCTCGGCGAATGGGATGAAGTTGTGCAGTAATTCTTGCATGATTATCATGCAAGTATTGTTGCACGATTGAAGGAGGTTGTATGTCCCCTCGCAAGTATCACCACCCAGAAACTGATGAAATCACCTTGGCCAGGGTGTTGGCCGCCCTGAGCGATCCCACGCGTCTCGAGATGATTCGACGTCTGGCTGACGGGCTCGAGCACGACAGTCTCGAGCTCGCGGACGACTTGCCTCGATCGACGCTTACGTACCACACCCGTATGTTGCGGGAGTCGGGCGTGACTTGGACCCGGAGCGAGGGGCGTGCATGTCTGATCCGGTTGCGGAGTGAAGACCTCGATCGCTTGTTCCCTGGAGTGCTTTCCGCTGTGGTGGCCAATACTGTCTCTACAGAGGTACAGGAATGATGGGACGGCTCTGGCCCTTCGTGGTGGGGAGTGTCGCGCTCGGGCTGGACGCATATGTTGTTGCTGGTCTCCTTCCCACTATCGCCTCATCGCTAGACGCACGCGAAGCTACTGTCGGCCTGGGCGTAGCAGCCTTCACCGGCTCATATGCGATAGCAGGGCCCTTGTTGGCTGGACGCGCAGGAAGGCGGTCACGGTGGAGCCTCATCGTGTCCTTGCTTATCTTCACTGTGGCAAACCTAGCCACGGCGTTTTCGCCGACTGTAGGGTTCTTCTTAGTCTCCCGAGTGGTGGCTGGCGCAGCAGCGGGTGTGTACTCGCCCTTGTCATCCGCGGTCGCGGCAGAGATTGCAGGGGAAGCACATCGTGGGCGTGCATTGGCACTGGTTCTTGCGGGTTTGGCAATCGGCACCGTATTTGGCGTCCCGACAGGTCTGGCGTTAGCACACCAATGGGGATGGCGAGCCGCCATGCTGCTGATCGCAGCTATCGGAGGCGCCGCGCTAGCGGGAATTGTCCTGCGCGGAGGCGAGCTGCCAGAGATCCCTGCTTCTGGTGCCCGGGAACGATTGCTCTCGATCGCGCGACCTAAAAATCTAGTTACGGTGACCGTAACTCTGCTGACTGGTGTTGCTTCTCTTGGGCTTTACACCTACATGACCGTGATTTTGTCCGCAGGAAGCTTGGCGTCTCACCAGACGCTTGCGATTTGGGTCTGGGGCATTGGGGGCGCGGTGGGAGCACTAGGTGTAGGCAGACTGTTAGACCGGCGTGCCCCGTTGCAACTGAGCATGGTCATACTCGGGGGTCTCACTCTTGCGCTGCTCGGCATGACACAAGACCAAACCGCGTGGATCATGGTTGCTAGCTTGTTCGTATGGGGAATGTGCGGGTGGGCCTCGCTCGCACCTCAGCAACACATCCTGCTTCAAGCGAACCCGGCCGACGGGGCTACAGCCGTGGCTGCGAATGCTTCCGCCAATTACTTGGGCTCCGCACTAGGGGCAATCTTCGGGGCTTTACTGGTTTCGGTAAATGCGACGCCAACTCTTCTCTGTATTTCCGCGGCCGGGATAGCAGTGCTGGCGTTGCTCAGTCAGTTTGCCCGGCAGCGTATGAGCTCCACGGAATAGTCGTGTATGCCAACGCATAGGTGAGGCTGCTTCTGTAATGTCCATCCCTGGTCGGCGGCTCGTGCCTTTTGGTGCAAATCACACGAATAACATCTGCAACAGTATGGCTTGTATAGTCGGAAACTGGTTCCCCAAATTTTTTTTTGGAACGTGTACTCCATGTGCACAGCTGTCTCCGGCAGTGTGCCACCGAGCACTATTTTCCTACTCGGTTATTTGCACACGATCATTAGCATTACACCGTCCAATCTTCGAAGGAGCATTCTCGTGCGTTCTACCCAGCGCCACTCTCGTAGCACCAAGATCCTTACTCGCGCAACGGCGGTATCCGCCGTGTTGGCTGCCGGGCTGACCCTTTCCGCCTGCGGCAACGACGACGATTCCTCCGACAGCACCTCCTCTTCCTCTGCCACCACCTCCGCTGAATCCTCTGAAGCGGCTGAGAACGAAACCCCGACTGCGGAGGAGCTGTCGGGCGTGCTGAACCGCGCCGTAGACCCGGAAGTTCCGACCGAGGAGAAGGTGGACACGGTCGTGAACGGCGACCAGGCCCCGGAGCTTTTTGACGCCCTGACGAAGTCCCGCACCGAGTCCGGCGCGACCCTCGAAGTCGTCGACCCCGTACTGCCCAGCCTGACCCCCGGCAACGTCAACGCAACCGTGAACCTGACCGTGCCCGACCAGGAACCGCACGTGGTCAGCGACGTGGAATTCGTCAGCGAGGACGGCAAGTGGAAGCTGGACCAGGGCTGGGCCTGCACCCTGGTGGAAAACGTCTTGCCGGATCAGGTACCGCCGATGTGCAAGGACCTCTAGGCCGCCTGCCTTTTCAGGGGGGGAGTTAGTTTTCAGGGCTCCACTTCGACTTCGAGGTGGAGGTTTGCACCACGCGGACCGGGGAATCATCCTGCCCGTAGGTGACCTTCGTCTCCACGTTGATGTGGCCCCGGGTGGGCAGAACCTTGTTTAGATCCAGCGCGATCTGCCCGCTGGACTCGGTTTCGACGTCCAGCACCTTCAGATCGGTCTGTGCCAACGTGGCCACTGCAGGACTACGGGAAACCTCCACCTTGAGCGAGACGGTCTGCCCCTCGCGTTCCAGCAGGGAATAAGTGACCTTCTGGGTCATCGAAATGTCGCCGTCCACGCGGTTGGAAACCGTCCACTTCGCGCCCACTCCCACGGGCTCGGTGGGGAAGATCAAAGGGAAGTCGTTCATCTGGTTCAGCGCGGATTCCACGCTGGCGCGGGCGGTCGCGCTGGCTTCATCGGGGGCGGTGTAGCTGCGGGAGGTCGCGCGCCCGTCGATTTCCTGTTCAGTGGTCATCTTGAAGCCCTTGGCCGTGGCGATGTCCTCGTTCCGCTCGTCGTTGGTGCCGGTTGGCTCGCCCACGGTCACATTGGTCTGGCGCCCCTTACCGTCAGTCGTGACCTCGGCGGACAAGGGCAGGTTCATGGTGACCTCGTCGTAGTCCAGCTCGTCAACATCCGGCTGCTCGTCTTCCTTCGCCGTCTCTGAGGCGTCGGTGGCCGACGCGGTGGCGTCATCATCCTTAGCGGCACCAACAGTGTGCTGAGCGAACCCTTGGGTGGCGTGGTACGTGACCTCCTGGCTGCCCTCCTGCGAGAACCAGGCGATCGGCTCCTGGGGAGAAGCCCCGCGGCTTACAAGCTCCACCTTGACGCCCGGCACGGCCACATCTGCCGGCTTAGCTTGCGGCTGCTCAGAGTCAGAGCATGCGACGGTCGTGAAGGCCATACCAATGGCGCTGCAAACAGCCAGCGCGGACTTACTAGAAATACCCACAAGTTCACAGCGTAACAGGCGGACATTAGACTGAATAAGCGTGACTTCAAAACGTGCATCTCTCGCCGCCTTGACCCTGATGTTCGGGATCATCGTCGTCGACCAGATCACTAAATGGGCGGTCGTCGAAAATCTAGAGGAGCAACGGGCCTACCCCGTCATCGGCGAGTTCTTCCGGCTTTATCTGGTGCGCAACCCCGGCGCGGCTTTTTCCATGGGGACGAACGTCACCATCATCTTCTCCGTATTCCAGCTAATCGCGTTCCTGGCCTGCATTGTTCTGGCTCTGCGCACGCGCTACATGGCCGGGGCGCTACCGATCGGCCTGATCGGCGGCGGTGCGGCGGGCAACCTGCTGGATCGCATGTTTCGCGAGCCCGGGGGCATGCACGGGCACGTTGTGGACTTTCTTTCTTTCGGTAGCTTCGCGATCTTTAATGTTGCGGACGCCGCCATCACCGTCGGTGTTGTCTGCTACCTGATCTACGCGTTCTTCATCGAGCCAGCGAATCACGTGCGTGAAGAACGGGAGGAGCGGGAAGAACAGGGGGACGCCGGTGAGGAACAGGAGGATGCCAGCGAGGAGGTGAGCCGATGACTCGCGAGAACCGAGTGATGCCCGTGCCGGACGGTCTGGCCGGCATGCGCGTGGATTCCGGCTTATCCAAGCTGCTGGGGCTCAGCCGTACCGCAGTGGCGGAGCTGGCTGCCGACGGCGACATCCTGCAAGACCAGGCGCCGGTGGGGAAGTCCGACCGCTTGGTGGCAGGCGCGTGGCTGGACGTGACGCTGCCCGCCCCGCCGCGGGATCTGGCTGCAGAACCCGCCCGGCACGTGGAGGGAATGGACATCCTCTACTCCGACGAGGATGTGATCGTGGTGGATAAGCCCGTCGGTGTGGCCGCGCACCCCACCGTCGGCTGGGAGGGCCCCACCGTGACCTCCGGCCTGGCTGCCGCGGGCTTCCGCATCTCCACTTCCGGCCCGCCGGAGCGCAAGGGCATCGTGCAGCGCCTGGACGTCGGCACCTCCGGGGTGATGATTGTCGCCGCCAGCGAGCGCGCCTACACCGTGCTGAAGAATGCCTTCCGCGACCGGGAGGTTTCCAAGACCTACCATGCGTTGGTTCAAGGCCACCCGGACCCGACCTCCGGAACGATTGACGCGCCGATCGGCCGCCACCCGTCCGCGGGCTGGCGCTTTAGCGTGCGCGAAGACGGCAAACATGCCATCACCCATTACGACACGCTGGAGGCGCACCGCCAAGCCAGTCTGCTGGAGGTGAAGCTGGAAACAGGCCGCACCCACCAGATCCGCGTGCACTTCTCTGCGCTGCATCACCCGCTGTGCGGCGACCCGATGTACGGCAGCGATCCGAAGCTCGCGGAGAAGCTGGGGCTCATCCGCCAGTGGCTGCACGCCGTGGAGCTGGGCTTTCCGCACCCTGATGGCTCCTGGAAGACCGTCCGCTCGCCGTACCCGGAGGATCTGCAGCTGGCCCTCGACAGGCTGCGGGATGCCAACGGTATAGCCACGCCGGGTTCCGGTGAAGGGACACACCCGTGAGCCAAGAACGGCAGTATCGGGGACGCAGCCCCCAGCAGTTGAAGGCGAACAAGAAGCGGCAGCGCCAGCTGGACTGGGAGGATACGCGCCGGCCCGCCTGGGTAGCCTGGCTTTCCGGACTGTGCCTCATTGCGATGGGACTGGGCGTCATAGCCATGAGCACCTCGGACCTGACCTCGAAACCGCCGAACATCAACGGCGACCAGCTCGGCCCCTTCGACGGCACCCCGGCGCAGTACCGGGAGCATGCACGCGAGCAGCTAGACCAGATGACCGGGGACGAACCTCGCTGGGCACTAGTTTCCCCCGACCCGGAACACCCGTGGGACTCTAAGGCGGTGATCGACCTGGTGCAGGGCCTGGATGCGCGCGTGAGTACCCTATACTTCGGAGCGACCGCGCAGGCTGTGCTGCCCGAGCCGGCGGTGGGCCGCACCCGCGCCGATGTCATCAATCAGGCAGTAGGACGGATGGCCCGCAGTGCGCAGACCGAGCCGGAGAAGCTCCGGATCGACGGGGTGCTGGTTCACGCCACGCCCGAGCAGCTCCGCGAACTCGCGCAGCGGGCATACGCCGTGGAGCCCGCGGACCCCGAGGCGGTCTATGGGCGTATTGGAATTCGACCGATGGGAGCTAGATAAGTGATCTGGGGCCTGCTGTCCTACCTGATGTGGGGGCTTTTCCCCGCATTCTTCCCCCTCCTGCAGCCGGCGACGCCAATGGAGATCCTGGCGCACCGCTTCGTGTGGACGCTGGTGTTCATGCTGTTGCTGCTCGCTGCAGTGCGCGGGTACAAGCAGCTGCGGGCGATCACGGCGCGCCAGTGGTGGATCGTCTCTGCCGCCGCGGTGCTGATCAGCGTGAACTGGGGGCTGTACATCTACGCGGTGAACAACAACCACGTCGCGGACGCTGCCCTCGGATACTTTGTAAACCCACTGGTCAGCGTGCTGCTGGGAGTGATCGTACTGGGGGAGAAGCTGCGCCGCCTGCAGCTGGTTTCCGTCGGCATTGCCACCATCGCCGTGGTCGTTCTGACAGTCGCACTCGGCTCGCCGCCGATCATCTCTTTGGGTCTGGCCTTTAGTTTCGGGTTCTACGGGCTAGTGAAAAAGCAGGTTCGTTTGACGCCCATTCAGTCCCTCACCGCCGAAACTCTTGTACTGGCGCCGGTAGGGCTGATTTACCTGGGGTTCCTGCAATCCCAGGGCACCAATACTTTTGTGCAGCTGGGTGCCGGCCACGCAGCACTGCTGATGCTGGCGGGCGTGGTGACCGCATTGCCGCTGCTGTGCTTCGCACGCGCCGCGCAGGAAATGTCGCTGACCAGTCTGGGAATGGTGCAGTACATCACGCCAGTGATTCAGATGCTGTGGGCGGTGTTCGTGAACAACGAGCACATCGAGCCCGCCCGCTGGGTTGGCTTCGTGCTGATCTGGATCGCGGTGATCGTCTTCATCGTCGACCTTGTGCGCAACCGCCCGCCGCGGGTGCGGCGGGTGAAAAAGCTGAGTTAGGCCAGCCCGAAAACGCGATCGATCATCGCGTTGCGCATCATGCCCTGCGGATCCACCTTCGCGCGGATCCCACATGCCCGCGCCAGATCCTCGTGCCGCTCCAGCAGATCCTCGTGGGTGAGGGTGTGCAGCTTGCCCCAGTGCGGGCGGCCACCGGAAGCGGCCTTGAAGATCGGCTCGATGTGACGGAACAGCGCCTGGTGGCTGTCCTTGTTGTAGCGGTGGATGGCGATGTAGCAGGACTCGCGGCCCTTAGCCGTGGATAGCGGCACGTCGTCCGCCGCCGTGGCACGGACCTCGATGGGGAAGAGCACCTGCTCGCCGCAAGTGTTCATGGTGTGCTGGACGTCCCGCAGGATCTCGCGGGCATCGGCCAGCGGCACCGAGTATTCCATCTCGTTGAAACGCACTCGACGGGCGCTGACGAACACGTCGTGAGCGACGTTGGAGTACTCCCGCTGCGCCAGCGTCTTCGCGCTCAGCTTGGCGAAAGGCCGGCATAAGGAGGGGAAGTGGTGCGCCAGATCGTTCATCACCCGGTATGCACCGTTGTTCAGCAGCTCGTCGTCCAGCACCTCCTTCCACCGCGGGATCGGGTTGGTGGGAGTGTTGCCCGCCAGGCGGGTGTTCGTCTTCACGTGGGCCACGTCGGTGCCGGGGAACCAGTAGAACTCCAGGTGATCCTTGCCGCGTACCCGCTCGGCGAAGTTCTCCACCACCTCGTCGTTCGGCTCTGCGCGCTCGACCGCGTGGAGGACGAAGGTATCCACCACGTCCATCTCCACCTCGGTGATGATGCCGTAGGCGCCCAGGGAAACGCGCGCGATGTCGTATAGCTCGCCGGCGATGCCGTCTGCGCCCGGATAGCACTCGTGCGCTTGGCCGTCCGGGGTGATGATGCGGAAGGCGCGCAGCATTCCGGCGAAGCCGGTGAAGCCCAGCCCTGTTCCGTGGGTGCTGGTGCCGATCGCGCCTGCCAGCGACTGCGGATCCACGTCGCCCTGGTTGGCCAGCGCCACGCCCAGGGGAGCCAGGATGCCCGGCACGTCCCGCAGCCGGGTGCCCGCGCGCAGGCGGGCGGTCATCTTATCCGGGTCGAAGCGGATGAGTCCGGCCAGGTTGTCCAGGCTCACTTGGATGCCCTCCGTGGCGGCCACGGAGGTGAAGGAGTGGCCAGCACCGATGGGCTTGACCCTCTCGCCGGAGGCAGCTGCCCGCTGAATGATCTGGATCAGCTCGGCCTCATCACGCGGTGCGACCTGTTTGCGCGGCTGGGCGGCGGAGACACCGGACCAGTTGACCCAGCGAGAGTTATAAGCGGGCTTGCGGGTTGTGGTGGTGCTCATCAGACAAAACTCTTTCCTTCGCCGCGGTAGGTGGGCCACTCCGCGATGATTTCGCCGGCCGAGACGACCAGCACGGTATCGATGTATTCAGTTGCTTCGCCGGCCTTCGCATGGCGCATCCAAACGTGGTCGCCGAGGCGGAGGTTGCGGGCGGCGGGGCCGGTCAGGGGAGTCTGTACCTCACCCGGGCCTTCCAGGGGTGCCATCTTCAGGTCGCGGGGCCAGTCGACGACCGGCAGTCGGTCTTTGCCAGCCGGGCCGGAGGCGACGCGGCCGCCGCCGGCCACCGTCACCGTGTCCTCCGCAGGGCGGCGCACGACTGGCACCACGAACCACTCCGCCGGAGTGGGCTGGAACTGCCGATAGTGGTCGAACAGGGCCGGGCCGATGATGCCGGAGCCCGCGCCGATCTCGGTGACCGCGGCCTCCGCGCTGGTGGTTTCGATGGAGCCGGTGCCGCCGCCGTTGACGAACTCCAAAGGGGGCAGGCCCGCTACCCGCAGTTCTTCTGCGACGGCGGCGACGATCTTCGCGCGGCGGCCGGCCAGCTCGCGGACGGACAGCGCCTTCATCGCCGCGATCGCCGGGGAAGTGTCGGTGGTGCCCGCCACCTGGCCCTCATAAGCCATCAAACCGACCAGGCGGAAGCCTTCGCGCTGGCGAACCTGCCGGGCGATCTCACGCACCTCGTCAGCCGTGTGCAGGGGAGAGCGTAGAGCTCCGATGTGAACGGGACCGGCGCGCAATGCGGCGTCAATATCAATACAGACCCGTACCTCACCGCGCTCACGGGGTGGTACCACAGCATCAATAAAGTCCAGGTGAGCAATCGAATCCACCATGAGGGTCACGCATTCCATTGCGCGCGCATCGTGGATCAGGCGGTGCAGCCCCTCGCGGTGGGTGGAGGGGTAGGCGACGAGGATGTCATCGCTGACCTGCTCCTGGCACAGCCACAGGGCTTCATTGAGGTTATAGGCCAGAATGCCGCGATAGCCGGGGAGGGTGAGGACCTCCGAGATCAGCGAACGGATGCGGAGCGATTTACTGGCCACCCGAATCGGGGTACCGCGGGAACGGTGCGCCATGTCCAAGGCGTTGGCTCTGGCGGCATCCAGATCCAACACCGCGAAGGGTGCGTCCAGGTGCGCCACTGCGAGGCGAATATCTTTTTTCATGAAAAATAACTGTATAGCGATAAGGAATCGCATGTGCCGAAAAATGCGATTTTTGCGACGCGCTATGATGGCCAATCATGAGCGGTTCCTCCTTTGTCCACCTGCATAACCACACCGAGTACTCCATGCTCGACGGCATGGCCAAGGTCGATCTCTTGGCCAAAGAGGTGGTGCGGCAGGGGATGCCCGCCGTCGGAATGACTGATCACGGAAACATGTATGGCGCGGACGCCTTCTACCGTGCGATGACCGACGCTGGCGTGAAGCCCATCATCGGCATCGAGGCCTACATCGCCCCGGAATCCCGCTTTAACCAGCAGCGTGTGCGCTGGGGCAAGCCGGAGCAGAAGTCCGACGATGTGTCGGCCTCCGGTGCCTACCTGCACCAGACGATGATCGCGGAGAACGCGACCGGCCTGCGCAACCTGTTCTACCTGTCCTCCATGGCCAGCTACGAAGGTCAGCTGGGCAAATGGCCCCGCATGGATGCCGAGCTGATCGCCCAGCATTCCGAGGGCATCATCGCCACCACCGGCTGCCCGTCCGGCGACGTGCAGACCCGCCTGCGCCTGGGGCAGTTCGACAAGGCCCTGGAGGCCGCTGGAATGTGGCAGGACATCTACGGCAAGGACAACTTCTTCCTGGAGCTGATGGACCACGGCCTGGAGATCGAAAAGCGGGTGCGCGACGACCTACTGGAGATCGGCCGCAGGCTCGAGCTGCCGCCGCTGGTGACCAATGACTGCCACTACGTGCTGGAGCAGCAGGCCCCGGCACACGAGGTGATGCTGTGCGTGCAGACCGGTTCCACGCTGGACGAGCCGACTCTGGACCAGGGCGGTAAGCGCTTCGCGTTCTCCGGCACCGGCTACTACGTGCGCAGCGCGGAGGACATCCGCGCGCAGTGGGACAAGGAAGTGCCGAAGGGCTGCGACAACACCCTGTGGGTGGCCGAGCGCGTGCAGGACTACTCCGAGATCTGGGAGGAGCACCCGCACGACCGCATGCCCATCGCCGACGTGCCGGAAGGTCACACGCCGACAACCTGGCTGACCCACGAGGTGATGAAGGGCCTGGAGGAGCGCTTCCCGGGCAAGGAAGTGCCCGCCGAGTACATCGACCGCGCGAAGTACGAGATCAGCGTGATCGACATGAAGGGCTACCCGTCCTACTTCCTGATCGTCGCCGAGCTGATTAAGTACGCCCGTTCCGTGGGCATCCGTGTCGGCCCCGGCCGTGGTTCGGCTGCCGGCGCGCTGGTCGCCTATGCCCTGACGATCACGAACATCGACCCGATGGAACACGGCCTGCTGTTCGAGCGCTTCCTGAACCCCGAGCGCCCATCCGCCCCCGATATCGATATCGACTTCGACGATCGCCGCCGTGGCGAAATGATCCGCTACGCCGCCGACCGGTGGGGAGAGGACAAGATCGCCCAGGTGATCACCTTCGGCACGGTGAAGACGAAGCAGGCCATCAAGGACTCCGCGCGCGCCCACTACGGCCAGGCGGGCTTCCAGATGGCCGACCGGATCACCAAGGCCCTACCGCCGGCGATCATGGCCAAGGACATTCCACTCCACGGCATCACCGACCCCGAGCACGAGCGTTACCCCGAGGCCGCCGAGGTTCGCCAGCTGATCGAAACCGATCCGGACGTGGCGAAGATCTACAAGGACGCACTCGGCTTGGAAGGCGTGATCCGCCAAGCCGGTGTGCACGCCTGTGCCGTGATTATGTCCAGCGTGCCGCTGTTGGACTGCATCCCCATGTGGAAGCGCAAGCAGGACGGCGCGCTGATCACCGGCTGGCCGTACCCCGCCTGTGAGGCCATCGGGTTGCTGAAGATGGACTTCCTGGGGCTGCGAAACCTTACGGTTATTGGTGACGCCCTAGAAAACATCAAGACCAACCGCGGCTTCGATCTGGACCTGGAAAACCTCGACACGGTGGATGACCCCACCTACGAGCTGCTGGCGCGCGGCGAGACGCTGGGCGTGTTCCAGCTGGATTCCGCGGGCATGCAGAAGCTGCTGAAGCGTATGAAGCCCACGGGCTTCAATGACATCGTGGCCGCGCTGGCGCTGTACCGACCGGGTCCGATGGGTGTGGACGCGCACTGGGAGTACGCCGACCGTAAGAACGGCCGCAAGCCGATCGTGCCGATCCACCCGGAGCTGGAAGAAGCGCTGCACGAGATCCTCGAGGAGACCTACGGCCTGATCGTGTACCAGGAGCAGATCATGAAGATCTCCCAGAAGGTCGCGAACTACACCGCCGGCCAGGCCGATGGCTTCCGTAAGGCAATGGGTAAGAAGAAGCCGGAGGTGCTGGAAAAGGAGTTCGTCACCTTCGAATCCGGTATGAAGGCCAACGGCTACTCCGCCGATACCATCAAGACGCTGTGGGATACGATCCTGCCGTTCGCCGGCTACGCATTTAACAAGTCCCACGCCGCGGGTTACGGCCTGGTTTCCTTCTGGACCGCATACCTGAAGGCCAACTACGCGCCGGAGTACATGGCCGCGTTGCTGACCTCCGTGGCGGATAAGAAGGACAAGTCCGCGATCTACCTGGCAGACTGCCGCCACCTGGGCATTCGGGTGCTGTCGCCGGATGTCAACGATTCACGCTACACCTTCCAGTCCGTCGGCGAGGACATCCGCTTCGGCCTGGGCGCGGTGCGCAACGTGGGCGAGGATGTGGTGAATTCCATCATCGCCTCCCGCGAGGAAAAGGGTGCGTTCACCGACTTCTCCGACTACCTGGACAAGATCGACCTGGTAGCGGCGAATAAGCGCGTCACCGAGTCTCTGATTAAGGCCGGAGCATTCGACTCGCTGGGCCATCCGCGCAAGGGCATGGTGCTGGTCCACGAGGACGCGGTGGATGCCGTCACCGCCACCAAGAAGGCCGCCGCGAAGGGCCAGTTCGACCTCTTTGCAGGCCTGGGCGGCGACGATGGTGCGGGCGATGTCTTCCGCGTTGAGGTGCCCGACCAGGAGTGGGAGCGAAAGCACCAGCTGGCCCTCGAGCGCGACATGCTGGGCCTGTACGTTTCCGGTCACCCGTTGGACGGCTTCGAGGACGCGCTGGATGCGCAGGTCGACACGCCCCTGACTACCGTGCTGTCCGGCGAACTGCCGAACAACAAGGACCTGAAGATCGGCGGCATCATCTCGGCCGTCGAGCGCCGCATCGACCGCAACGGCAACCCCTGGGCAATCGCCACGCTGGAGGACCAGCACGGCGCGCAGGTGGAGCTACTGGTGTTCCCGAAGACTTACCAGATTGTGGCCCCGCAGATCGTCGAGGACGCCATCGTTCTGGCTAAGGCGAAGATCAACTACCGCGAAGACGATATGCGCCTGTTCTGCCAAGACATCAAGTCGGCAGAGCTCACCGTCGGCGCGGGCTCCGGCGTGCCGCTGCGCCTGAACATCCGCGTAGACCAGGCAACTCCCGACAACATGGCCAATCTGCGCCGCGTGCTCAGCCAGAACAAGGGCGATTCGGATGTCTACCTCACCCTCATCGACGGCGACGAGGAGGTGCAGTTCCTCCTGGCCCCGGAGATGCGCGTGAACAAGTCTCCGTCCTTGATGGGGGCGCTGAAGGCTTCCACGTGGGAGGACATTTTCTCTTAGAGCTGCTGCCGAGCTATTGCCGAGCTATAGCCCCGCATCATCTTTGCCGAGCGCAACCCCGGCCAACCTGACACGATAGAAGGGACACAACGCTCGCGCAGCCGCGCACTTCCCAAGGAGACGTCCCTTCACCATGCAGGTCAACAAGCAAGCCGTTCTAGAAGCGATCGAGGAACTCCTCGACGAACTCGATAGCCAAACCCTGCACTGGTACCCGGAGATCAGCGCCACCGCGCCGACCCACTTCGTCGGCGCCCGCAACCTGGTGCACTACACCACGTTGCGCACCAGCGGCCGCCGCGGCCTGCAGGGGAATCTGGAGAGCCTGGGCGCCACGCGCCTGTCCACTGCGGAGCCGGCGGTTAAGGCGCGCTTGCAAGCCGCGCACAACGTGGTCTCTGCTCTGGATGGTCGCTCGCCGCAGTTCGCTGAGGAGGATGTTTCTGACGCCATCGTGGGGGCCGATGAGCTGCTTGAACAGCACACGGAGGCTCTCTTCGGGGTAGAAGCTTTGCCAGGGGACTCCTCGTACATCATGGTCACCCTGCCGATCGAGGCCGCCTACGACCAGGAGCTGGTAGCCCGGCTGGTGGATTCCGGCATGGAGCTGGCGCGCATCAACTGCGCCCATGACGGGCCGGAGGTATGGAAGCGGATGATCGACAACGTCCGCGCGGCCGGTAAGGCCGCGGGGCGTTACATCCCCGTCAGCATGGACCTGGCCGGGCCGAAGATCCGCACCGGCCGCATCGCGCCGGGCCCGGCGGTGGTGCGCGTGCGTGTGCAGCGGGACGACGCGGGCACGGTCATCCAGCCTTGCCGCCTGTGGATGATCCCGGAGGATCGTGAGCTGGCTGAGGCCCCCATGGCGGAGAACACGCTGGGCCGCCCCATCGTGAGCGTGCACGTCTCCCGGGAGTTCTTTGATGCCCTGGAGGTTGGAGAGACGATCCGTGTGGAGGACGCACGCGGCAAGAAGCGGAAGCTGGGCGTCATTAAGAAAGACAGCGAGGGCGCCCTGGCGAAGGGGCAACAGAACATCTACCTGCAGCTCGGCGCGGAGCTGAAAACGGAGAACGCAAAGACGGCGGTGGGAGCGGTGCCACAGGTGCTGCAGAAGCTGCGGCCGCAGACCGGCGATAGGATTGTTTTGACCAGCGCCGACGTGGTGTGCGACCCGCAGGACGGTGACATCCCGAAGATCAGCTGTACGCTGCCGGAGGCAGTGCGAGCACTAGAGGTAGGCCAGCAGGTGCTGTTCGACGATGGCGCAATTGCGGCTAAGGTGGTGGGGAAGCGGGGAACCCTGGACACAGAGAGCACAGGGGGCACAGTAGGCACAGTAGGCCCAGAGGAGACGGTCGAGGCGGAGCTGCTGGTCACCCGCGGCGGGGCGAAGCTGGCGGAGTACAAGGGCATCAACCTGCCCGACACGGAGTTGCCGCTGCCGAGCCTGACCGAGGAGGATGAGGCCGCGCTGGCGTTCGTGGCCGAGCACGCGGACATGGCTGCAGTGAGCTTCATCCGCTCCCGCGAGGACGTGGCCTATGTGCTGGAGAAGTTCCATGAGCTGGGCGCCGACGACCTGGGCCTGGTGCTGAAGATCGAGACGATTCCGGCGTTCGAGAACCTGACCACCATCCTGCTGGAGGGCATGCGGCACGCGAAGTTCGGCGTGATGCTTGCGCGCGGCGACTTGGCAGTGGAGATGGGCTTTGCCCGCATGGCGGAGGTGCCCGGCCAGGTGATGGCGATGGTGGAGGCCGCGCACGTGCCGCTGATCATCGCCACCCAGGTGCTGGAATCGATGGCGAAGTCCGGGTTGCCTACCCGCGCGGAGATCACCGACGTGGCGTGGGCGCTGCGCGCCGAGTGCATCATGCTGAACAAGGGGCCGCACATTCCGGAGGCCATCGCGATCCTGCGGGAGATCGGCGTGAAGATGGACCGCTCGCAGCGCAAGAACCGCATGCTGCTGCACCACGTGCGCAGCTGGCAATAACCGGCCAACTAACCGGCCAGCTGCGGCTAGCTACTCGGCTCTGTAGCGCGCCTCCCACGGGTCGAGCCCCAGCCCATCGTGCGGCGCGTCGGCCAGGTTCACGGTCACCTTTACCAGCGATTCCGGGGCCTGGTAGGTCAGCTCGATCCAGCGGCCGTGCGCCAGCTCGTCGCCTGCGTCGACCGGCGCCACCGTCGGGTTCACTCCCGCCAGGGCCTCGCTAACCGGCTCTTCGCCGTCGGCCCACCAGCGGACGTCTAGCAGCTCCGCCTCGGCCAGGCGGTGGGTGCGGCGGAACTCCAGCAGATCCGTGTACCCGCGCAGCACCTCCGCGTGCGGGTGCTCCGTGCGCTCCGTCCACCGCAGCACACTGTTCCGGAAGGTTTCCTCCGCTGCCGGGTTCGGCACTTCCTTCGGATCCCACCCGGCGCGCGCGAACTCGCGCATGCGGCCCTCGCGGGTGGCCTGGTTGAGCTCCTCGTTCTCGTGGTCGACGAAGAAGGCAAACGGGGTAGAGGCTCCCCACTCTTCGCCCATGAACAGCATCGGGGTAAACGGGCTGGTCAGCACCAGCGTGGCCTTCGCCAGCTGCTGGTTCACCGACAGGTTCATGCTCGGCCGGTCGCCCGCCGCGCGGTTGCCGGTCTGGTCGTGGGTGGTCGTGTACGTCACGAAGCGCCACAGCTCCGGGTCCGTCACCGGCCTGCCGTGCGTGCGCCCGCGGAAGGAGCTATATCGCCCGTCGTGCCAGAACACTCGCTGGAACGCCGTGGCCAGCACCTCCACCGTGCCGAAGTCGGAGTAGTAGGCGTGATCCTCGCCGGAGACCACGGTGTGGATGGCGTGGTGGATGTCGTCGTTCCACTGCGCGACCTTGTAGCCCTCGGTGTACACGGGATCGTTCTGGTCGGATTCGGCCATGATCCAGGCGGGCTCGGCCGCGTCGCGGATCTGCTCGATTAGGCTCACCGCGCCCGTGTCGTCCAGCGCGTGCACCGCGTCCAGGCGCAGGCCGTCCACCCCGAACTCCTGGGTCCACTGGCGCACTGCCTCCAAGATGTAGGTGCGCACCTCGTCGGAATCCCGGCCCTGCAGGTTCACCACGTCACCCCAGCCGGTCGAACCACCAGCGGTGTAGGGGCCGAACACCCCGGTGTAGTTACCGTCGGGGCCGAAGTGGTTGTACACCACGTCCAACACCACGGCCAGGTCGCGGTCGTGGGCGGCGTCAATAAGTCTCAACAATCCGTCCGGACCACCGTAAACGTCCGTGACCGCGTGCCACATCACGCCGTCGTAGCCCCAGTTACGCTCGCCGCCGAAGGGTTGCACGGGCATGAGCTCGATGGCGGTGACGCCCACAGCTTTGAGCTCGTCGAGCTTGTCAATCGCGGCGTCGAAGGTACCCTCCGGGGTGAAAGTGCCGATGTGCAGCTCGTAGAGGACCTCGCCGCGCAGCGGGCGACCCAGCTGCTTGCGTGGCTTGTCGATTTGCCACACCTCGGACAGGCCGTGGATGCCGTCGGGCTGGCGCTTGGAGCGCGGGTCGGGGAAGACGGGGGAGCCGTCGACGGAGAAGCCATAGCGGTCGCCAGGGGTGGCGGGAACGTCGGCGAGGAACCAGTTATCCGCCTCGCGAGTCATGGGGATGCACTGTTCGGTGCCTGTGCTTGCGCCGGAATCGGTATCGGTGCTTGTTTGCGCAGGTTGCAGGACTAGTTCTACGTTTTCGGCCAGGGGAGCCCACACGGAATACATGTGTCCAACCCTAGCTGCGATAATGGGAGAATGCCTGACGATACAGCGCCGCAGAGCGCCTCCCACCCCGAACCCTCGTACGTCCGCCCGCAGCCGGGCAGGTACTCCTCGGAGGTGGAGATCAAACGCTCCCGCTTTATCGGCCTGGCCGCGCGCTGCGCCACCGAGGACGAGGCGCGCGACTTCATAGGCGCCATCCGCCGCGAGTACCCGGACGCGCGCCACCACTGCAGCGCGTTCGTGGTGCAGGTGGATGCCGCACAGCCCATCGAACGCTCCAGTGACGACGGCGAGCCTGCCGGCACCGCGGGCCAGCCCATGCTGGAAGTACTGAAGGGCTGGCACGACCCGGAGCCGCTGCAAGACGTGGCGGTCGTGGTGGTGCGCTACTTCGGCGGGGTGAAGCTCGGCACCGGCGGGCTGGTGCGCGCTTACCAGGAGGCCACCCGCGAGGTACTGCAGCAGGTGCCGTTAGAACTGCGCCGCCAGTTGGACCTGTACACCTGCGAGGTGCCGCACGCAGACGCTGGGCGCGTGGAAGCCGAGGTCCGCGCCGCCGGATACACCGTGGTGGGAGTGGAATACATGGCGGCGGCGGAGCTGGCGATTGCCTGCGAACCCGGCGCGCCGCTGCCGGATTTCCTGGCCAGTATCACCAGCGGGGCGGTGGAGGCCCACCTGGAGGGGCAGCGCTGGATCGAGGACGCGCTGTAGTTTGCTGTAGGTTATCGATCAGCCGCTGGACGATTAACTACACTGTCTAGACATGAGCAACTATGGCAACCTGCCCGCCAACCGCCCGGGCAACGATCCCATCTCCCAGCGCAAGGCGGAGGTCCGCAAGCACACCCGGAACATCCAGATCGCCGGTGGCATCGGCGCGGTCAGCCTGATCGGTGGCCTGACGATCCTGCCCACCACCTTTTTCGCCATCATCGTGCCGATCCTGGCGGTGGCGTTCATCGCCTACAGCGGCTTTCAGATCAAGGGCATTGTCGAGCACAAAGATCAGTGGTGACGCACCCCGTTGGCCAGCCCCGCAACCTCTAGCAAGGTCCGCATCGATGCCTGGGTGTGGGCCGTTCGCCTGTGCAAGACCCGTGCCCAGGCCGCCGCTGCCTGCCGCGCCGGGCACGTGAAGATCAACGACGTTTCGGTGAAGCCCGCCCAGCCGGTCGTGGTGGGCGACACGGTGCGCGTGTGGATCCACCACCGCGAGCACATCGTGGAGGTCACGCAGCTGCTCTCCAAGCGCGTGGGCGCGGAGCTCGCCCGCAAGGCCTATATTGACCATTCGCCACCCCCGCCGGTGATCCCCGCCATGCCTCGCCGGGACCGGGGAGCGGGCCGCCCGACGAAGCGGGAGCGCCGTCAGCTGGAGCGCTTCAAGCGCGGCGAGCTCTAGCTGGCTCTTTCTCGGGGCTAGCCAGTTTTCTGCCCCAGCTGCTGCCACCTGTTGCCTAGCCTGCCGGGGCGGGATTGCGCATTGTCGCCGATGTGTACCGTCTTGCGGATGTGCTCGCGCCCGTAGGCGAATAGCAGCATATCGTCCACCAGGCGCACCTGGCCGGGGTAGTACGGGTAGTTCATCGCCTTGCGCAGCGCCTTCAGCCGCTTCGGCGCCAGCAGCTCGCGGAGTTGCGCGACCGTCGTGATGTCGTGGGCGGCCAGCATCTCGATGGCGTAGTGGTAGTAGTCCACGCGCGAGGTTGGGTACTTCGACCCCACAATGCGGCTCAGCACGCGCGGCAGCGACTCCTCGTCGAGCGCCCCCTCGACCTCCTCGCCGGAGGTGCCGATGATGCCCGCGATCTTGTCGAACTGCTCATCCGCCAGCTCGATCAGCCCCGCGGCCAGGGTGAATGCGCGCTGCACCTCGGGGGAGCTGGTCTCTGGATGCTGCTGGTTCTTGTAGCGCACGTCGTGCTCGAACTCGGCCCATGCGTGCTGCAGCACGGTGCGTAGTTGTATCTCTATGTACTTTGGTGACGCCCCGTCCTCAGCCGCCCACGGCTCATCCTTAGCGGAGACAATCAGGTGTTGGCTGGCGTACCCGAAGCGCCCCTCGCGGGCGGTTTCGGCGGCCTTGTCGATCACTCGCACCACTGTGAACAGGCCGGATAGTGCGTCCTTGAGCTGCGGGATCTCCGAGGAGTGGAAGGTGATCACGCGCACGCCGATCACGTCGTGGGCGTCCGTAAACGAGTCGTAGTCCGGGTATGCCTCGTTGGCGAGTTTGCGGGCGAAGCTCGTCCGGTCCTTGATGCGGACGCTCACGCGGTCAAACGTGAGGCCGGCGTCATCAAGAACATCAATAATGTGGGCCTCCAGGTCGGCGGCGACGGTGGGGTGCGCCTGAATCCAGGTGTCGTAGTCCTGCAGTGCCCGGCGGGCTTTCTTGGCCAAGGCTTAAACCCCCATGCGCGTGAGGATCGCCTGGCCGCGCTCGCTAAACAGGCTGTCCAGCGGAACCTCGCCCTCCCACATGCTGCCGGAGAGGCGATCCTCCCACACACCCTCGGGCAGGGCTACAGTCGTGTCCGCCCAGCCGTCGCGGAGGATGTCCAGCGGGCGGCGGGTGACGAGCGTGATGACGTCCTCGCCGCGCAGGGTGCCCAGCACGTGACGCTCCATGGTGCCGGTAGCCATGACGGGCAGGTAGCTGACCTCGTCCAGCTCGAACTGGTTGCGGATCTGCAGGGCAGTGGTGATGACGTACAGGCGCTCGTCGTCGATGCTGCGCACGTCGCCGCGGGAAACGCGATCCAGGGCCTCCATCCGCTCGGCGAAGTCCACCTTGCGGCGGTTATCCGGGTCCACCAGCGAGTCGGTGAAGAACTCCGTGCCCTGGTAGATGTCCGGAATGCCCGGCCCCATGATCTGCAGCAGCTTCTTGGAGATGGAGACCACCTCCGCCGCCGGGGCGATCTCCGCGACGAACGCGGTGATGTCTTCGCCCTGATCGTCGATGGTGGAATCGATCCACTGGTGGATGGAGGTCTCGAACTCCTCGTTCACGTCGAACCAGGTGGTGTGCACACCCGCCTCGCGCATGGCCTTTTCCGCGTAGGCGTGGAGGCGCTCCCGCAGTTCGTCGGTGACGTTGCCGTCCACCGGCCATACACCGATCATGTTCTGCAGCAGGAAGTGGCAGGTGCCGCCGTCGACGTATTCGATGCCGTCGCACAGCTCAGCGAAGCGCTCGGCGGATTCGGTGATGCAGCTGATGCGGCTGCGCACGTCCTCCCCGCGCTTCGTGTCGTGGGTCGTGAGCGCGGTCATCGCCTTTGGCCACAGGCGGGCGCGCTCGGCCTGCAGTAGGTGGAACTCGGCGGGGGAAACGCCGAAGCGGCCCGGCGCACCGCCGACCTCCTGCAGGCTCACCAGGCGGGAGCCGCGGTAGAAGGCGGTATCCTCCACGCCTTTGGCCATCACCGCACCGCAGACCTGGGCGAAGCGCACGTTCGCCTCACCGCGGGAGATCAGGGCGGTGGCGATCAGGTCCAGCGCGTCGGCGCGCTCCGGGTAGCGGATGATCATTTGGGCGATCGCGGTGCTGGTCACGCGGGATAGGGATTCGTAGTCCGCGCGGTAGACCGGCATGGAGGCGATCAGTTCGATCAGGGTTTCGCGCAGCTCCTCGTCGGACACGGCCTCGCCGGAGGTGGACCAGTTGTCGCTGCGCACGGCGCGGGCCAGGCGGCGCACCTCGGCCGCGAGCTCCTGCCCGGCGACCTCGGACTTCAGCTCGTATTCGGCCTTCTCGAAGGCCTCTGCGTCCCACTCCGAGCCGGTCACGTCCAGCGCCAGGTTGGCCATGGTGCCCACGGCCGGGCGGTGAACGAACACGCCGTCCAGCTCGCGTAGCGCGTCGTAGCCGGTGGTGCCGTCGACCGTCAGGCGGGGATCCAGCGGCTCGGTGACCCCGAGGATCTTCTCCACCAGCAGCCAGCGCTCGTCGCCGATCAGCTTGCGCAGCTGCTTTAAGTAATTGAAGGGATCCGCCAGGCCATCCGGGTGGTCCACGCGCACACCGTCGATGATGTCCGCCGCGATCAGTTGGTTCAGGATGCGGTGGGAGTGCTCGAACACCACCGGGTCTTCCTGCCTCAAGCCCGCCAGCCCATTGATGCTGAAGAAGCGGCGGTAGTTGATCACCCCGTCGCGCCAGTACATCAGGCGGTAGTGCTGGCGGTCGTGCACCTCCTGCGGGGTGCCGCCGAGCGTGCCCTCGGCGATGGGGAAGCGGTTGTCGTAGTAGCACAGCACCGGTTCTGTGCCCTTTGTGCCCTCTTCGATCCGCAGTTTTGCGACATCGTCCTCGCTGCCCAGCACCGGCAGGCCCAGTCGCCCGCCCGCACCGTTGTCCTCGGACCAGTCCACGTCGAAGTATTCCGCGTACTCGGACTCCTTGCCGTTTTTCAGCAGGTCCCACCACCAGGGGTTCAGCTGCGGATCGTCCACGCCGACGTGGTTCGGCACGATGTCTAACAGCAGCTTGATACCTGCTTCGTGGGCCTTTTCGGCCAGGGATCGCAGACCGTCGATGCCCCCGAGCTCAGGGTTAATGACAGACGGGTCGGTGACGTCGTAGCCGTGGGTGGATTCCTTCGGCGCTTGCATCACCGGGGAGAGGTAGAGGTGCGAAACGCCGAGGCGGGAAAAGTATGGCAGGTGCTCTTCGGCATCTGCGAAGGTGAAGGCTTGGGTGGGGTCGGATCCAGGTCCGCGGAGCTGAAGGCGATAGGTCGCTGACATGCCCTCTAGGCTACTTGCCTACTTGATTAGCTGCAGGAACTCCTGGAAGCCGATGATCTGCAGCTCCTGGCCCTTATCCTGCAGCTCGCGGGCGCGCTTTTCCTTCGAGGTCATGGAGTGCCATTCGCCGACGATCAGCATCGTCGTCTTCTTCGTCACGTTCTTGGCCACCACACCGCCGCGGGAGGCGATCATGTCCCACACCTCGCCCTTGTCGTAGGGCTCCACGTCGCCGGTCACGCACACCGTCTGCCCGTAGATGGGGCCGTCGATGTCCGCCTCCTCGTTCGTCTCGGGGACTTCGTCCGGGGTGGCTACCTTCGCCCACGGCGCCGGCGAGCGCTGCTGTGTCTTCTTTGAGGTCTTCTTTGGTGACGCCCCCTCGTCCCCACCGCCGGCGGATTCAGCGGAGCTGACCCAGTCCGCGGCGGAGATCTCTGTGTTCTCAGTGCCCTCAGAGCCTGCAGAGCCAGCAGCGCCTGCCCCAGCAGATCCCGCCCCGGCATCTAGGGGGTAGCCGGCCTGCAGGTTGGTGAGCTGAAGATCCAGCGCGGCGAACTCCTCGGTCTGCGAGGGAGAGAAGTTCACGCGGGGACGTTCGGCGTCAAAAAGCAATTGGATGTACCCCGGCGAACAGCCTTCGGGCGCCTGCTTGTACCAGCCGATGAGCTCGTCGGCGGGGCGAGCGACATCCGGGTACAGCGAGGAAGCCAGCGGCGAGCGGGTCACCCGGATCTCCTCGGTGGAGAGGGTGACTTCCGCGCCGCGGGCGGGGAAGGTTGCGGGGGAGGGGGACGAAGCGGCGGCCATGCCTAGAGCTTGACCTCCGTGGTGATCGGGCGCTGCAGAACCACGGTGCTGCGCGCGTCGACCTCCAGAGTGTCGCCACCGGCGAACCGGCGAGTTTCCTCCGGCACGCCAGTCGGCTCCGCGGTATCCACGACGACGGTCCAGCTTTCCTCTTCGCTCGGCTCCACGTGCATCACCTTGTGGCGGCGCGGCAGCGTGAACGTGATCGGCTCGTGGTGGGCGTTGAAGCAGAAGATGAAGGAATCGTCCTCCACCGGGCGGCCCTGCGGATCCGGCTCCTCGATGGCCATGCCGTTGAGGTGAACCATCAGGGACTTACCGAAGTCCGCGTTCCAATCGGAATCGGACATCAGATCGCCATCCGGGGTGAGCCACGCAATGTCGCGCTTGGCCACGTCCTGGCCCAACGGGCCGCCCGCCAGGAAGCGACGGCGGCGGAACACCGGGTGCGCCTGGCGCAGGTGAATCAGATAGCGCGTGAAGGCGTGCAGATCCTTATCCATGTTTTCCCAGTCCATCCAGGCGATCTCGTTGTCCTGGCAGTAGACGTTGTTGTTTCCGCCCTGGGTGCGGCCAATCTCGTCGCCGTGGGAGAGCATCGGTGTGCCCTGGGAGAGCATGAGGGTGGTCAGGAAGTTGCGGCGCTGCTTGTCGCGCAGCTGCAAAACCTCTTCGTCATCCGTGGGGCCTTCCACGCCACAGTTCCAGGAGCGGTTGTGGCTTTCGCCATCGCGGTTGTCCTCGCCATTGGCCTCGTTCTGCTTCTCGTTGTAGCTGACCAGGTCGTTGAGGGTGAAGCCGTCGTGGGCGGTAATGAAGTTGATGGAGGCCGTGGGGCGCCGGCCGGTGTAAAGGTCTGAAGAGCCGGTGAGGCGGGAGGCGAACTCGCCCAGGGTGGAGGGCTCACCGCGCCAGAAGTCGCGCACCGTGTCGCGGTACTTACCGTTCCACTCGTTCCACAGGGCCGGGAAGTTACCCACCTGGTAGCCGCCTTCGCCGACATCCCACGGCTCGGCGATGAGCTTGACCTGGCTGACCACCGGATCCTGCTGCACTAGGTCGAAGAATGCGGAGAGGCGGTCCACGTCGTGGAACTCGCGGGCCAGGGTGGAGGCCAAGTCGAAGCGGAAGCCGTCGATGTGCATCTCCGTCACCCAGTAGCGCAGGGAATCCATGATTAGCTGCAGGGTGTGCGGGTGGCGGACGTTCAGGGAGTTACCCGTGCCCGTGTAGTCCATGTAGTGCGCCTCGTCGCCGTCGACCAGGCGGTAGTAGGCGGCGTTGTCGATGCCGCGGAAGTTCTGGGTGGGGCCCATGTGGTTGCCCTCGCTGGTGTGGTTGTAGACCACGTCCAGGATCACCTCGATGCCCGCCTCGTGGTAGCTGCGGACCATCTGCTTGAACTCCGCGATTGCGCCCTCGGCGCTGGGGGATGCGGCGTAGTCCCGGTGCGGAGCGAAGAAGCCCAGGGTGTTGTAACCCCAGTAGTTGCGCAGACCCATCTCGCGCAGGCGGTCGTCGTGGACGAACTGGTGCACTGGCATCAGCTCCACGGCCGTGACACCCAGGTCCTTGAAGTACTCCACGATCGAGTGGTGGCCCAGGCCGGCGTAGGTGCCGCGCAGGTGCTCCGGAACGTCCGGGTGGGTCATCGTCAGACCCTTGACGTGGGTCTCGTAGATGACGGTTTTGTGCATCTCAATGTTCGGACGACGATCGTGGTGCCAGTCGAAGTAGGGGTTGATCACGACCGAGCGCATCGCGTGCGGGGCGGAATCCTCCTCATTGCGCTTCTCCGGGTTATCCGGGTCGTTGATGTCGTAGCTAAACAGGGAGGCATCGCCGTCGAAGGCGCCGTCGAAGGACTTGCCGTAGGGATCCATCAGCAGTTTGGAGGGGTCGCAGCGCAGGCCACGCGCGGGGTCCCACGGGCCGTCGACTCGGTAGCCATAGCGCTGGCCGGGAACGATGCCGGGGAGGTAGCAGTGCCAAATGTCTGCGTCGACCTCCTCCATTTTCACCCGGGTCTCCGCGCCCTGGCTGTCAAAGAGGCAGAGTTCGACGGATTCCGCGACCTCTGTGAATAGGGCAAAGTTGGTCCCGTTGCCATCGAAAGTGGCGCCGAGGGGGTAGGGCTTTCCGGGCCACCCGATCAAAGGTTCGCCGGGCGCACGCAATCCACTTTTATCTGACAGTCCGAAAGTCATGGGCACCATTCTAACGGCTAAAACCGCTCAGTATTGTTTCTACTCCCAGCACTACTTCCTGGCGTGCGCGAGCCTCGGAGGGCGCGCCTGGTGCCTGTTCTTGTTCCTGCCCTTGCTTGCCTGCTGGTGCCCCCAAATTCATGGCGACGCTTTGGCGTGCCTGGAGTTCCAGCACAGAACCGAAAACAAAGCGCAGGAGGAGTTTCGCGCCGTCCAACGCGCTGCAGGCACCCTTGTGGTTAAGCTCTGCGTTCAGCTCTGCACTGAGCTCTTCGGCTAAGTCCCGGTCAAGCGTCTCACTGGCCACCGCTGCCAGCGTGATATCGGCACCGTCGCGCAGGGAGGTGAGGGCGTCAAAAAGAAAAGAACAATAATCCGCCGCACTTCCGGGGCGGGCAGGCACCGCAGTGAGGATCGACTCGGCAATACCTCCCAAAAGCGCCTGCTTGTTGGGGAAATGCCAGTACAGGGCGCCAGGGGCAACGTCGAGGGAGCGGGCGAGCCGCCGCATCGTGAGGTCGGCAAGGCCGTACTGCTGCAGGATGTCGACTGCGGTGCTCACGATTTTCTTGCGGTTTAACTGCACGGTGTCCAAGGGTAGTGGACTACATTGCCGTAGGGTGAGCGACATGAAGATTCGGAAGACATGCCTAGCCGCCCTGTGCGCCCTGCCCCTCGCATTGACGGCGTGCGGATCCGACGACGGGGATAACAGCGGCGAGTCGAGTCAAGCGAACGAAGCAAATCAAGCTGACCAGCCTGAAGGAGCGATGTCCGAGGGGCCGGTCTACACAACCCCGGCCAGCGACGGAGACAAGCAGCAGATCATCGACCTACTGCACGGGCTGAGCAACGGCGCCCGTCCCATGGACGAATACCTGCACTGGACCATTGACAACACCTGCCAAGCTGACATCGAACAGCAAGGCGGCGAGGAGGCCGCGCGCGAACAGGCAGACGCTTCCGCGGGACAGGGCAACTTCGACGAACAGCCGGGCCGCACCCCGAACATCACCGATATTCAGGAAGTGATGACCGAGGGCGACAAGGCACACGCCACGGTCACCATCTCCGAGGCCGAGCGGGAGGACTCCAACCGCATGTACTTCAAGCGTGAGGATGAGAAGTGGAAATTCTGCCACGCCGTGGGCGCACCGGACATTGCGGAAACCCAGGACGGCGAGTAGGTCCGGCGCGGTGAACAGAACTTTTAAGATCCCCCGCCCGATCGGGGAAGCGGCGCAGGTCCTCTTTATCACCCTGGTGAGCTTCCTGCTGCTGGGAGTGCTGTGGGGCGTGATCCACCCAACCTCCGAACTTGTGGTGGCTGCCGACGGCGGGGCAGACATCACGCCGGGAACCGAGGATGCCTCGTTCCGTGGATTTGCCTACTACCTGGGGCTGACGTCAGTGGCAGGCATCGCGGTGGCGCTGTGGGCGTTTCGCACGCGCATGCGGGGGCTGCTGATGATGCTGTGGACAGCCCTAGCCGTACTGTGGGGCGCCGTGGCGGCCTGGACGGTAGGCGTAAGCGTGGCCGATAAACTGCACACCGACCCAATCCCGGAGGATCCACAAGCGGGCGATGTCTTCCACATCTTGGAGGCCGTGAACCCTTCGGTGGGGCTGGTCGTGGCCCCGGCGCTGGCGCTGATTGCCTACTGGATGGCGGCGACCTTCGCAGATCCGGAGGACTTTGGGGACTAGCCGGGGGCAAGCGCAGCGAATAGGTAGAAATGCGCTGATATGGACTTGTTAGGGACTAAGGTGGGGGAATGCTTAACAAGACCATAGAGAGTATCACTCGCGTGGATGGCCTCTGGACCATGCCGGATAGCATCTCCACCGACGAGTGGGCCGCGGAAGTCCGCCGGCTGAAGGAAGAGAAGAATGCGCTGATCCTGGCGCACAACTATCAGCTGCCGGAGATCCAGGACATCGCCGACCACACTGGCGATTCCCTCGCGCTGTCGCGCATCGCAGCGGAGACAGACGCCGACGTGATTGTCTTCTGCGGCGTGCACTTTATGGCCGAGACCGCGAAGATCCTGTCGCCGGAAAAGACTGTTCTTATTCCTGACGCCAACGCGGGGTGCTCCCTGGCCGATTCCCTTAGCGCCGACGAGCTGCGTGAGTGGAAGGCCGAGCACCCGGGGGCGGTGGTGGTCAGCTATGTGAACACCACCGCCGACGTGAAGGCGCTGACGGATATCTGCTGCACAAGCTCCAACGCGGTGGATGTGGTGGCCAGCCTGCCGGAGGATCAGGAGGTGCTGTTCGGCCCCGACCAGTTCCTCGGAGCACACGTGCGCCGCGAGACCGGACGGGACAACATCCACGTCTGGGCGGGCGAATGCCACGTGCACGCCGGCATCTCCGGCCAGGAGCTGAGCCAGCAGGCGCACGACAACCCGACGGCGGACCTGTTTATCCACCCGGAGTGCGGCTGTGCCAACTCCGCCATCTACTTGGCGGGCGAGGGAATCGTGGAGCCGGAGCGGGTGAAGATGCTCTCTACCGGCGACATGATCTCCCAGGCCAAGTCCACCAACCAGCCCACCGTGCTGGTGGCCACCGAAGTCGGCATGCTGCACCAGCTGCGCCAGGCCAACCCCGAGGTGGACTTCCGCGCCGTGAACGACCGCGCGGCCTGCACGTACATGAAGATGATCACCCCGGCGGCCCTGCTGCGCTGCCTGGCGCTGGGCGAGGACGAGGTGACGGTGGATGAGGAGACCGCCGCCGCGGCCCGCCGATCCGTGGAGCGCATGATCGCCATCGGCAATCCGGGAAGCGGGGAGTAGAAGTGGAGCAGCAAGTAGTGGAGCTTCCCTATCCCGCACAGCTCACTGACCCCACCCGCATCCGCGCCGCGTATTTGCGCATGGCGAAGGTCGCGCTGGAAGAAGATTTCGGCGATGGTGCGGACGTCAGCACCCTGGCGACCGTGCCTGCCGAAGCCACCGGCGCGAAGGTCATGCGCGCCCGGCAGGCGGGCGTGATCAGCGGGCTGGATGCGCTGGCCATCGTCGCGGAAGTCGCCGACGAGCGGCACGTGGAGCTCGTCCCGCTGGTCGCCGACGGTGACCGCGTGGAGGCCGGGGCCGAGGTTGCCCGGGTGGAGGGCAAGATCCAGCACATCCTTATGCTTGAGCGCACTCTGCTGAACATCTTGAGCCACGCCTCCGGCATCGCCACCCAGACTCGCGCGTGGGTCGATGCGGTCGAGGCCGCGGCCATCAGCCCGCACGGCTGCAAGGTCCGTGATTCCCGCAAGACCCTGCCCGGCATGCGCATGCTGGAAAAGCGTGCGATCGTCCACGGCGGCGGCTACCCGCACCGCTACAACCTGGGCGACCAGGTGATGGTCAAGGACAATCACGTGGAGCTCTCGAGCGCCGCTGAGGCGTACGCGCGGGTGCGGGATTTCTTGGGGGAGGACGCCACCACGTGGGTAGAGGTCGAGGTGGATACCCTGGACCAGCTCTCCGACCTGCTGGCGGAGGGCAAGGCTCAGCCGCCGCAGGTGCTGCTGGATAACTTCACGGTGGAGGACACGCGCAAGGCCGTGGAGCTGCGCGACCAGTTGGCCCCGCAGGTGCTGCTGGAATCCTCCGGCGGGCTCACCCTGGACGTCGCCGGGGACTACGCTGCCGCGGGCGTGGAGTCCGTGGCCGTGGGCGGACTGACCCACAGCGTGCAGGCGCTGGACATCGGCCTGGACTAGGGTTCCTGGCCTTCCTGGCCTTTTAGGATTCCCAGCGCTCCAGCGCCGCGCGTCGGCGCTGGTCCAGCTCTGCGGCTATCTCCGCGTAGCCCAGCTCTGTGGCGGCGACTAACGCCATTGAGTAGCCGCCGATGGTGCGCTCGTCGTCGGCGCTGAACTCCGACCACTCCGCCACCAGGCGCGCATTCGCCAGAGCCTCCTCAAAAAGCCCGCAGTTTAACGCCGCCTCCGCCAGGGTGTAGCGCAGGTTCAGGATGGCGGGGGATAGGGGACAGCCCTCCGTAGCGGCCAGTACCGCGCTGGCGAGCTCCCAGGCCTCGCCCTCGCGCCCCTCGCCGAGTAGCGCCATCGCCGCCAGCCCCGCGCACTGCAGGGCGATCACCTCCGCATTCAGCTTCCCGGCCAGGCGCACGCACTCCTTCCAATGATCCGCCACGGCGGCCAGGGAGGAATCCTCGCCGGTGCTTTCGGTTGCTCGGAACATCTCGAAGTGCGCCAGCATGTCGTGTGCCTCATAGAGGGAAACTATCTGCGCGTCTGTGCTGCCGCCCAGCAGGGAGTTTTCCTCCAGGCGGTCGATCAGCGCCGTCACCCGGTCGTAGGCCTCCTCGCGCCGCCCGCGGAACCATGCCTCCTGGGCGAACCACAGCTGCCGGTCGGCCGTGCTCGGGGGTTTCGAGCCGAACCTCCGCACCAGTTGGGCGAAGGTGTCGGCGAAGTCGAAGGCTGTGGCGTCATCAGAAGAACCAGAAAGATTCGTGGCCACCGCAAAGCCCGTCGTGGCGGCCGAGGTCAACCGCGCGGCGATCGACCTGGGCAGGTCGCGGTGGGTGATGTGTGGCGCCTCGGCGAGGGTGGAGGAATCCGGATCCGGGCGAAAGTCCGCGAAGCCCTGCGCCAACTGTGCCAACATCTCGCGCGGCGAGTGCAGCTCGGCCAAGGTGGCGGGGCGCTCCTGAAGAGTCAGCGACTGGTGTGCCAGCAGCGCTAAGGCTTCCAGCGCCAGCGCGTGATCGTCGTTACTGCGCGCCCACGCTCGCAGGTCCCGCAAGACGGCGATGGCCTCGTCGGCGAAACCCAGGTGATCCGCGGCGCTGGCCCGCATGCTGTAGAACTCGCCCACCAGCTCGTCCGGCACCTCGTCGGGAGTGGCCAGCCAGTACTGCCGTGCGAAGTCGCTGGCCAGGCGCCAACTCGTCGCCGCCGAAGCACCCGATTGCGCGGCGGTGCGGCTGTCCCGGAGCAGTGAATGGAGTGTCTGGGCCATGGCGTAAACTTTAGCCGAGTACATAACCGCACATAATTATTCAGTATTAATCAGTAAGGAAGCTGCGTACACGATGACTAGCGCCCAGCTGGACTTTAGCCGGATCGATCTGCGGGGACAGGCCCCGACTACCGCCGAGCTGCGCCATCGGCTGCCGCGCGGGGGAACGGACGTGGACTCGGTGATCCCCACCGTCGCACCGATCGTCGACCAGGTGCGCGAAGGCGGGGCACGCGCAGCGCTGGAGATCGGGCAGCGCTTCGACGGCGTGACCCCGGATTCGGTGCGGGTTCCTGCTGAGGTTATTGACGCCGCCGTGGGGACTTTGGCCGACGATGTCATCGCTGCACTCGAAGAGGCCATCAAGCGGGTGCGTGCATTCCACTCCGCCATCCGGCCTGAAGACAAGCAGGTGGAGGTCGCGCCGGGCGGCATTGTGACCGAGCGGTTCATCCCCGTCCAGCGCGTGGGTCTGTACGCGCCGGGTGGCAACGCGGTGTACCCGTCGAGTGTGATCATGAACGTCGTGCCGGCTCAGGAGGCCGGGGTGGAGTCCCTCGTTGTGGCCTCCCCGCCGCAGGAGGGCAGCTGGCCGCACCCGACCGTGTTGGCGGCCTGCAAGCTGCTGGGCGTGGAGGAGGTCTGGGCCGTCGGCGGGGCGCAGGCAGTGGCGCTGCTCGCGCACGGCTCCACGGCAGAAGGCGGCGAGGAGCTGGAGCCGGTGGATATGGTGACCGGCCCGGGCAACATCTTCGTCACCGCCGCCAAGCGGCTGTGCCGCTCTGTGGTGGGCATCGACTCCGAGGCGGGCCCGACCGAGATCGCTGTGCTGGCCGACGAGAGTGCCAATGCGGTGGAAATCGCCTACGACCTGATTAGTCAGGCGGAGCACGACACGATGGCGGCCTCCGTGCTGATCACGGACAGCGAGAAGCTGGCCGACGAGGTGGTGGCCGAGATGAACGAGCGCTATCACATCACCGAAAACTCCGAGCGCGTCGCCGAGGCCTTGGGCGGGCAGCAGTCCGGCGTGGTGCTGGTGGACGACATCGCCGCGGGTATCCGCGCGGCGAACGCCTATGGCGCCGAGCACCTGGAGATCCACACCGAGGATTCCCACGAGGTCGCAGCGCAGATCACCAACGCCGGCGCGATCTTCATCGGCCGCTTCAGCCCGGTGCCGCTGGGCGACTACGCCGCTGGCTCCAACCACGTGCTGCCGACCTCCGGCACGGCGCGGCACTCCTCGGGGCTGTCCACCCTGATTTTCCTAAAGTCCGTGCACGTCATCGACTACAACGAGGAAGGCCTGCGGGGCGTGGCCGACACGGTGATCACCCTGTCTAAGTCCGAGGGGCTGCCCGCCCACGGCGAAGCCATCAGTGCACGTACAAACACAGCACGCACCAACACCGCAAACACCAACGGAACGGAGGGCTAGACCATGGCCGAGCAGAATAACCAGATCTCCCTGGCCGACCTGCCACTGCGCGAGGAGCTGCGCGGCAAGTCCGCCTACGGAGCCCCGCAGCTTTCCGTCGCCAACCAGCTGAACACCAACGAAAACCCCTATCCGCCGTCGCCGGAGATTGTTGAGGGCATCGCCCGCCGCGTGGCGGAACTGGGCAAGCAGCTGAACCGCTATCCAGACCGCGACGCAGTGGGGCTGCGTGAGGCCCTAGCGGCGTACGTGAGCCAGCAGACGGGTGTGGGCGTCACTAAAGAACAGGTATGGGCAGCCAACGGTTCCAACGAGGTATTGCAGCAGCTCTTGCAGGCTTTCGGCGGGCCTGGACGCAGCGCCATGGGCTTTGTGCCGAGCTACTCCATGCACCCGATCCTGGCCGCAGGCACGCAGACGGAGTTCGTTACGGTCGAGCGCCGCGCCGAGAACCGCTTCGACATCGACGTGGACGAGGCACTCGCCGCCATCGACGAGCGCCAGCCGAACGTCATCTTTATTACGACGCCCAACAACCCCACGGGCAACAGCACACCGTTGGCCGACATCGAGCGGATCCTGCAGGCAGCTCCCGGCATCGTGATCGTGGACGAGGCCTATGCGGAGTTCTCCGACGAACCGAGTGCGGTGGGGCTGCTGGAGCAGTACCCGACGAAGCTGGTGGTTTCCCGCACAATGTCCAAGGCCTTCGACTTCGCCGGCGGGCGGTTGGGCTACTTCGTGGCCCACCCGGCGTTCATCGAGGCCGTGATGCTGGTGCGCCTGCCGTATCACCTGGCGACCCTGTCGCAGGCGGCGGCGGAGGTGGCTCTGGAGCACTCCGCAGCCACGCTGCAGACGGTGGAGAAGCTGCGCCAGGAGCGCGACCGAGTGGTTGCCCGCCTGCGCGAGCTGGGCTACGACGTGATCGACTCGCACTCGAACTTCGTGTTCTTCGGCGGCTTCGCCCACGTCGGCGATTCGGCCACGGTGTGGCAGCGCTTCCTAAACCAAGAGGTGCTGATCCGTGACGTCGGCGTGGCCGGCTGGCTGCGCGCAACCATCGGGCTGCCGGAGGAAAACGATGCGTTTCTTGCCGCCGCCGCCAAGATGATGGACGATTAGACACATTAGTACAGACGTTTCAAGAGCTTTTAGAGAACGAGACTAGAGAGGTAGGTGCAAAGCCACCGTGGCCACGAACCCCACCCCGCGCATCGGGAAGGCCCAGCGCGCCACCAAAGAATCAGACATCCAGGTCGAGTGGAACCTGGACGGCACCGGCAAGACCGACATCGATACGGGGGTGCCGTTCTTCGACCACATGTTGACTGCCCTCGGCGCGCACGGTTCCTTTGACCTGAAGGTTCACGCCCGCGGCGACGTAGAGATCGACGCACACCACACCGTCGAGGACACTGCGATTGTGATGGGCCAGGCCCTGGCGCAGGCGCTGGGCGACAAGGCGGGCATCCGCCGCTTCGGCGATGCTTTCATCCCGATGGATGAAACGCTGGTGCACGCCGCCGTGGACGTATCGGGGCGCCCGTACTACGTGGGCGTGGGGGAGCCGGAGCAGATGCTCAGCGCGGTGATCGGCGGCCACTACGCCACCGTCATCAACCAGCACTTCTTTGAGACCCTGGCGCTGAACTCGCGCATTGCCCTGCACGTGCGCTGCCTGTACGGCCGCGACTCGCACCACATCACCGAGGCGGAGTTTAAGGCCGTGGCCCGCGCGCTGCGCGCCGCCGTGGAGGACGACCCGCGCGTGGGCGGGGTTCCGTCGACCAAGGGAACACTGTAATGGCGCGCCCGAAGGCGCTGACCATTGAAGAACTAGAAAAGATCGATTCCGTGTGGAAGGCCCCCGGCCTGATCGCCACACTGGTGTCGGTCTTCTGTGCGTTCGGTGGCTGGGCGCTACTCCTGCCGGTCATCCCCCTGGCCGTGATCGATGGGGGCGGAACCGATAGCGTGGCGGGCCTGTCCACGGGCGTGTTCATGGCCGCCACTGTGCTGACGCAGGCCTTCACCCCGCGCCTGCTGCGCGCCGTGGGCTATGCGCCCGTGATGCTGGGGGCCGCGCTGCTGTTGGGCTTCCCGGCGCTGGTGTACGTGGCCGACATGTCCGCGGTGACGGTGCTGGCCATCGCCGCCGTGCGTGGCGTGGGCTTCGGTGCGGTGACGGTGACGGAGGCCGCGCTGATCGCGGAGCTGGTGCCGCCGCGCCTGGTCGGTCGATCCTCCGGCGTGTTCGGCGCGACGGTGGGCGTGACACAGCTGATTAGCTTCCCGCTGGGTATGTGGCTCTACGGCAGCTTCGGCCTGGTCGGAGTGTGCTCGGCCGCGGCGTTGTACTCGGCCGTGGGAGCCCTGGCTGCGCTGCAGCTGCCGAAGGTCGAACGCGAGAACTCGCCCGGTGTGGCCGCCGATATTCCCGACAATGCAACCTCGCAGACGGACTACACTCCGGAGGCGCCCCGCGTGGCTATCTGGAAGCTGGCCACCGTGCCAGGGCTTTCCATCGGCGCGGCCGCCGTGGGCTTCGCCGGGTTCAGCACGTTCCTGGCGCCCGCCGCCGGCGAGATCGACGTGGCAGTGGCCGCCACCATCTCTGGCCTGGCGCTGAGCGTGGTGGGCTTGATGCAGATCGGCTCCCGCCTGTTCAGCGGTTGGTACGCCGACCGCGTGGGCGAGCCGGGACGCCTGAACGCGCTGGGTCTGGTTCTGTGCATGGTGGGCCTGGCCTCTGCGGCCATCATGCTGGCCGTACACCCCACGGGCGGGTTGTTGCTGCTCTGGTCGCTGCTGTCGGCTGCGTTCTTCGGCGCGGGCTTCGGCATCAACCAGACCGAGGCGCTGCTGATGCTCTTCGACCGACTGCCCAGGGTCGAGTCCGCCAAGGCGTCGGCGCTGTGGAACATGACCTTCGACGGGGGCACCGGTGTGGGCGCGATCTTGCTGGGTTTTGTGGCCGGTGCGCTGACCTACCAGGGGGCCTTCATCACCGCCGGGGTGGTCGCCGCGTTCGGCTTTGTGGTGGCTATCCTCGACCGGATTGTGGGGCGTCACCGCGTCGCCGAGTACGGCAATGTGCGCGAAACATTGCGTCGAGTGCGACGACGTGAACTGCGCCCGGGTAAGTCCGGCTAGGATTACCAGTTATGAATTCTTCTCTTTCTTCTCGACGCCCACATGTCGCCCTCCTGGACTACGGCAGCGGAAACGTACGCTCCGCCCAGCGAGCGGTTGAAAAGGCAGGGGCCGAGGTTGAGGTGACCCGCGACCCGGAGACGGTACAGCGGGCCGACGGGCTGCTGGTGCCGGGCGTGGGCGCCTACAGTGCGTGCATGCAGCAGCTGCACAGTGTGT
Source organism: Corynebacterium sp. c24Ua_83 (assembly GCF_039907245.1). Lineage (NCBI taxonomy): Bacteria > Bacillati > Actinomycetota > Actinomycetes > Mycobacteriales > Corynebacteriaceae > Corynebacterium > Corynebacterium sp. c24Ua_83. The sequence goes on along the minus strand of NZ_JASBOI010000003.1, from coordinate 73,233 downwards.
ACGGGGACCGTCTGATCGGCCAGCGACTGGCGGGCGGGCGCCCGGTGCTGAGCATCTGCGTGGGCATGCAGATCCTCTTCGACCGGGGAGTGGAGTTCGTGGAAGGCACGGAAGAGGCTCGCGCAGAAGATAACAGCGCAGGAAACGTTAACTTCATGGAGGGCATGGGTGAGTGGCCCGGCACCGTGGAGAAGCTGGATGCCGACGTGCTGCCGCACATGGGCTGGAACACCGTGGAGGTCGGCGATGGCTCCTCGGCCAGCGCGCTAGGCAAGCCCGCAGCCGAGCCGACGAAGATGTTCGCCGGTATCAAGGAGTCCGAGCGCTTCTACTTCGTCCACTCCTATGGCGTGCAGGAGTGGGAGCTACTGACCGATGGGCGCACCGAGCCGCCGCTGGTGCACTGGGCGAGCCACGGCCGCAGCCGCTTCGTCGCCGCCGTGGAAAATGGTCCGCTGTGGGCTACGCAGTTCCACCCGGAGAAGTCTGGTGACGCAGGGCTAAAGCTGCTGCAGAACTGGGTGGACACGCTCTAGCTCTAGAAATAGCACTAGTTTTCATTGATTTAATCGTCGCCGACCTCGATACACGTTAGGATTCTCCCTATGGCTTCTACTGATAATTCCCGTGCCCTGACCCTGCTTCCCGCCGTCGACGTAGCCGACGGCCAGGCCGTCCGCCTAGTACAGGGCGCGGCGGGCACGGAAACCAGCTACGGAGCACCGATCGAGGCCGCCCTTGCCTGGCAGAACGCGGGCGCGGAGTGGATCCACCTGGTGGACCTCGACGCAGCCTTCGGCCGGGGCAGCAACTTCGAGCTGCTCAAGGAGGTCACCGGCCAGCTGGACGTGAATGTGGAGCTATCCGGCGGTATCCGCGACGATGAGTCGCTGGAGCGCGCCCTGTCCACCGGCTGCCACCGCGTGAACATCGGCACCGCAGCGCTGGAGGATCCGGACTGGTGCGAGTCCGTCATCTCCCGCTACGGCGACAAGGTGGCCATCGGCCTGGACACCCGCGAGATCGACGGCGAGTGGCGCCTGCGCGGCCGCGGCTGGACTTCCGACGGCGGCGAGCTGTGGGAGGTTCTGGAGCGCCTGGATTCCCAGGGCGTTTCCCGCCTGGTGGTTACCGACGTCAGCCGCGACGGCATGCTGAACGGCCCGAACATCGACCTGCTGCGTGAGGTCGCGGCTGCCACCGACGCACCGGTTGTGGCCTCCGGCGGCATCTCCAGCCTGGACGACATCCGCGCGCTGGCTGCCGTGGTACACGAGGGTGTGGACTCCGCGATCGTGGGCAAGGCCCTGTACGCGGGCAAGTTCACCTTGGAGGAGGCCCTGGAAGCGGCCCGGGAAACGACAAGGGGGAGCGACAGCTAATGACAGCCTTCCACGGACTGTCCCCGGAGGAACTGGATACCCGCTCGCTGCTGGCCATCGCCGAGGCGGCGGTGGACGAGGCCGAGACGACGTTTACCGCCGCCGTCGGCGCGGAGCCGGAGGTAATCAAGTCCCCCGGCGACTTCGCCACCGAGGCGGACCTGAGTGTCGAACGCCAGCTGCGCACGCTGCTGACGCAATACACCGGCTTGCCCGTGCACGGCGAGGAGTTCGGCACGGTGCGTCCCGGCGAGATCCCGGGGGAGAACATCACCGAGCCGAACCCCAGCGACGCGATGGCGGACGGGCTGGACGGCCCGCGCCGCAAGTCTCTCGAAGCCGGGGACCAAGAACTGCCAGAGACTTTCTGGGTGGTGGACCCCATCGACGGCACCGCCAACTACGCGGTGGGAAATCCTTTTGCCTGCATCCTGGTTTCCCTGGTGCACCAGGGGCAGACCATGGTCTCCGTCACCGAGATGCCGCTGCTGGGCAAGCGCATCACCGCCCGCCGAGGCGAGGGGCTGCTGGTGGACGGCCACCCGGCCCGCGCCATGCCGTCGTCGGATCCGGGGGTGACGCAGATTAGTTTCGGCTCCATCCTGTCGCAGCGCCGCGGCAACCTGCCGATTTCCTACCGCCAGGACATGCTCAATGAGATCGGCAAGTCCTACCCGCGCATGCGCGTCACCGGCTCGGTGGGCATCGACCTGGCATTCACCGCCGCCGGCGTGTTCGGCGGCACTGTCACCTTCAGCCCCAACCTGTGGGACAACGCTGCCGGCATCCTCGCCGTGGAGGAAAACGGTGGCATCGCCACCGACTTCGCTGGCAACCCGTGGCGCCCGGGCGTTTCCGGCCTGGTCGCAGGCGAGCCGGAGGTGCACGCCACCATCCTGCAGCACATTCAGGCCGTGCCGATTGGCACCGCCGCCCGCAACGCCCAGGAGATCCGCGACCGAGGAGGCATCCGATGAGTGTTACCGTGCGCGTTATCCCGTGCCTGGACGTGGATAACGGCCGCGTCGTCAAGGGCGTGAACTTCGAGGGCCTGCGCGACGCTGGTGACCCCGTGGAGCTGGCCAAGCGCTACGACGCGCTGGGCGCCGACGAGCTGACTTTCCTGGACGTCTCCGCCTCCAAGGACGGCCGCGGCACCATGCTGGACGTCGTGCGCCACACCGCCGACCAGGTGTTCATCCCGCTGACCGTCGGCGGGGGAGTGCGCAGCGAGGAGGACGTGGACGCCCTGCTGCGCGCCGGCGCCGACAAGGTCAGCGTCAATTCCTCGGCAGTCGCCCGACCCGAGCTGTTGCGCGAGCTTTCCCAGCGCTTCGGCGCACAGTGCATCGTCCTGTCCGTGGACGCTCGCCGTGTGAAGGACCGCGCGGAGGTGGACAAGTACCCATCCGGTTTTGAGGTCACCACCCACGGCGGCACCAAGTCCGCCGGGCTGGATGCCATCGAGTGGGTCCGCAAGGGCGAGGAGCTGGGCGTGGGGGAGATCCTGCTGAACTCCATGGACGGCGACGGCACCAAGGCCGGCTTCGACATCGAGATGCTGCAGGCCGTGCGCAAGGCGGTTTCCATCCCCGTCATCGCCTCCGGCGGCGCGGGCGCCCCGGAACACTTTCCGCCCGCCGTGGAGGCAGGCGCGGACGCCGTGCTGGCGGCCTCCATCTTCCACTTCGGTGAGGTGGAGATCCGCGAGGTCAAGCAGGCCCTGGCCGATGCGGGCTACGAGGTACGACTGTGAGCGCCACTGACCCGGCAAGCTACGAGCTAGACCGCGCCATCGCCGAGCGCGTCCGCTTTAACGCAGACGGCCTGGTGCCCGCCATCGTCCAGGACATCACGAATGGCGACGTGCTGATGATGGCGTGGATGAACGACCACGCCCTGGCTCACACCCTGGCCACGAAGAAGGGCACCTACTGGTCCCGGTCACGCCAGTCCTACTGGATCAAGGGCGAGACCAGCGGCCACACCCAGCGCGTCGAAGAGGTGCGCCTGGACTGCGACGGCGATACGGTGCTGCTGAAGATCGAGCAGACCGGCGCGGCCTGCCACACCGGCGACCGCACTTGTTTTGACGCCGACCGCTTGGCCTAACATGTCAGACATGGGTGACAACACTTCCAGCAAGTCCGTCGGCGACCTGACAAGCCTTGAGACCTTCCGCGAGCTCGCGGCAAACCACCGCGTGGTGCCCGTAGTTCGCAAGGTCCTCGCCGACGGAGAGACCGCCCTGTCCGCCTACCGGAAGCTCGCCGACGGCCGCCCCGGCACGTTCCTGCTGGAATCGGCGGCGCACGGCCAGTCGTGGGATCGCTACTCCTTCATCGGCACCGGCGCTCGCTGCGCCCTGACGGCCAAAGACAGCGTGGACGGCGGGGCGGCGCGCTGGATCGGCCGGCCGCCGGTGGACATCCCAGAGGGCACCGACCCACTGGATGCGATCCGCAATACGCTGGCACACCTGGAGACCGCCCCGATGCCGGGACTACCACCGCTGACCAGCGGCTTGGTGGGCTACATGGGCTACGACATGATCCGCTACATCGAATCCGTGCCGGACACCTGCACCGACGACCTGAACATTCCCGACATGGTGCAGCTGCTGGTGGAGGACATGGCCGTCGTCGACCACTACGAAGGCACCATCTGGCTGATCGCCAGCGTGATCAACTGGGATAACTCCGACGAGCGGGTGGACGAGGCATACGCCGAGGCCGTGGACCGGCTAGACACCATGGTGGAACGGCTGGCCACGGGCACGGCAGGGGGCGTCACTACCTTTGCAACCCCCACGCCTAAGTACCGCAGGCAGCGCACCTACGACGACCACCGCGAGCGCATCGGCAAGGTCAAGGAGCACATCAAGGCCGGCGATGCTTTCCAGGTGGTGCTCTCGCAGCGCTTCGAAATGGAGACCGACGTCGACCCGATCGACATCTATCGCATGCTGCGAGTATCGAATCCTTCGCCCTACATGTTCCTGGTTAACGTGCCTACCGAGGGTTTTGACGCCACCGCGTTCCACATCATCGGCTCCTCCCCGGAATCGCTGGTGCAGGTCCGTGACGGCAATGTCACGACGTTCCCCATCGCGGGATCCAGGCCGCGCGGCGAGACGGTGGAACAGGACTTCGCCTTCGAACGCGAGCTGGTCAACGACGAGAAGGAAAACTCCGAACACTTGATGCTGGTGGACCTGGGGCGCAACGACCTCGGAAGGGTCAGCGAACCCGGCACGGTGGAAGTGCACGACTTCCGCCACGTGGAGCGCTACTCGGCGGTGATGCACCTGGTATCCGGTGTCAGCGGCAAGCTGGCCGCGGGGAAGACGGCGGTGGATGCATTCAATGCGACGTTCCCGGCCGGGACCCTGTCGGGCGCGCCGAAGCCCTCGGCGCTGAAGATCATCGACACGCTGGAGGACACGCGCCGCGGAGTGTACGGCGGCACAGTCGGCTACTTCGACTTTTCCGGCAACACCGACCAATCCATAGCCATCCGCACTGGGCTGTACAAGGACGGCACTGTGTACGTCCAAGCTGGCGGCGGAATCGTAGCGGACTCCGACCCGGAGGCGGAGGACCTGGAGACCCGCAACAAGGCCGCGGCGGTGCTGCGGGCGGTGGCTGCGGCGGAGACCATGAAGAACGCAGGGGAGAAGCAGTGAGCAAGAGCACGGCAGAGGACATAAAAGGGGACGTAACCCAGAAGGCCAAGCGCATCCGGCAGATCGCGCTGCTGTGCGTGGTTCTGAGCGCGGCGGGCCTGTGGGGCGCGAGCCGCCTGAAGTTCGTAACTGTGGCCGTCGACGATGACAAGGCCGGAGCCTCCACCAAGGAGCTAGTGGGATCCGTTTGGGATCCCGCGCTGGTGCCGCTGGCACTGGCTATGGTGGCCGCGCTGATCCTGTCAATGGCCGTCCAACCCATGGTCCGCAGGGTACTGGGCGTGGTTATCGGTGCCCTGGCGGCCACGGCCAGCTTCCGCGCGGTGCAGTTGCTGAGCAGCGACGTGGACCTGGCCCGCGCGCAGAGCCTACTGCGAAGTGGCGCGGCCACGCAGAAGGAATCCGACCCAGTGCAGATTTCCGAGTGGGCGCGAGTTGTCAGCGGTGAGGTGCACTCGTTGGGCATCGTGTTGGTTCTTTTAGCGGCGGCAATCGGTGTGGTCGGCGGCGCGATCCTGATTCTGCGCCCCGGCCAGCAGTCCAAGGGACACAGCCGCTACGAGACCCCGGAGGTGCGCCGCGCGGACGCGGAAGAGGACCTCGCGGAGAATCCAGATTCAACCCGCGTGCTGTGGGATGCCCTGGATGCGGGGGTGGACCCGACCGAAGAATCCGATTTCTCCCGCACCAAGCAGGGGCGATAAGGTCAAGGGTGTGACACACATGACAGTTCTCGACCAGATCATCGCCGGGGTGCTTGAAGACCAGGCCGAGCGGGAAGCTAGGATCCCATACAAGGAGATCAAGGCCATGTCCCTGGACGCACCTCCGGCGCTCGACGCCCACGCCGCGCTGGCCGCCCCCGGCGTCAGCCTCATCGCCGAGGTGAAGCGCGCCAGCCCCTCCAAGGGAGACCTCGCTGAGATCGCCGAGCCGGAAGTGCTGGCGAAGGCCTACGAGGACAACGGGGCCACCGCTATCAGTTGCCTCACCGAGCAGCGCCGCTTCAAGGGCTCCCTGGAAGACTTCGACGCGGTGCGCCGCGCGGTGAACATTCCGCTGCTGCGCAAGGACTTCACGGTGAACCCGTACCAGATCCACGAGGCCCGAGCGCACGGCGCGGACATTGTGCTGCTCATCGTCGCAGCCCTCGAGCAGCAGCGCCTGGAATCCCTGCTGGACCGCACCGAGTCCCTGGGCATGACCGCCCTGGTGGAAGTGCACACCGCCGAGGAGGCCGAGCGTGCTGTCGCCGCAGGCGCCAAGGTCATTGGCGTCAACGCCCGAAACCTCAAGACGCTGGACGTCGACCCGCAGGTGTTCAGCAAGATCGCCCCAACACTTCCGGACGACGTGGTGAAGATCGCAGAGTCGGGCGTCAAGAATAAAAGCGACCTCAACGCCTATGCCGCAGCGGGCGCGGACGCAGTGCTTGTCGGCGAAGGCCTGGTCACCGCAGGTAACCCCGCACAGGCGTGCCGGGACCTCGCCGCGGCGGGGAAGCACCCCGCCTGCCCCCAAAAAAATTCCTAAGCGATAGCATATAAAACTGTGACTACCGAGAAGACCTTCAAGAACGCCGACGCGCAGGGCAAGGCCCTGCCGACGGTAGGCGAGATCCTGGCGACCGCCACCCACCACGAGCCCGACGAGCGCGGACACTGGGGTGACTTCGGCGGCCGCTACGTCCCCGAGGCCCTCATGGCAGTGATCGAAGAGATCACCGACGCCTGGGCGAAGGCCCGCTCGGACCAGGGTTACCTGGACCAGCTTGACGAGCTGCACCGCACCTACACCGGCCGCCCGTCGCCGCTGTACTACGCGGCCCGCTTCTCCGAGGCCGTGGGTGCCGAAGTGTGGCTGAAGCGCGAGGACCTGAACCACACTGGCTCCCACAAGATCAACAACGTGCTGGGGCAGGTGCTGCTGGCCAAGCGCATGGGCAAGACCCGCGTGATCGCGGAGACCGGCGCGGGCCAGCACGGTGTGGCCACGGCGACGGCCTGTGCGCTGCTCGGCCTGGAATGCCGGATCTACATGGGGGCTGTGGACGCCGAACGTCAGGCCCTCAACATTGCCCGCATGCGCCTGCTCGGCGCCCACGTGGAGGTAGTGGAGATCGGCTCCCGCACCCTGAAGGACGCGATCAACGAGGCCATGCGCTTCTGGGTTTCCAACGCCGACGACACCTACTACTGCTTCGGCACCGCCGCCGGCCCGCACCCGTTCCCGCAGATGGTGCGCGACCTGCAGTGCGTGATCGGCGTGGAGGCACGCCAGCAGCTGCTGGCCGAAACCGGCAAGCTGCCCGACGCCGTGGTGGCCTGCGTGGGCGGCGGCTCCAACGCGATCGGACTGTTCCACCCGTTCATCGAGGACGAAGGCGTGGACATTGTCGGCGCTGAGGCCGCGGGCGACGGTGTGGAGACCGGGCGCCACGCCGCGCCGATCAACCTGGGGCTGCAGGGCGTGTTCCAGGGTTCCTTCGCCGACCTGATGCAGGACGAGGACGGGCAGATCATCGAATCTCACTCCATCTCCGCCGGGTTGGACTACCCGGGTGTGGGACCGGAGCACTCTAAGCTGCACGCGGAGGGGCGCGCCCGCTACCTGCCGATCACCGACTCCGAGGCCATGGACGCCTTCAAGCAGCTGACCCGCCTGGAGGGCATTATTCCCGCCATCGAGTCTTCCCACGCCGTCGCCGCCGCCATCAAGGTGGCTGCGGAGAAGCCGGGCGCCACGCTGATTGTGAACATTTCCGGCCGCGGCGACAAGGACGTCAACACGGCCGCGAAGTGGTTCGACATGCTGGACCAGAAGAGCGAGAAGGACGGCTGACCCATGACCTCCCGACTTTCTAAGGTTTTCACCGACGCGCGCGCCGAGGGAAGGGCCGCACTCGTGGCCTACTTCCCGGCCGGCTACCCCACGGTGGCTAAGTCCAAGGAGCTCGTCGCCGAGCTAGCCCAGCACGCCGACCTGATCGAGGTGGGTATTCCGTTCACTGACCCGATGATGGACGGCCCGACCATCCAGGCCGCCGCCAACGAAGCTTTGGACAACGGTTTCCGTGTGAAGGACACTCTCGAGGTCGTCCGCGCTGTCACCGAGGCGGGTGGCCAGGCCGTCATCATGTCCTATTGGAACCCCGTGCTGCAGTACGGCCCGGAGAAGTTCGCCGCCGACTTGGCCGCCGCCGGGGGACTGGGCTCCATCATCCCGGACCTGCTGCCGGAGGAAGCCGGCCGTTGGGCGGAGGCCTGCAAGGCCAATGACCTATCGCCGGTCTATCTCGTCGCGCCCTCCACCACGCCCGAGCGCATGGCCCTTACTGTTGACGCCGGCGACGGCTTCATCTACGCAGCATCCCACATGGGGGTGACGGGCGCGCAGGACGAGGTCTCCAGTTCCGCTGAGGAGCTGGTCGCCCGCGTCCGCGAGGCCACGGACCTGCCGGTGGCAGTGGGACTGGGCGTGAAGACCGGCGAGCACGCGGCGAACATCGCCTCTTACGCCGACGGCGTGATAGTCGGCTCCGCGCTGATCCAGGCCGCAGCCGACGGCAACCTGGGCGAACTGGCCGCAGAGCTGGCCCGAGGCGTTCGCGCATGATCGCGGCGGCTATTCCCTCGCCACCGCAGGGTGTCTGGGATCTAGGCCCCATTCCCATCCGCGCCTACGCACTGTGCATCCTTACCGGCGTGATCGTGGCCTACTTCTGGACACGCCGTCGCTACGCGAAGCTGGGCGGGGACCCGGAGGTCACCGTCGACGCGCTGCTCGTCGCCGTGCCCGCGGGCATCATCGGCGCCCGGATTTACCACGTGATTACCGATCACGATAAGTATTTCGGTGAGGGCAAAGACCCCACCCAGGTGTTCAACATCACCAATGGCGGTTTGGGGATCTGGGGCGGAGTCGTCCTGGGCTCCCTGGCCGTGTGGCTGCTGTTCAAGGCCAAGGGCCTGCCGCTGGGCACCTTCGCCGCGGCCGTGGCGCCGACGGTCCCGCTGGCGCAGGCCATCGGCCGACTCGGAAACTGGTTCAACCAGGAGCTCTACGGCGGACCCAGCGACGCTCCCTGGGCGCTGGAGATCTACCGCCGCGTAGATGAAAACGGCTACTCCGCGCCCATCACCGGGCATTCCACCGGGGAAGTGCTGGCCACCGTCCAGCCGACGTTCCTCTACGAGCTGATCTGGAACCTACTCGTGGTCGTACTGCTGCTCGTCGCGGAACGCTACTGGCGCGTTGGCGGGGGCAGACTGTTCACCCTCTACGTCATGGGCTACACCTTCGGTCGCTTCTTCATCGAAAACATGCGCACAGACGCCGCCACCACCGTGTTCGGCGACGTGCGCATCAACGTTGTCGTTTCCGCAGTGGTGTTCCTCGCCGCGACAGCACTGTTCATCTGGTGGACGGTGCAGCAACGCAAGGCTGAGGGCGTCACAAAAGAAGAAGCGAAGTAGCGGGGACAACGCTGCGGGGCTATCCTCGAGTCCGTGAATAGAAGAACCAAGATTGTTTGCACCCTGGGCCCCGCGGTCGCTTCGAAGGAGCAGATTCGCGGGCTCGTAGACGCAGGGATGAACGTTGCGCGCCTCAACTTTTCCCACGGCGAGCACGCAGACCACGAGCAAAACTACAACTGGGTTCGACAGGCCACCGATGAATCCGGCAAGGCCGTCGGTATCCTCGCCGACCTGCAAGGCCCGAAGATCCGCCTGGGACGCTTCGCAGAGGGCGCAACCGTCTGGGCGACCGGCGAGACCGTACGCATCACCGTCGACGACGTGCAGGGCACGCACGACCGCGTATCCACCACCTACAAGGGCCTGGCTCGCGACGCCCGCCCCGGCGACCGCCTACTGGTCGACGACGGCAAGATCGCGCTGGTGTGCAAGGAAGTCGACGGCAACGACGTCGTGTGTGAAGTCACCGAAGGCGGCCCGGTTTCCAACAACAAGGGAGTCTCCCTGCCGGGCATGAACATCTCCGTGCCGGCGCTGAGCGAGAAGGACACCGAAGACCTGCGCTTCGCCCTGCAGCTGGGCGTGGACTTCATCGCCCTGTCCTTCGTGCGCAGCCCCTCCGACGTGGAGCTGGTGCGCGACATCATGGACGAAGTTGGCCGCCGCGTGCCGGTGATCGCCAAGCTGGAGAAACCGGAGGCAGTCGACGCGCTGGAGCCGGTTATTCTGGCCTTCGACGCAATCATGGTCGCCCGCGGTGACCTGGGCGTGGAGGTGCCGCTGGAAGACGTACCGCTGGTGCAGAAGCGCGCCATCCAGATTGCCCGCGAAAACGCCAAGCCGGTGATCGTGGCAACGCAGATGCTGGACTCCATGATCGAGAACTCCCGCCCGACGCGCGCCGAAGCCTCCGACGTGGCCAACGCCGTGCTCGACGGTGCGGATGCCGTGATGCTCTCCGGCGAGACCTCCATCGGCAAGCACCCGATCACCACCGTGGAGACGATGGCCCGCATCGTGCGCGCAGCGGAGATCGACGGGGAAGTGCCGCCGCTGACACACCGCCCGCGCACCCGCCGCGGCGTGATTTCCTACGCAGCCAAGGACATCGGCGAGCGCCTGAACGCGAAGGCACTCGTGGCCTTCACCTCCTCCGGCGATACCGCCAAGCGCGTGGCGCGCCTACGCTCCCACCTGCCGCTGCTGGTGTTCACGCCGTCGCAGGCGGTGCGCTCTCAGTTGGCGCTGACGTGGGCCGTGGAGACGTTCCTCATCGAAGACGTGAAGTCCACCGACGAGATGATGGACACCGTTGACCACCACCTGCTGGCCATGCCGGAATACAAGTACGACGACATGATGGTCGTCGTCGCCGGCTCCCCGCCCGGAATCTCCGGCAACACCAACATGATCCAGGTACACCTGCTGGGTCAGGAGCGGAAGAGGTAACTTAGCGTCGCGGCCAACGCCGCGTCCGTGGAGGTGCCCAGCGCCTCAATGCGCGGGGCGAAAGCACCGTGGTGGTTACCCGGCACCGGATCCCCGGAAGCCCACAGCTCCGGATCCGTGGTGCCGATAGTCCAGAAAAGGTAGGGCACGTCGAAGTGGCGGGGGATCTCCGAGAAGTCCTCGGAGGCTGTCCAGGGTTCGGCGTCAATAGAATCTTCCCCAAAGACCGCATCAAACACCGGGCGTACGTGCTCGAACGTGCTGGGGGTATTGTCGGTGAGCTCGCCGTGGGCGGAGTACTCGAACTCGGGCGGAATCTCGCAGCCGGAGGCATCGCACTCGGCGCGGACGACCCGCTCGATGGCGGCGTAGGCCTTGTCGCGCACGTCCGTGTCGTAGAAGCGGCAGTTCAGCACCAGCGTGGCATCCTCCGGGATGGTGTTGTTAGTGTGCCCGGAAGAAAGTGTGCCGACAGTAATGACGGCGAAGTCCGACGGGGCAACCTCGCGGCCGACGATACCCTGTAGGCGAACGACGATCATCGCAGCCAGGAACGTCGGGTCGATTGATTCCTGCGGGCGCGAACCGTGGGAGGACTTGCCGTAGAGCTTGATGGTGATCGTGTCGCAGGCCGCCAGCACCGGGCCGGGCGCGGACATCACGGTGCCGAGGCGGCCGGGTAGGACGTGCTGGCCCAGGCACACATCGGGGGTGGGGATCTTCTCCGCCAGGCCGTCGTTGATCATGTTGCTGGCGCCGGCGGTGACCTCCTCCGCAGGCTGGAACAGCGCAATGAAGGTGCCGTGCCAGGCATCGCGACGTTCGTCGAGAACCGCGCACAGGCCCATGAGTGCCGCGGCGTGCATGTCGTGGCCGCACGCATGCATCACCCCGTCGTTTTTGGAGGCATAGGGCAGACCTGTCGCTTCCTGCACCGGGAGGGCATCAAAATCTGCGCGCATGAGGACGGTTGGCTCGTCTGCGCTGGTTGCCTCGTTGCTCGGGTTACGGAACACGGCGGTGACGCCATAACCCCCGATCCCCGTGGTCACCTCGCAGTCCATTTGCGCCAGCCGCGCGGTAATGTGCTTGGCGGTTTGCTCCTCCTGCAGCGACAACTCGGGGTTCTCGTGCATCCACTGGTAGAAGCTATCCTGCCAGCTCAGATCCACACCGTGGTTTGCGATGAACTCTGCAATATTCGCGTTGCGCATTGCGAGACTTGTCCTTTCTAGTGGATTAGCGGATTAGCGGATTAGCGGATGGCCGGGTTGTACTTCAGCATGTTGGGGCGGGTGGCGCAGTCGTCGCCGAGGCGGATGCCCGGGGCCAGCTGGCCTTCCTCCTGAGCCTTAACCAGGGCATTGAGCACGCGCTCCCGGAGGTCCGCCGGGGAAATGGTGTTGATGAAAATCTTCGTGCCACCTTCGAAACCGGCCATGGTGGACACGCGCCACTTGATGACGATGCGCCAGGGCATCGGGACGTCAACGTCGAGGGGACGGTGCAGCCACTCTTCATTGCAGGAGATGTGCGGCCCGGCGGCGACGTGGCAGGCGTGAACCAAATCCGAGACGGCATCGCGTTCGGCGTCAGACATCAGCCAAGGTTCGGTCGTGGCGGACTTGGAGAAAACCTCGAGGGTCGGCCAGCGGTGCCCAAAACCAGCAAACGCAATGGCGTGGTCGTTCTCGGCGATGACGAGGTTGTGGCGGGCGGCGTAGTCGACGGCCCACTCGTTGTACATGTTCGGGTTCGCGCGGACCTGGGCGATCTCGAGTTCGTTCTGCAGGCCGTGCTCGTCGATGGCAACGAGCTGCTTGTGGAGGTGTTCGAAGCTTGCTCCAGCCGGGGCGAGCCAGTTCTGGAACGCGGCGACGTAGCGGACGTAGCGGTTCGCGCGGTAGAGGCGATCCATGCCGTCTACGGTGAAGGCGATGAAGTGGCGGTGGTTCTCCCAGCCGAGGGTGCCGCTAGAGGCCAACTGGTCGGTGGTGTCTGCGCCGGGGACGTAGTGGTCGCGGGCGATGATCACGTCGTGACCGCCGGCGAAGAGCCCGGCGCTCTTCTCGTAGAGGGTTTGCATGCGACTTTCGGGGGAGAAGAGCTCGTCGAGTTCCTCTTGCGTGGTGCCACCGGCGGACCACTTGTCGCGCAGGATCTGCTCGACGTGATCCTGGCCGGCTTCCTCGGCCAGGTAGTCGGTCATGTGCTTAGCGGCTGCTGGGTTCATTCGGTAGCCGTAGTTCAAGAGCCAGTAGTCGTAGGTCAGGATCTCGAAGAGGTTCGCCACGCGGCGGAACAGCGGTTCGGTTTCCTCCAGCTTGCTAACCGGCAGTCCGCGCAGGATGTGTGCCTGCCCGTCCTCGTCGAGTACCAGGCGGGACTTCTCCGGCGGGGTGTCCAGCTTGCGGTTCAGGCCGAATGCGGTGGCAGAATCGCGGTCGCCGACGGTGCGCACCTCTGGACGGTGTTCGGCGATGGGGCGGTTGCCGCGGCCGGGTACGGTCCACACCTCGGTGCCGGAAAACGGGTTGACCTGTTTGATCGTTCCGTCCGGCAGGGTGGTCAGGGGTGGTACGGGCGCGGGGTGCGAAGCATGGGAACCAATCACGGCACACATTCTAGTAGGTTTCCTGGTCTATCGATCACACCGCCGTGCACTCCGCCGGCCTGCTGGCACACCGCCGTGCTTGCTGTTCGCTGCTGCGTGCTGCCACACTAGGGGAATGCCAAAGATTATTTTCAGGCTGCTGGCTAACCAGGAGCAGCTGGCCGCCATCGAGCAGGATTTCCGCTCCATGATCTCTGCCCTCGGCGAAGCGTTCGAGGGCACGCTAAATCTCCAGTCCGGGCAAGCTGCAGACCCCGAACTGGTCACTACCTGGGTGGAGCTTTTCGGCGAGAGCCCCGACGAGGGCAACGACCCCGCCACCGGCGCCGAGCTAACCGTCGACGTTGTCCGCTACGAAATCGGCTCCGTCTCCGGCCTAGCCATGCACTTCGCCGAGCTCCTCACCGTTCGCGAGGAGGAACCCGCCGAGCCGATTCTGCGCCAGGTCCAGGACGACCCTGGCACACCCCGCGTGCCTTGGCACGTCACTGTGGCTTCGGTATAACTCCTCTCGCGTGGGTGGTGAACTGCTCCCCGTGGTGGTTCACCCACTTGATTGTCCACCCGCCGTCGCTAGTGCTTGCCCGCCACTGTCCGTTGGTTTTCAGGTTGTGGTGGGCGCGACATAAACACTGCATATTTCGCACATCCGTCGCTCCGCCCGCCGCCGGGTCCGTGTGGTTGTACGGCACGATGTGGTCTTTGTCGCACATCGGCGCGGGGTGTTCGCATCCGGGGAAGCGGCAGGTGCCGTCCCGGCCCACGAGGAATTCTTTCATTTCTCTGCTTGGCGCGTACTGTTCCACGGCTGGCGGCACCGTCACGCTGTCTACTCGCTTGGCGAAGCTTTCGTACACGTCGGCCTGTTCGGTGCTGATCGCCCCGACTCCCGGGATGAACCCAGGGCCGCCTTCCCATCGAAAGACGTGCACGTGCACTACCGTGTTGGTTTCTTCGCCGCTGATCAGCCCCGCGATCACGTCCATCCGTGCTTGTGCGAGGTCGCAGTCGAGCTCGCCGGCCAGCGCCTTTGCCTTCTTTGTCACCGCTTCCCACATGCGCTGCGATTGGTCTTTCGGCATGTTCAGCGTCCACCGGGAAAGCTCGGCGGTCCCGCCCAGCGTCGTCACAGATCCCTTGGTCGCGGACCGTTCCTCCGCCGCCGCCTTTTCACCTTCCGCGAATGGGGTGGGGAAGTCCCGCGCGATCATTTCGCACAGGTACTCGCCCAGTTCCTTCGCCGTCGGCCCTTCCTCGCGTGCGCTGATGCAGTCTACCGCGTGTTTTTCCAGGTAGCGGTTGAACTGTTCCATGTCCATGATCGCCTGCCCCGCCTCGTCGGGCTCCGTCAGCTGTGCTGCGTAGGCGTTGCGCACGCGCCACACTTGCTCGAGGTGCCGCACGCCGATCACCCCGGCTTTCAGCGCCGCCAGCCCGAGCATGTTCATCACGGCGAGTATCTGCGCCGCGTGCGAGAACACTATCGCATCCGCCGTCCCCGCCTTCCGCAGCGCTTGTATCCGCGCCACGGTCGGGTCGTCGATCACGCTGTATGCATACGCCGCGTCGACTCTGTTGCACATCCGCCGCATCTCGTCGGCATCCATTTTTGCCCCCTTCTTGTCCGAGCGCCGCTTACCTTACACACGGCCCCGGACAACCCCTCGCCCTTCTTAGTGACGCCCCCTCATTTTCACCCCTAGAGCAGGCTCGATAGGAACTCTTGGGTGCGTTCGTGCTGCGGATTTCCAATGACTTCCGCGGACGGGCCGTGCTCCACGATCACGCCGCCGTCCATGAAGGCAACTTCGTCGGCGACTTCGCGGGCGAATCCCATCTCGTGGGTGACTACCAGCATCGTCATGCCGTCGTCGGCCAGGTGGCGCATCACGTTCAGCACTTCGCCGACCAGCTCGGGGTCCAGCGCGGAGGTCGGCTCGTCGAAGAGCATCAGCTTCGGCCGCATTGCCAGTGCGCGGGCGATGGCCACGCGCTGCTGCTGTCCGCCGGAGAGCTGAACCGGGTAGGCGTCGGCCTTGTGGGCGAGCCCCACCTGGTCCAGTAGCTTGCGTGCGTGCTCGATTGCCTCGTCCTTGTTTTCGCCGCGCACCTGCACGGGCGCTTCGATGATGTTCTCCAGCACGGTGCGGTGGGTGAACAGGTTGAAGTGCTGGAACACCATGCCGATGTCCACGCGCTGCGCCGCTGCCTGCTTCGGCGTCAGTTCGTAGAGGCTGCCGTTCTTTTCGCGGTAGCCGATCAGCTCGCCGTCTACTTCAATCCGCCCGGAGGTGACCTTCTCCAGGTGGTTCACGCAGCGCAGCAGGGTGGACTTGCCGGAGCCCGAGGGGCCGATCAGGCAGGTCACGCCGCCGCGGGGGACTTCCAGGTCGATGCCTTTCAGAACGTCGAGCCGGCCGTAGCGCTTCCAGACGTCCTGGATAGAGATCATCGGTGCGTTGGTTTCAGACATGGTGGTTACTAGTCCTTCTTTTCGTTCGGCCCGACGGTGATATTGCGCGGGGGCACGCCTTCGGCGTCAGCAAGAGCGGCGAGTTGGCGCTGCGTGAGCTGGCGCGACGATCCGCGAGAGAAGTAGCGCTCAACGTAGAACTGCCCGACCATCAGAATGCTGGTGATCACCAGGTACCACGTGGCGGCAACAAGCAGCAGCGGAACGGGCTGGAACAGTGAGTTAGAGATGTCGGTGGCGCGGCCGTAAAGCTCAGCGGTATAGGGAACGGCGATGACCAGCGAGGTGGTCTTCAGCAGCGAGATGAACTCGTTGCCCGTCGGCGGGATGATGATGCGCATGGCCTGCGGCATCACGGTGCGGCGCATGTTTTGCCCCCAGGTCATGCCCAGTGCCTTCGAGGCTTCGGACTGTCCCTCGGGCACGGCCTGGATGCCGGCGCGGACGATTTCGGCCATGTAGGCGGCTTCGTTCAGGCCGAGGCCTAGCACGGCCAGGATGAAAGCGTTCTGCAGTACCTGCTCGAGGTCGATTTCGGCGAAGCCCACGCTCACGGACTGGTAGAGCGAGCTCAGCAGGCCCCAGAACACCAGCTGCACATACACGGGCGTGCCGCGGAAGACCCACAGGAACAGCCACGCCACACCCTGTAGCACGGGGTTCGGCGACATGCGCAGAACCGCGACGATCGCACCGATGACCACACCGATGATCATTGCCAGAATCGTCAGCGCGATGGTGTGCATCGCCGCCTTTACGATGCGGGTATCCAGCAGGTACTGGAAGTAAGTGTCCCAGTGATAGGCCTCGTTTTGGGCGGCGGATATGATGAACCACACCACGAGTGCCGCGAGGATGACCGCCGCGATCCAGCGGCCGGGGTGGCGTAGCGGAATCGCTTTGTTCTCGGTGGGGCGCCTACGCTGCGTTGCGGAGGAGGCGTTTGGGTTGCTCACTTGGTGCCTTCTTTCGGTTCGAGCGTGTGGGGCAGTTGGTAGGGCTTGAGGTTGAACATCACTGCGTCTAACCTGCCGTCTTCGAGTTCCCATTGTTTGAGGATGGCCGCGTATGTGCCGTCGTTCATCATGGTCTGCATCGTTGCGGCCAGCGCTTTTCCAAGCGGGTTGTTCTTTTTGACGCCCATACCGAACGGGGCGGTATCGAAAGGTTCGCCAACCCGCACCAATTTGCCGTCGGAGCGGGCGATGGCGAAGTCGATCACTGGCGAGTCGGAGCTGTAGGCGTTCGCCTTTTTCAGAATGGTGGCGGTGGCGGCGGCGTCGGCCTTTTCGTAGACCAGCTTTTCAATCGGCTCTTTGCCCTGGGCTTCGCATTCGTCGGAACGTCCCTGCACTTCGTCCGTGTCGGAGTAGGTGCCCTTCTGCACGGCGACCTTCAGGCCGCAGGCGTTGTCGGGGTCGATGTTGTCCTCGTTGCCGGGCTGGGTGGCCCAGGAGATGCCGGCGCTGTAGAAGTCGACGAAGTCGTAGTTTTTCTGCCGCTCTTCGGTGTCGGTGAAGGCGCTGGCTCCGACGTCGACAGATCCGGCGCTGATGGCCGGCAGGATCAGGTTGAAGTCCATTTGGCTGACTTCGACGTCGAGACCCATCATGGCGCCGGCGGCGCGGATGAGGTCCATCTCGAAGCCGATGATGTTTCCGTCGGAGTCTTTAAACTCGTTGGGCGCGTAGGGCGGGTTGGTGCCGACGGTGATTTTTCCCTTGGCCTGGACGTCCGGGGGCACGAGGGCGGCGAGCTGCGGGTTCTTCGCTGGGAGGATTTCCTCCCAGCCTTCCGGGTTGCCGAGTTCTTCGTTGGTCACACACCCCGCCAGCGATGCTGAGAGCAGGATCGCGAGGGTGCCCTTGGCCACGGTACGGGCCAGAGAGCGCGGGTGGCTATGTTTCATACCGTGGATTATATCGGAGTATGTGAATATTCTTTAATGGCTTTCGGCAGTCACGGGAACCTTCTTTTCGCCGCCTAATCCGGTGTCTTGCGTGCCCTCAGCCGCCGCGTTGGGCCTGCCGGTCTTTTTTCCGCCCAGGAAGTCGAGTGCCAGGGAGATGCCGAACAGGATCGCGCCACTAACAGCGAACAGGGGAGCGATCATGCTGTATCCGCCGAGCAGGATCCCCAGCGCTACCCAGTGTTTCCAGCTGAGTTCTCGAAGGACCACGCGGGCGCCGTTGGTCTTGCCGCCGCGCCTGCGCCACCACATGATGTACCCGTACACCACGAGCGCGCCGATGCCCAGTGCGAGCAGTGCCAGTGCGATCTGGCTGACCAGTCCGAACAGGGTTCCCATGTGTAGCTGGATGATCCAGCTGGTCAGCTGGGCTGCGATGGGCCAGGAGCTAAACGGCAGGCGGTCGATAACTTCGCCGTTTTCACCGTTTACGGTGATCGCATCGTTGTGCATCTTGTACGCCTGGCGTGGTTCGCTGACGGTCCAGGCCTGGCCGGGCGCGCTCGGGGGAGCCAGCTGCAAGGTGCCGGTGAGTCCCTCGTTGCGGCCAACCTGGAGGGCTGTATCGGCCTGTGCCATGTCGATCTCTGCAGTACTGCCGTGGCCCGTGTGGCCTGCGTGCCCTGCGTGCTCGCCTTGGCCCTCGTGACCAGAGCCGCTGTCTTGCGCAGACTGTTCGCCGCTGATGCTCGTGTTCGGTTCGGGTGCCATCCAGTTCAGTTCCTCGCGGACAGCTGC
Organism: Corynebacterium sp. c24Ua_83; assembly: GCF_039907245.1. Lineage (NCBI taxonomy): Bacteria > Bacillati > Actinomycetota > Actinomycetes > Mycobacteriales > Corynebacteriaceae > Corynebacterium > Corynebacterium sp. c24Ua_83. Next base: position 54,445 of record NZ_JASBOI010000003.1, on the reverse strand, counting down.
GATGTTGTCGCCTGCGAAGTGGGACCAAGTTAGTCCGGAGATGCACAGGAAGATCAGCCCTGGTGCGGCCACTAGTCCGATGAGGGTGTGGCGCTGCATGGCCTGTCGGCGGGACTTTTTCTTGGGCTTGCGCTGGTTTTTCTGTTTGCGCATAAACCACCACATGGCCACGCCGGTGACGGCCATGGGGCCAAGCCACGTGGCGGCGGTTTCGGAGTAGATGCGGCCGGGCTCATCGAGCCACAGGTTGCGGTGGCCTTCGGATAGCCAGGCGCGGAACGGTAGGGAAGAAGTGCTCCCGTACTGGGTTAGCTCTCCGGTGATGTGCAGGTCGCCCGGATCCACGAACACGGCGCGGTTGTAGCTTTCCGAGGGCAGAGTTGGATCGGCGAAGAGCACTCGGGTGGTCTTGCCTGCCTCGTCGGGGATCTGAACCTTAGCGACGTCGAGGTCGGGGTGGATGCGCTTTGCGGCCTCGATCTGCTTGGCAACCGGCTGTGCCGGGCTGCTTGAGGTGGCAGTCAGCTCAGATTTGTAAACCCACGTTTCGATGGTGGGGGCGAGTGCATAGAAGAAGCCGGAGAAGGCGGCTACGAGGATGAGGGGTGCGATGAAGAGTCCAGCGAGGGTGTGGACTCTGCGAATAATTCTGCGAGACATGCTCCATTAGTCGCATGCCTGGTGGAATCGGTTCCCAATAGCGACAAGCGGGGTAGCGCTCGGGGGTGGCTAGTAGGAGGGACGGTCCGTCTCCAGTGCTTGGAACACGAAGTCCAACTTTTGGTCGAGGATCCGCAGCGCTATTTCCTCGTCGTCCTCCCGGTCAGCAGGCAGTGAATCTGTCATCGCGAAGAGCTCAAAGGAGTGCCTGAAAGGCCCGGAGCTGAACACGAAGTTCGTGATCACGTCGATGGCGAATAAGGCCTGTCCGCGGCTGAAGCCGGCGTCATTAAGCCTTCCCAAAAGGTTCGTGACGCTTTCCCGGAAGGCGAAAAGGCTGTTTGGGTAACTCAGTAGGGCTTGTGCGAGCCCCGGGTAGGTAGCGCACATCCGCGCTAGATAATAGGCGTAGTCCCGGAGTAGTTTCTTCCAATCGCCCTCAGTGGTAAGCGCTGTGGCTTCGGTGATGTGCTCGATGCAGGCGGTCAGAAGGGTATCGCGGCTGTAGATTCGGTACAGCGCGGACGTGGCCACCCCCAGGCCTTTGGCCACCTCTGACATGGTGAATTTATCTAGACCGATTGCGAGAGCCTGGTTGATGACATCTTCGCGGTCAAAGGTTGGCTTCGGGCCGGTCTTGCGGTGAGGGCGTTTTCCCTCTGCGGGAAGCGGGGTGGACATGCAGTGAACATTAGTTCATTTTTTATCTATGTTGCTAACAGGTACCCCCGTGAAGATAGCAACTGCCCCTGCTCTTTAAATAATAAAGAACAGGGGCGACTGTGGTGTCGTTTTAGCTGTTTAGACTACTGCGGGTTCTGGGGGTTCTGCGGGTTCTGGGGAGCGTTGCCCTGCCAGCCCTGGTTCGGCTGCTGGCCGTAGTTGTTCTGACCGTAGTTGTTCTGGTCAAAGTTGTTCTGCGGCTGCTGGCCGTAGCCCTGCTGACCAAAGTTCTGCTGGCCGTAGCCCTGCTGGGCGAAGGCCTGCTTCGGAGCTTGCGGGTTGATCTTGCGGTCGTTCAGCAGTGCGAGCACGCCGAAGGCGATGATGGCGATGGAAGCCAGCAGGATGAAAATCAGGCCTGCACCGACGCTCACCTTTACAACGTCCTCGTCGAAATCGCCGGCCTTTGAGCCGATGCTAGCCCAGTCGATGATGGAGATCAGCAGCAGGATGGCGCCGATGGCGATCACCGGAATGGCGCGCCACCACTTCTGGGCCAGCTGCTCTACGAACAGGTAGGCTGCGATTCCGCCGATGATGATCAGGGACAGGAACATGGTGAGAATGCCGTCACCGTCGGTGCCGGAGACCTTGACGGTGCCGATGATGGGAGCTGTAACCTTGCCCCACGTCATGAAGCTGCCGATGAAGCTGATCAGAGCAGCACCTGCGGCGCAGAGCAGCCAGATTACGGACTTGTTGGAGAAGTCCAGGTACTTCTTGATGTCGAACTGTGCGCCCTGGCCGTTCTGTGGGTTCTGGAAGTTGTTCTGGCCGTAGCCGTTCTGTGCACCCTGCTGCGGAGCGCCATATGCGTTCTGGCCTTGCTGCTGCGGTGCCGGGTTCTGCTGGCCGTAGGGGTTCTGGTTCCAGTCCTGGCCCTGCGGCTGCTGCGGTGCACCGTTGTTGCCGTTGGCGGCCGGGTTGTTGGAACGGAAGTTCTCGTCCGTCATGGTTCTCCTCGCGTCACGAAATTGTCTTAGCAGTCCTTAATAAAGGGCTGCGTGATTTCTTCGCGACTTATATTAACGGACAACCTTCGAGCCCGACGGGTTTGGCGATGGTCGCGGCATGTCGGGGGTGATGCTTTTTCTTATTGACGCCTACATTTCAACGAGTTGCGTGACGATCTGACCTAGCAGGACGCAGAGCGTTACTAATATCCGGCTGCCGCGCACTTTTGGGGATCGGTATTGGACGCGCCACATGTGCCCGTTGTTTTGTGGCGTACTTCTTGATCGAAGTCATGCTAGATTGTTCCTTGTCGGTATTTGCGCTGCTGACACCGTGCCCTAGCCTCCCGGTTGTAGTGACTCACGTTTTGGGAAGCTGGGGCGCTTTTCGTACCTTCACGTGCGCTTGGTCGAAATGCGGACCAGTGCCCGGGGATACTTGTATCTACTGCCCATAGCGGGAGCGGAGGTATTCCTCCCAGTGCTCAGTGCCATACAATGCAGCCTCCCGAGAGAGCCTATTCCGGGCGGAAATTAGTTTCGATAGCACTTTCTGTGGGTCGCCGAGCGCGACCGCAGCAGACCATGAACCAGAATCACGGTAGACGACGATTCGAGTGGCGATTTTCAGCCCCTTAGTACCGTGCGGGATAGCCTTGATCTCCTCGCAGAGATCAAACACGTCACGCCACGCGCTCTGCATTTCTTCTTGGATGTACCCGCAGTTGCACCACCCGTCGTAATCGGCGTACAGCTTGCCTCTATCGTTGGTAGTGAGTGTGATGTGAGGGCGCACTTGGGCGATAGGTAGGTTGCCTTGCGCGTCCCGTACTTGGGCGTAGCCTTCCATTGAGTGGGTGAGATCTGCCTGCGTTTTCGTGTTCTGGGTGAGCTGGTGGTTGAAGCTCCATTGGGTGGAGAAGCTTACGGTTGCGCGTACCCAGTTGAGGTATTGGTCGCGGGTGCGTGGTGTGGGTCGTGTCATGCTGCTAGTTCCTTCAGGATGTGGGGTCGTTCCTTGAGGTAGATCTCAAGGATGCGTGGGGTCACTTCGAGGTCGATGGCGAGGCTGTGGAAGGCGTGGCCGTGCCATGGGGCGAGGTGTTTCAGTTCGTCGTCGTTGATGAGGAGTTTCGCGGCGAATCTGTCTGCCCGTGCTTCTTGGCGTTGGTCGAAGTCCTTGTTGCCGGTTCTCTGGTCGTTGTATACGGCGTGGCCGAGCTCGCGGGCGAGGGTGGTTTTGTAGTCCCATACGGCCATGTCGCGCATGGTGGAGATCACGCGGAGGCTGGGGGAGTACCAGCCTTTGGGCAGGCCGTTGTGGTGGCGTAGTTTCACGCCCAGGAGGTTGGCAACGTCATGCAGGTCATGGATCGAGGTCACGGTTCACCACGATTCTTCGCCTTATTGAGTTCCCGTACCTCACTTTCGAGCTGGCGCATGTCGATCTCGTTTATTTCGCTGTCTAAGCGCCGCTGGTAGGCGTCCCATTCGTTAAATGCTTTGCTTTTAGCTTGCGACATCTGCCGTGTTCCGAAGCCTTGGAGGACTTGCCGTTCGTTGAACACAAGCCAAGCGTCTGTCTTCTTCACCCAATCTTTGAGGAGCAGAGTTTCCTCATTTCGGCCTGGTCTTCTGCATAGTCCAAGAACATGGAGGTGAGCCGGTTCATGCGTTTGGCTTCGTCTTCGTATAGGTAGTTTTTGGCGATGGTCATGTCTTTCTTGTGGGGCTTCTCGCCATTCCAAGTTGTGAGCCCCGCATTTGGTTGGGTGTTATCCGCTCGTTCCCAAATGAGTTCGGCAGCGGTTTTGCCGTGTGTTGCGTAATGCAGCCGGTTTTGAATGCCAGCGAAGAAGTTCTTGACCTCTTGAAAGTCTTTCACTTCGTGGTAGTCGGCGCTGGTTTCGGCTATGACGTCGAGAACCTTGCGGAACATCTGGCGTTCAGATGCGCGGATTTCGCGGATGCGTTCAAGTAGTTCGTCGAAGTGAGTGTCGACGCCGTCGTTTTTGAGTCGCTGGTCGTCCATGGCGAATCCTTTGAGGAGGTATTCGCGTAGAACTTCGGTTGCCCATTTGCGGAATTGAATTCCTCGCTGTCCGCGTACTCGGTACCCGACTGCGAGGATCATTTCTAGGTTGTAGTGATTTACTGAACGTTCTTGACCAGGCACTTTCAAAAGTTGTTTGAAACTACCGGCGACTTCTTTTTCCCTGATGATGTTTTGAATGTGGTGCGAGATGGATGCGCTTGTGACGTCGAAGAGTTCGCCCATTTGTTTTTGGGTCAGCCATGCGGTGCCTTGGGTCAGTTGTAGGCGTACTTGTGCGGCTCCATCTTCGGTTGTGTAGATGGCGATTTGGTCGCCTTTATCGTTCGTAGTCATCTGGAGTGCCTCCTACTTCTGGGCTACTGTCAGCCACCGCATCATCAGGGATGCCGTTATCTTCCCAACCAGATCAGACAACGGGGGTGGATTTCGAGTGTTTCACAAGGTGGAGTGGGGGCTTCGAGTCGTCTACTCCATTGTGAGCAAAGACCTCCTCGAAGGTTCCGTCCCAGTGGGCAGGTTGGCTATTAATGCGTCGCGCTAGTTCGGCCACCAGTACTCGGTCTTCGAGAAGACGGAAGTCTGGTGCGTCAGGAAGGATTGCATCGTCGGGATCGATGTACCGGTGTCCACGAGCGCCTGAATCACGTTCACTCCATATGCTCTCGCAATGGCTATGACCGTTGTGGCCGACAACTGGCCAGCGCGGTATTGGTGAGCAATCGTGCTGTTGGCTATGTCGGTTTTAGCGGACACTTCCGCCTTGGTCGCTCCTTCGGTGGTGGTATCGAACCAGTCTTTGTGGTTGTTCATGGTTCCAATTATTGGAGAGCGCGGCGCGATGGCGCAACACGTTTTGAACTTTTTATCCCCTTGTGACCTGCGGAAAGTCCTGTAATTGCAAACAACTATTGGAGCGAATTACAAAAATGGCTTGACAGATTTTGCGATACCAGGGTGGGTTTAACGTCGGTTCCAAGAATTGTAACTAAAGTCTAAAAGTTAGAAGACGGAGGTGAATCGTTGAAAACAAAGTACAAGATTCGTCCAGAAGTCATCGACAAGGCAAGGGAGCGCGGAGGATTCGCCTCTGATGAGCAACTTGCCGCGTCCTTGGGCGTGACGACGAACACTGTCCTGCGATTCCGCCCTGGATGACGTTTGAGCAGTGGCAGGCGTCGCGTCGGGGCGATAGTTAAAGGCGGTTGAGGTGGGGATTGTTTTGAACGTCTAGGCACGTTTTCGCCACGACAATCCCACGACATAAGGGACTAAAACAGGCTTAAAGAGGCCTAACGAGCGGGGTAGACGGGAAGCGAAACCCCCGCCTGACCAGCATTTACGCTGGTCGGGAGCGGAGGGGGTGGAATTGTGCCCCAGGTGAGACTCGAACTCACACTGGACGGGTTTTGAATCCGTTGCCTCTGCCAATTGGGCTACTGGGGCGAAAAGTGCTTACCGGAGCATAATACGCCACGGCCTTTCAGCCAACCAAAACCCCACTCCGTTAAAGTTGAGCGCATGGCTAAACTCCTTCTCCTCGATGGGCACTCGTTGGCGTTCCGCGCCTTCTATGCCCTGCCCGCAGCCAATTTCTCCACCGTTGGTGGCCAGCACACCAACGCGGTATATGGCTTCCTAGGCATGTTCCTCACCCTCATGGATAAGGAACAGCCCACCCATGTGGCCGCCGCGTTTGACCTTTCCGGCCCCACATTCCGCGAGGAATCCTTCCCGGAGTACAAGGCGCAGCGCCCGAGCACGCCCGAGGAGTTCAAGGGTCAGATCGAGCTGATTCGTCGCACGCTCGAAGTGTTGGGCGTCACGACCCTAGACAAAGAGTCCTACGAGGCCGACGACATCATCGCGACCCTAGCCACCGAGGGTGCCAAGGACGGCATGGACGTGCTGATCTGCACCGGCGACCGCGATTCGTTGCAGCTGGTCACTGAGGATGTGACGGTGCTGTACACGCTTAAGGGTGTCTCTGAGCTGCATCGCTTCACCCCGCAGGCCGTTGAAGAGAAGTACGGCGTGACCCCCACCCAGTACCCGGACCTCGCGGCGCTGCGCGGCGATACCTCCGACAACATGCCCGGCGTGCCCGGCGTGGGGCCGAAGACCGCGCAGAAGTGGATCGCGAAGTACGGCAGTCTGCAGGGCGTGATCGACAACATGGACGACATCGGCGGGAAGGTCGGCGCCAACCTGCGCGAAAACATCGACAATGTGGTGCTCGCGCGCGACATTACGGAAATGGTGCGGGACCTTAAGCTCGTTGATGATTTGGACGCCCTCAGCCCCCGCGAAATCGATCCCAACGAGGCACTCGGCATGTTCGAGGAGCTGCAGTTTGGCACGGGGCTGCGCAATAGAGCATTCAAGATCATGGGCGTGGAGTTCGCCGACAGTGCCGCTATCCCCGTCACGGTAGAGGAGCCGCAGCCGGGGAAGCTGGGGGCGTGGCTGAAGAAGCGCACCCGCGGCACGGTGGTGGACGTGGATGGCGAGCAGCTGACCCTGCTGGACCGCGACAACGTTGCCATCGTTCAGGACCTCGCCGATGTGGACCCGAAGGACGAGAAGGCGCTGGCGGAGTGGCTGGCCAACCCACAGGCCACGAAGTGGCTGCATGACTCCAAGCAGACGTATCACGCACTACAGAATCAAGGACTAAAGCTTGACGGAGTGGAACATGACACGTCCCTGGCGGCGTATCTGCTGCGGCCTGACGTGCGCACCCTCGGCCTGGCGGACGTGGTGCAGCGCCACGTGGGCCACGAGCTTTCGGATAATGCCACCGGTCCAGAGCGCGCCCAGGCCGTCGCCGAACTGGTGAAGGCCCTCACCCCAGAGATCGAGGCCGCAGGCCAGGCCGAACTGTACTTCGACCTGGAAGTCCCTCTCGCCCTGATCCTCGCGGCCATGGAACACGCAGGCATCGCTGTGGATGATGCGGCGCTGCAGGAGCTCTCCGATGACTACGGCGCGCGCCTGGACGAGGAGATTGCCGCCGCCCGCGAGCTGGCGGGGGAGCCGGAGCTCAATCTTTCCTCCCCGAAGCAGCTGCAGAAGGTCCTCTTCGAGACCTTCGATCTGCCGAAGACGAAGAAGACCAAGACCGGCTATTCCACCGCCGCCGCGGAGCTGGAGAAGTTGGCCGCCCAGTCCAACCACCCGTTCCTGGGGCACCTCATGGCCCACCGCGAGTACCAAAAGATGAAGTCCACCATCGACGGACTGATCGAGGCCGTGGGTGACGACGGACGCATCCACACCACCTTCAACCAGAAGGGCGCGGCGACGGGCCGCCTGTCTTCCTCCGACCCGAACCTGCAGAACATTCCCGTGCGCACCGACGCCGGCCGCAAGATCCGCGCCGCGTTCACGGTCGGGGAGGGTTACGAGACTTTGCTGACCGCCGACTACTCCCAGATCGAGATGCGCGTGATGGCGCACCTGTCGGAGGACGCGGGCCTGATCGAGGCCTACGCCAGCGGCGAGGACCTGCACAACTACGTCGGCTCGCGCGTGTTCGACGTCCCGGTCGATGAGGTCACCCCGGAACTGCGCCGGCGGGTGAAGGCGCTGAGCTATGGCCTGGTCTACGGCCTGTCCGCCTTTGGCCTATCCCAGCAGCTGAAGATCAGCGCGGGGGAGGCGAAGAGGATCATGGATAACTACTTCGAGCGCTTCGGTGGCGTGAAGCGCTACCTCGACCACGTGGTGGAGGTAGCCAAGGAGACCGGCTACACGGAGACTCTCTATGGCCGCCGCCGCTACCTGCCGGAGCTGAACTCCTCTAACCGCGTGGCCAGGGAGAATGCCGAACGCGCCGCCCTGAATGCCCCGATCCAGGGCACGGCCGCGGACATCATCAAGTTGGCCATGTTGCGCGTGGATCGGGAGATCACCCGCCAGCAGCTGACTTCCCGCGTGCTGCTGCAGGTCCACGATGAGCTCGTGGTAGAGGTCGCGCCCGGCGAGCTGGAACAGATCACCGAGCTAGTCGAGCGGGAAATGGATGCCGCCGCCCAGCTGCGCGTACCGCTGGATGTCTCCGCCGGCACGGGCGATAACTGGGACCTGGCAGCGCACTAGTCGCGCGCGCCAGCCGGGTTAGTTGGCGTCTGCCGGCGTGGCCTTCGCGTTCGAAGCCTTTTCGGCCGCCAGCATTGCCACGACGATCACCGCGCCCAGCAGGAACAGGCCGATCGCGGCGCCCAGGTGCTCGCCCGGCGCCTGCAGGTTCGCATCCCCGTCCTGCCACGGCCACAGCGCACGCAGGGAGCCCAGCATCAGGCCCGTCATCACGAACAGCGTGATGGTGCGGTGGTTGTTAAGCAGGTACTCCAGCAGGCGCACAAAGCACACAATGCCGGTGATCGCACCCAGGAAGAACACGCCCAGGTAGACCAGGTTCCTATCGTCCACCGCCGCCATCGTCGCGGAGTACAGGCCCACGGCCAGCAGGAAGAAGGAACCCGAAACACCCGGCAGCACCAGCGCACACACTGCAATCGCAGCAGCCACAAAGACCCACAGCAGGTTCGGGTCGGATTGTGGGGCACTGGTAACGCCCGTCAGGAAGAACGTGGCCACTGCCGCCACAACCAAGCCGAGGATCGCCATCGGCAGCCGCCGGCGCGCGTCCTCCTTATCCGTCATGCCAATCGGCACGGCCAGGGAGAGCAGCACCATGCCGAAGAACAGCGCGCGCGAGTGCACCGGCTTGTCCGTCACGAAGCTCTCCATCACACCCGCCAGCGAGAGCACCACGGCCGCCATGCCCACCAACATGGGGAGCAGTAGCATCCAGTCCAGTGTCTTGTACTGGGCAAACGCAGCCTTGCGATCCTTCGGCAGCTTCTTCGTGGCATCCAGGAAAAGGTTCGCCTGGTGCAGGACGCGCTCGTACACGCCGGTAACCAACGCGATTGTGCCGCCGGAAACGCCCGGGACGAGCTCGGCCATGCCAATCAACCCGCCACGGACCATATTCACTAGTATTTGCAGTATCTTCATCGCGCCCAATCGTACTGCACGTCTTGGACAACCCCGCTTCAACTCGCGGCCGAAAGTCCATGTTTGCGCTGTTCACTGTGGTCGTGTAGCGTTATGCGCGTTGTGCGCCCCCTTTTTGATTCTTTGGGACGCCCCCACGTGGAGCTCCTAGAGGCTACCCGCCAGGTTATTGACGCTGGTGGTGGCGTCAAAAAGCAGGGTTTGCAGAACTAGAGTAACTGTCCATCTTCTATTTCTATTCGTTCCGAAAGACATTCAACATATGCCCACCAACAACGTCCCTCAGGTAGCCATTAACGACATTGGCTCTGCTGAGGATTTCCTCGCTGCCGTCGACTCCACCATCAAGTACTTCAACGATGGTGACATTGTCGAGGGCACCGTCGTCAAGGTCGATCACGACGAGGTCCTGCTGGACATCGGATACAAGACGGAGGGTGTCATCCCTTCCCGCGAGCTGTCGATCAAGCACGACGTTGACCCGGGTGAGGTTGTTGAGGTCGGCGACGAGATCGACGCTCTGGTTCTCACCAAGGAAGACAAGGAAGGCCGCCTGATCCTGTCCAAGAAGCGTGCACAGTACGAGCGCGCTTGGGGCACGATCGAGGAGCTCAAGAAGAACGAGGAGCCGGTCACCGGTACCGTCATCGAGGTCGTCAAGGGCGGCCTGATCCTGGACATCGGCCTGCGTGGCTTCCTGCCCGCCTCCCTGGTGGAGATGCGTCGCGTCCGCGACCTGCAGCCCTACATCGGCCAGGAGATCGAGGCCAAGATCATCGAGCTGGACAAGCACCGCAACAACGTTGTGCTGTCCCGCCGCGCATGGCTCGAGCAGACCCAGTCCGAGGTTCGCTCCGAGTTCCTGCACCAGCTGCAGAAGGGTCAGGTCCGCAAGGGCGTTGTCTCCTCCATCGTCAACTTCGGCGCATTCGTCGATCTCGGCGGTGTCGACGGCCTGGTTCACGTCTCCCAGCTGTCCTGGAAGCACATCGACCACCCGTCCGAGGTTGTCGCAGTCGGCGACGAGGTCACCGTCGAGGTTCTGGATGTGGATCTGGACCGCGAGCGCGTGTCCCTGTCCCTGAAGGCAACCCAGGAGGACCCGTGGCGCGTATTCGCACGCACCCACGCCATCGGCCAGATCGTGCCGGGCAAGGTCACCAAGCTGGTTCCGTTCGGCGCATTCGTCCGCGTCGAGGAGGGCATCGAGGGCCTGGTTCACATCTCCGAGCTGGCCGAGCGCCACGTCGAGGTTCCGGATCAGGTTGTTGGCGTTGGCCAGGACGCAATGGTCAAGGTCATCGACATCGACCTGGAGCGTCGTCGCATCTCCCTGTCCCTGAAGCAGGCTGATGAGGACTACACCGAGGAGTTCGACCCGTCCAAGTACGGCATGGCTGACTCCTACGACGAGCAGGGCAATTACATCTTCCCGGAGGGCTTCGACCCGGAGACCAACGAGTGGCTCGAGGGCTACGACGAGCAGCGTCAGGCATGGGAGGAACGCTACGCAGAGTCCGAACGTCGCCACCGCCTGCACACCGCTCAGATCGAGCGCAACCGCGCCGCAGCTGCCGAGGCCGCTGCAAACGGCGAGGGCGGCTACTCCTCCGAGACTCAGACCGAGTCCGCACCGGCTTCCTCCGAGGCACCGGCTCAGGACGCCGGCACCCTGGCTTCCGACGAGCAGCTGGCCGCGCTGCGCGAGAAGCTGGCCGGCGGCGAGTAGATCACTCGACACTGCTAGCGGGGACCACTGCTTAACCAGCTAGGTCCGCGCGCTAGGAATTTTTAAAGGCACCCACTTCGGTGGGTGCCTTTTGGTTTTCGTAGGTGCAGCTTTGGCTACAGCATCTGAATGACGGTGGCGGCGCCGATCGTAACCACAAGCATGATGGCTGCGATAATTGCCGAGCCCATGAGGATTTTGACGGTTCGCGGTGTCACACTCGGTTGAATTTCGCCATGCCGGATAGCTTTGCCCGCTATATCCATGCGCAGCTTGTGCGCCTGCACGGCAGCGCGATGGTCCTTCTTTGCTGTTGAAGCGGCCGACGGGGGAGACGACGTAGGAGAACCCGCAGGGGCGCTCTGAGCTGCGTCGTGCTGTTGGATAGACATGTGGGGGGGCTCCTTCTAGCTGGTCGCGTGCCTTAAAGGTATGGCCTCAGCTCTGGTGGGAGTTGGATACGGATTTCTGGTGAATCATTCGCAGGCGGCCTGGGTGCTGGAGCCTTGGGAGGCTTGGGTGCCGGTTTTGCAGGAGGCTTAGGCGGGGGTGGGGCAGTTTCTGTTACTGTCTCTGGCTCCGGGGCTGGGGCCGGCGGGGGTGCGGGCTTAGGAGTTTCAGACTTGGTGCTCGGTGCCGTCACCTCTTCAGGCAGCTCAGGCACTTTGCCCAGTGGTGGAACTTCATCATTCACGGTCTGCTCTTTGGCATGACCTGGCGATTCGCATGCAGCTAGCGTGCCTGTAAGCGAAATCAAGAGCAGTGCGCTTGCAGTGTGAGTTTTCCTCATTAGCGTGAATACTCCTTGGCCTTTTTGTGCACAGCTTTCAAGAACACTGGGCTGGGGTTGAATTCCGAGACTGCTGTGGTCCACCCTTCTGGGCTGTTGAGGTCGCCCGCGCTACAAGTGATTTTCGCGGTGGTTAGGGCGGCGTCGTCAATGTTGTCTGGATTTGGCGTGTTGCCAGGCTCGGCGGCAGTGCCATATTGCTCCCAGCGCGACGGCATGAGTTGCATTGGTCCCACCGGGATGTCCTTCGTGGAATCGCCGTCGATGTCTCCTCCGTCGGTATCGGGCACGGACTTCTTGCCGCCGGCGGCAGGCGCAACGGCGCGTATAGGTTTCGAGGTCACGCCATCTTCGTCGATGGTGGTGGAGTTTACTTGCCCATGTTGGGTCAGCACATCACCCAATGCAGCGAGTGTTTGCCAGCCGACGGCGCAGCCTTGTTCCTGTTCCACGGCGTAGGCGGCGTATGCGTATGCCTGTAGCGCGCGTTCGGGGATGTGGTAGGGCTCGGCACGTTCGGTAGCCCACTGCTTCATGTTATCCACTTGGGCGTGTTGCTCTGGCACAGGTGGTTCTAGGCGATCGGCGCAGCTGGCAAGGGTTGTAAAAGCAAGGAACCCGACGCCCAGCGCGGCCACCCCTCGGGCTACAAAGCTGCGTGACGGTGCCACGAATCAAAATCCTCCGCAACAATTGCTGCTAGTTCCATGTAAGCCTGCTTGGTTTCCTTGCTGATGCGCTCAAGATCAACCGTTGCGCCCTCGGAGAGGTGGCGGTCGAATGGAATGACGTGCACGGCGCGGGTGCGGCTACGGAAGTGTGCAATCAACTGGTCCATATCAATCGTCGCATTTTCAGGGTGTGCCGCAGAGACAACTACCACGGAGTTTGCGGCGAGTTGTTCGTAGCCGTGCAGGTTGAGCCAGTCCAAAGTGGCGGAGGCTGATTGAGCGCCGTCAAGGGCAGGAGAGGTGACGAGCACCAAGGAATTGGCCAGCTCCAACACACCGGACATTGCGGAGTGCATCAGTCCTGTTCCGCAGTCAGTGAGCATCACGTTGTAGTGGTGCTGCAGGATGTCGACCGCGTGGCGGTAGTCCTCATCACTGAAGGATTCGGACACGGCGGGGTCGCGCTCCGAGCCGATAACCTCCAAGCGAGACTTGGCCTGGGTAGTGAACTGGCGTATAGAGGCGTACTTTGATGTGTCTTCTGCGTTGAGGAGGTCGCGGATCGTTGCCGGACCGGGGGCAGCCACACGCTGTGCCAGGGTGCCGAGGTCCGGGTTGGCATCGATGGCGATGACGCGGTCGTGTCGGATGGAAGAGAAAACGCCACCCAATGCCACGGTGGTGGTGGTTTTGCCCACGCCCCCCTTGAGGGACATCACTGCGATGCGGTAGTCGCCGCGCAGTGGACGGCGGATTTTCTCCAGAAGCTGATCGTGTTCAAGATCTTGCTGGGAGTCACCAACGTTCCAGTGCCCACCGGTGACGTTGTAAAGCATTTTGCGCCATCCACTGCGCGGTGCTTTCTTGACGGCATTGACAAGGTTTGTCTGGTCCAATGCCGGCGGTGGCTTTAGGTCATATTCGGACGGGACATGGTGCTTACCGTGATTTAACGGGGCCTGCTGGGGTTGGGGCTGCTGGGGTTGTGCCTGAGCTTGCTGCGGGTGGGCCTGAGTTTGTTGTGGTTGGGCTTGCTGTGGCTGAGTCGGCTGAGGAGCTTCAGATGAAGCGGGAGAACCTTGCGGGGCAGTGCCTTGATGGGCTGTTCCTTGAGAAGGCTGAGGATTCTCTGCGGAATCACTTTCCTCTTGGTTGGCTTGGTGACCTTGCTGAGGCTTGGATTCGTGAGCTTGCTGAAGTGCCGCAGGGACTTGCTGCTGACCTTCATTGGAAGAAGGGGAGGAAGTATGAGACTCTGCAGCGGGCGGCTCTTGGGGCTGAGAAGGTTGTTGTGGTGGGGTGGCTGGTTGTGCTGGCGCACCATCACCAGTGAACTGGAGCCAAGAGGGCAGTCCTTCGTGGGATGGCTGGTTGGTTGACACTACGCACTCCTCGTGTACTTCACTCTTTGTTACCGACAACTTCTCTACGTATAGCCCGTCCTATACTAATGTGTGTTGTGCAATTTGTGCTGTGTGTCCCCCACAGATGTGTTTGATTTGCTCTAGGCAGAATGGATGAGATCGCTAGATGAATTCCCCAAAGGTAGCTAACGCTGCACGAAGTGGAGGTTCGGGCTCGCTGGTCTCGGGGCGTAGCGTTTTCGGCAGGGCTGTGTGGGCTTCGCGTGTTGCACAGGCACGGAGGTTTTCTTCAGTCGACACATCTAGGCCGATGGTCATCGCAGTGGCTTCCATTGACAACCGAATGCTGACTTCGCCTGTGACCGCTTTGGTTTCCATGATTGCCGAAGAGGTTTCTGAACTACCGATGGTGGTTCTGGACGCAGATGTGCAAGCTCAGCCAATGCGGGGACCGTTGGGCGCGTGGGCAGCGGGAGACGTTCTTGGGCTGGCGGCGACGGAACCGCTGGATCTAACCCGAAAGAAGATGGAAAACTTTGCGGATAGCTCCGGGGCAGTCCCGCTGTTAACTGCTTCGCAAGGTACTCAGGGGCAGATGGCTGCTGATGTACTGGATACTGTGGTTAGTCGTGCCCAGCACAGGTGGCCAATTGTTGTGGTGAACTTGCCTTATACGTGTGCCGGGGAGACCATTGCCGCGGGCACGGCTATGGCGGATCATGTGCTGTTGGTGGCTGACAGACACCATAAACAGCATGGGTGGCTGTACCAGCCGGGGCACCACCTGACGGAGCTGGCGCAGTCCAAGAAAGTGACTGTTGTCAAGGTGGGGGCAGCTGCGGTGGATTTGCCGCAAGATACGGTGGTTCTGCCAAGCGTAGATGCTCATTCGACGAGCAGGTCGCGGATTGTTCCATCGACGAACCCAGAGGACGTGTCGATGTATCACCGTTTGCTGTCGAGAGTTTTCGGTAGTTGACGAACCCTACACGCCGCTTGTGGTTGCGAGATTTCCTAGCCGGTGTGGAGACCAGGGAGTAGAACGTGGCGCCGACCTGTTATTGGATCCGGTTGGCTGCTGTGGGTGGGGGAGCGGCAATGCTAAGCAGCACCATTCCGTCCAGCTGATTGGTTTCCAGTGCGTCAGGACACAAGCTTCTGTGTTAGTCGTCGAGGTCTGTGCCTGCGGCTTTAGCTTTGTTAATAGTCTGTTGCAGATTGTTGGCGTTGTTGAAGAGGTTTGTGAGTTGGGTGTGGAGTGGTTGGAGGGTTTCGGTGGGGGCCGGGCCCGGTTGATGACTTTTCGCCAGTCGGTGGTGTCCAGCATGTGTTGTGCTTTGTCCCATTCCTTGAAGTACAGGAGGATAAGCATCTCTGAGAAGCGGAAATTACTTACTTGCCAGTACTGTCCTGTTTCTATGTTGTGGCGGAAGTCAGGCTCGTCAGTGAGTTCAGCTTCAATTTTGGGCAGGGCTGCGCCGAATTGCTTAAAGAATGCCTCCCAATTGGGGCCGGATCCGGATGGTTCGAAAGGCTCATAACCATGGCTATACGCGTCAGTGAATCGTGAAGGTTTTAGTGCGCTTCCCTTCCTCTTTCCAACGGGTTTGCCCATTTTTGAGTTGGGTAGATGAAGGGATGAATGTAGCTTTGCGAGTTGGGGAAAGCGTGCTGTGTAGATGAACCCGGTGTTGTAGAGGCCTGAGGATAGTTTTATGGGGTCGCCGCTAATATTGATTTCCAAGTGGGGTTTGAGTCGTTTGCTCCATGTTGGTTCCTTGGATTTTTCCCTGGTGTAGCCTCTGTCGGCGAACCATGCGTCGGCGTCAGTAAAGAGTTTCGGTGCTGCCATATTTAGTGTTCCTTTTCTATGCGATCCTGTCGAGAAGATTACCCAGCTTAGCCACATCGCTAGGGTTGTCCATATAGAAGGTATGGAATTGGCCCTGCAACAAGTTTCCAGGGTCTTCTCCGAGACCGTCTACCTTTCGTTGAGCTGCTGAGCGCGAGAGTGTCCGATTCTTTGTGTGCGGGGGCTTGGTTTACAAGTAATCCGCGAATCGGTTGGGGTAAGACACGGCTAGTTGGTTGATGGCCTGTTTCCACCCAGTGGCTTTCGCTCCTTCAATATAGCCGTTGCATTCAATATCGCGTTTTGCTTTCTTTGCTCGCTGGGCAGCGCGCTTGTCTTCGATGTTGCAGATCATCAGCCACAGCGTCTTTAGTGCGGCAGTATCGTTTGGAAATTGACCCCGGTTACGGGTAGCTTTACGCAGTTCGGCGTTGAGCGATTCGATGGAGTTGGTGGTGTAGAGCACTCGCCGCGCCGCTGGCGGGAACTGCAGAAACGGCACGAACCGCTCCCATGCATCACGCCAGACTTTGACCGACTGGGGGTATTTCCGGCCAAGTTCACTGGCCTCGAAAGCATCCAGGCTGGCACGTGCGGTGTCCTCGTTAGCGGCTGTGTAGACCTCACGCAGTGCGCGGGAGACCGCTTTGCGGTCCTGGTAGGACACCCACCGGTTCGCAGCCCGAATCAGGTGCACAATACAGGTCTGCACCATAGAATTCGGCCAGGTCGCCTCCACAGCTTCCGGCAGGCCTTTGAGCCCGTCGCAGCACACGATGAACACGTCTTGGACACCACGGTTGGCCAGATCCGCACACACCGATGCCCAGAATGCGGCGCCTTCATTATCAGCGATCCACAATCCCAGGATGTGCTTGATGCCGTCCATGTCGACACCAACCGCCATGTAGCAAGCCTTGTTGACCACGCGGTGGCCGTCACGGATCTTGACGCGTAGCGCGTCGAGGAAGAGCACCGGGTAAAACTCGTCGAGCTGGCGGTTTTGCCAGATCATGACTTCGTCCAAGACCGCATCGGTAATGGTGCTGATCGTATCCGGGCTCATATCCACACCAAGAGTGGTTGCGAGATGGTGCTGAATATCGCGCACGGTCATCCCACCGGCGTACAGCGAGATAATCATGTCGTCGAGCTCTGTGAGCCGACGTGCACCCTTGGGCACCATCCGGGGAGCAAACGTGCCGGCACGATCCCTGGGAACGGTCACTTCAACCGCGCCGTAGCCAGAATTGACGGTCTTGGTGTAGGACCCGTTACGGTGATTGCCGCTCTGTGTGGCTTCCGCCTGGGTTTTGGCCTTGCGGTCGGAATGGCTATAGCCCAAATGCGCATCCATCTCCGCCTTAAGACCAGCGTTGATCGATGCCTGCAGTAGGCCTTTGACCAGCTCGCTTGCATCATCAGCGGAAGTCGACAGCTCGCTGATCAAGCTAGCGATCTCAGGATTTTCCATCAGCTTCTCGCTGATCTCGTTGACCCTCGCCGGGTCATGGCTTTTCTTCGGTGACACCGTAGTCATTATCGGTGAAACTCCTTCTAGATCAGAGCCTCACACACAAAATTCCTGACACCCTCCTGAGCGCATTTCGACGGCTCCTCCGTCCTTGGCTAGTTCGTTTTGGACCAGCTGTTGACCCTCTGTGAGCTTAGCATTGCCACTCTTGATTTCAACGAAGTGGAATTGTTCATCATTGCCCTTGATAATGAACTCAGCGCGGCTATTCTTCCACGCTCCTTCTCCAAGATTTACGCGAGTGGTGACCTGCTTTGCCCAATTATCGGGTCCCATTTGTTGACGAATGATTGATTCCGCGTTTGTCTCGAATTTTTCTCCGGCGGCCTTGTTCGCGGAAATATGCGACATTAAGCCGAAAATGTCGATCCAGCATGCTGCGTGGTCGACGTGAAGTGTCCCAGGTTTTGTTCCGTTTGAGTAGATGGGAAAATCTGGAATATGCCAAGGAAATTTGACCAGGATGCCAAGGACCGTGTGGTCCGTCTCGTGGAAGACCGCATCTTGGCGGAAAATATGTCGATGCAAGCCGCGTGCCAGGCAGTAGCCCCAAAGCTGGGCGTCTCGTGGCACACGGCGAGGCAATGGACGCAGGCCGCTCGTCGCGAAGGACGTGTTGTGGAATCAATGCCCGAGGACCTTGCTGCAGAAAACGCACGGTTGCGTCGAGAGAATCAAGAGCTGCGGGACACCAATGAGTTGTTGAAAGCCGCCTCAGCTTTTTTCGCATCCGAACTCGACCCAAAACGTCGGAAATGATCCGATTCATCGATGAGCATCGGAATCGTTTCTCAGTCGAGTTCATCTGCCAGACGTTAAACAAGCATCGCGAAGGCGGTTTTCTTAGCTCGCGTGGATACCGCCAATCCAAGGCCCGGGGCTTAAGCTCCCGCGCTTTTCGCGACGCTGCCCTAGTAGAGCGCATTACCGAAGTTCATAAACAAAACTACGGTGTCTACGGGATTCGCAAAATGTGGCGCGTGCTGCGCCGCCAGGGCATTGACATTGGACGCGAGCAAACAGCCCGGCTGATGCGCAGTGCTGGACTGTCCGGCAAGGGCAAAGGTGGGGCACCAATCACAACCCGCAAACCCAAGGGCCCGGATCATCGCCCTGACTTGGTAAAACGTGAGTTTAAGGCCCCTGGCCCTAATCGGCTGTGGGTGGCGGACATTACCTACGTGCGCACCCGAAAAGGCTTTGTGTACACCGCGTTCGTGACCGATGTATTCTCCCGGAGGATCGTCGGATGGGCGCTGTCCGATTCGATGCGCACCGAAGCCTTGCCGCTGCAGGCGTTGAACCAGGCAATCGTGTGCGCTAAGGAAACAACGGGCTTGATTCACCATTCAGACCACGGCTCACAATATGTGAGCATCGTCTACAACGAGCGCTTGGCTGAGCACGGTATCGCAGCGTCCACTGGGACGGTGGGCGACTCCTATGACAATGCTTTGGCTGAGAACGTCAACGGCTCCTACAAGAATGAGCTGATTCATAGGCGAACGTGGGCCGATGTCGTCGACGTGGAAATCGCGACGTTCGAGTGGGTGAATTGGTGGAACGAGTCAAGGCTCCACCAGAGCCTGGGCTACCGCACGCCGGCTGAAGTCGAAACCGAATTTTGGGAACACCACCCCAGTCGAGAAATAATGGAAATCAAGGCACAAGCCTAGGAACAAAACCCGGGACACTTCAACGTACCCCTGGGCTGAGGCCAACCTGGGGGCGAGTCCTAGTGGGTCTTGGGCGTTGTAGGCACCCAGGGTGGGGTTGTAGTAGCGGAAGCGGTTGTACGCCCACCCGGATTCCGCATCCTCGTACTGGCCTGCAAACAACAGCGGGCTGGTACACCGCCCGGACCACGTGCGTGTGCCGTACAACGTTTGGGTGGTGTGTCCCTCGACGACACCGGTGGTGGTGTTGATCAGTTCCTGTGGTGCTCCGGCTAGGTCGCACACCAGGGCGTAGAACGTCGCATCAACCCGAGCCTGGGACCAGCCAGCGACGGGGTTGGCCGGAGTCTGGTTGGTGTCGTTGGCGTCACCGGTGTCACTGGTGTTACGGGTGGTTAGTGTGATCTGGCCGTGTGTCTCACCAGTGGCAGGGTCAGTGGTCCACACGTAGCCTTCACCCACATGTGCTGGATCGGTGTCGATGGTGGTGGTGACGGCGGCTAGTTGGTTACCGGTGTGGGTGAACACGTCACGGTGGGTAACTTCACCGGTGGTGGTGTCGATCGTGTCTTTGGCTACGCGTCGGCCGAGACCATCGTAGGTGTAGCGATAGCCAACACCGGGAGCATCACTTGAGCTAAAGCCGATGGGTTGTTCACCGGTGGCGTAGTAGAAGTGATGAACGAGGAGCGCTCACTAGCTTCTTTATGTTCAACGCCTAGCCTGCCCAAAGTGTTCGCTTTATGCACGGGCGGCTACTGATTAGAGGTACTGACGCTCATCTGCCCTTGTAGAAATTGAACCAACTTGAAGGAGGTTGAGCGAGTGAGTTATTCAAGACCAAAGGCAGAATGTGCAAGTGGTCAAACCTAACTGACATGGGAATTTATGTGTAGATCATTGAAACGAAAAACATTAGGATTATTAAAACTGAACAGACGCATTTGATTCGCGATGGCGTTACCAATTGATGGTTAATACTCGAACTCTATTCCGAAGTGTCCCTTCATTTGCTTTGTGATCATATTGAGGATTTCATCTTTGATGTCTTGGTTGTGCTGAAAAGCGTAGTTGGCTCCGCCGTGGGCGGTGACCCGTGCATCAATGAATCCAGCGCCACTAAAATTCTTTCTGGCGATGACGGGCTTAGCATAAGACACTGCTCGTGGATACTTAAGCTGGTATCGCCAGTCAATCTCGGGGTCGATGGAATGTAGATAGGAGCGGACCGCGCAAGCGAAGTCATAGCAAAGGCTCAGTGTTGCAGCTGAAGATGCGTCACCGTCGGTCTGGCGAGATGCGGCAATTAACGTTGCTACCGTTACTACTTTTTCCTCCGATGTGTTAAACGGTAATTGTCCGCACAGCGATGAACTGATTATTGAAAAGCGCTCAGCTTCAAGATCGATAAATGTTTTTGTAAATGATGCTAGCTCCTCCTTGGTGAGATCTTCAAGCTTTTTGCTACTAAAATTGGTGGGAAAGAGCTTGTAGCTCTGCAGGAAAGTATCAATATTTACGTTCATAGAACATCTCCATTTCTATCTTCGAAGAATGAACGCGTTGTCAGTGTCGGACCATTTGAAATTATTTTGAGTGAGATAGCCCTGCATGGGTTTGGTGAATTGCTTATCCCGCAAGCTATCTCCGGTGAAACCTAATTGTTCAAATTTTGGATCTCCGTGCCATTGAACTTCTCTGAGGTCTCCGCGTTTGAAGAGTGCAACGTCTTTGTCTACCTGGTGGCGAATGAACCGTGATGCTCCAACCTTTCCGGTCTTTTGTTCATGTCCGATCATCATATCGGGTTCGAAAACATCGACGAACCTCTTTCCCGTTTCTCCTCTTGAACCTGTGATTCCAGCGTCAAAGTACTTCTCAGTTTTCGCGCCAGGAAGTAGTTTCGCCAAATCATCTCTCGCCTGATTGCCAATCTTCATGTTGTTCCTAACAACATGAGACATCAGCCCGAGCACGTCGACCCAGTGTGCTGCGTGGTCGACATACCCCTGGGCTGAGGCGAGTCGTGGGGCCTGGCCGAGTGGGTCTTGGGCGTTGTAGGCACCCAGGGTGGGGTTGTAGTAGCGGAAGCGGTTGTACGCCCACCCGGATTCCGCATCCTCGTACTGGCCTGCAAACAACAGCGGGCTGGTACACCGCCCGGACCACGTGCGTGTGCCGTACAACGTTTGGGTGGTGTGTCCCTCGACGACACCGGTGGTGGTGTTGATCAGTTCCTGTGGTGCTCCGGCTAGGTCGCACACCAGGGCGTAGAACGTCGCATCAACCCGAGCCTGGGACCAGCCAGCGACGGGGTTGGCCGGAGTCTGGTTGGTGTCGTTGGCGCCACTGGTGCCATTGGTTAGTGCGATCTGGCCGTGTGTCTCACCAGTAGCAGGATCAGTAGTCCACACGTATCCTTCACCCACACGTGCCGGATCGTTATCCACGGTGGTGGTGACGGCTGCCAGTTGGTTACCGGTGTGGGTGAACACGTCACGGTGGGTAACTTCACCGGTGGTGGTGTTGATGGTGTCTTTGGCTACGCGTCGGCCGAGGCCATCGTAGGTGTAGCGATAGCCAACACCGGGAGCATCACTTGAGGTAAAGCCGATGGGTTGTTCACCGGTGGCGTAGAAGAAATGATGAACCAACGGTTTCTTACCTAGACGTTTGGTCACGGTGCGGGTGATACGGCCTGCAGCGTCGTAGGTGTAGGTAGTCCGGCCGACCTTGACTGGCAGGGTGTTGTGGTAGTCGATGTCCCCGTCGGTGGTGGAGGCCAGCACACCTGCTGGGGTGAAGGAATAGTTCTCCTGGACGGAAACCCCAGTGGTAGCAGCATTGCCTGATTGTGCTGGAGTGCCTGCTCGTGCAGGGGTGTGTGTCGTGGTGTGCGGTGGGGTGGTGCCCTGGTCACTGGGGTTGGTGGTGGTTGGTTGGGGTGTGCGGGTCGCACTGGTAGCGCGGCCTGTAGCGTCGACGGTGAAGCTGGTGGTGCCGCGTAGGTGGTCGGTGATGGCGGTGAGGGTGGAGTCAGCTCGCCAGGTGAAGTCACGGCCAGCAACAGGGGCAAGCCCGCCGGTGGTGGTGCTGTCAAGCAGGCTGGTGTGATCACCGGTGATGCGCCCCCGAATATCGGTGTGTTGGGTGCGTACCAGGTTGTCGATGGCGGTGGTGGCGCGGTGGCCGCGGGTGTTGGTGGTGTAGGTCAGCTCGGCAAGCAGGCGACCAGTGTGATCCAGGCCTGCCGGGTCGGTTGTACCGGTGTGGCGGTCATGAGTGACCGCTGGGGTGGTGTGTTGGGTGATGGTGCTGGTGGTGATCTCACCAGCGGCATTGCGTCCGTAGCCGGTGGTGATGGTGCCGGCCGCAGGTAGGGTGAGGTGTTCGCCGGTGACCATGCCCGTGGCGGAAAGCTCGAGAGTGTGGCGGGTTTCTTCGCCACTGGCCAGGCGTGTGGTTTCAGCGGTGGCTCGGCCGTAGGGATCGCGGGTGTAGGTGATGGTGGCAGCCGGGTTGGTGATGCTGGTCAGGCGACCGAGAGGGTCGTAGTCAAACAGTGTGGTGCCGGAGGCATCCTCAATGCTGGTGGCAAGGCCTAGCTGGTTGTAGGTGGTGGTGGTTGTGCCTGCTGGGGTGGTGACATTGGTGATGAGTCCGTCGGGGCTGGTGGTGTTGGTGGTGACGATGCCGTTGTAGTCGGTTTGTTGGGTGATGTTTCCGTCGAGGTTGTAGGTGTAGGTCCAGGTGTGGCCGTCGGCGTTGGTGATGGCCACGGGTTGCATTTGGGTGTTGTAGGTGATGTGGGTGGTCGCCCCGGTGGCGTCGGTGGTGGTGGCGGGTTTGTCGAAGACGGTGTAGGTGGTTGTGGTGGTTGCTCCGGTTTCGTTGGTGGTGGTCAGTTGGTTGCCTTCGCCGTCGTAGGTGGCGGTGAGGGTGGTGCCATCGGGGTGGGTGAGTGTGGTGGGCCAGCCTTCGGGGGTGTAGTCGATACGGGTGGTGTTGCCGTCGGGGTCGATGGTGTCGGTGATAAGGCCTTGGATGTTGAGGGTGTGGCTGGTGCGGCGGCCGGCGGGGGCGGTGATGGCGATGGTGCGGCCGGCGTTATCGCAGTCGATGTGGGTGGTGGCCCCATCGGGGTTGGTGATGCTGGCAGGGGTGATGCCGGAGACACGGTAGTCGTAGGTGTAGGTGGTGGTGGCTCCGTCGGCGGTGGTGACCGCGGTGGTCATGCCGAAAGCATCAACCTGGTAGTCGGTGGTGTGTCCGTCGCGGCCGGTGATGCGTACGGGCATGCCCCAGGTGCCGGGTTCGATGGTTGTGGTGGTGCCATCAGGGTAGGTGGTGTCGACGATGAGGTCGTTGTCGTCGTAGGTGTAGCAGGTGGTAGCACCGGCCGCGTTGGTAACGGTGGCTGGGAGGTGGTGGTTGGTGTAGGTGGTGTCTTGGATTGCGCCTTCGGGGGTGATGATGCGCCAGACGTCGCCGGCGGAGGTGGCGCGGTAGACGGTGGGGCGGATGTCGCCGAGGAGGTCGTCGGTCAGCCAGCCGGTGGGGATGGTCCAGTTGGTGGTGGTGTCGCGGTTGGTGGTGCGGCCGCGGCCGGTCAGGCCTGCTTGTTCTAGTCCACCGTTGAGGAGGGCTTGGTAGAGGGGGAGGTTGTGGAGGCGGTCGAGGTAGGTGTCAACGACACTATCGCCGGTGTTTAGGGGGTCGCCGGTGAAGTCGCCGGCGGTTTCGATGAGTACGCAGACGGTGCCGCCGATGGGTGCGTCGTCGCCGGTGTCGTCGCCCCAGTAGAGGATGTTGGGGAACATGCCACCGGTACCGACTTGGGCGGTGACACGGCCGTGGTCATCGTAGCGGTAGTGATACGCAGCACCATTCCGGTCACGCCAACCAGCAGTACGGCCTTGCTCATCGTAGAAGTAGCTCAATACACCAGCATGGGAGTTCACCACGCGAATGAGCTGACCTGCGGCGTCGTATTCATAAGAGATCAGCCGCTGAGGTGCTTCGTCAGGGTGAGTCTGCTGGTTATCAACCCAAATGGAAGCCACACGATTCGTAGCGTGATCCCAGACCAAAGACAAGTGAGTTCCATCGCTGCGCGTGATATCTCGCATCTGGCCAGTGGCCTGATCCCACGAGTACGTGATGGCCGCGCCCGTGTGATGAACCAACGCCGTGACACCAACGGTGAAGCCCAGACCAAGATCAGCGGCGAAAGAACCGGTGCGCAACCCCGCGCCAGCCGAGTGTCCACCAGCTGCAGGGGAGCGGTCCTCCACACCCGATGTAGTGACGTAGCTCCCGTCACCAGAAACAGAAAATACGTAGGTGATTCCCTCCGCTACATTGCGCACACGGTAGGCACCATCTGCAAAGGAAAGCAGCCACGCGCGGCCGTCCGCGCGGACCTCGGATCCGTCCAATGGGGCTGGCGGGAACGTCAGCAACGCACCATCGGGAGAGACCATAAGGATTTCGTCATCCAAGATCTCAATATGCACATCCATGCGCGAGACCCACCTGGAGCCCAAAGCTCGTCCCAACTCGTGCGCAGAATTAGCGTTTCGGTCGATGATCAGCGGCAAGATGCCAGGGATGTTGATGTCTTGAGTGAAATCGACCATGTTGCCCGTCGCCATATCGACAGGCTCAGCAGCGAAGCAAATCTGGCCGCCGCGGGTGATCTTTGAATAGGCAGACTTGGCAAACTTTTCGCCAGCTTCGCCTGCGACACGGCTGGCTCCATTCGCCATCTTCAGTGCAGCCGAGTTGGCACCGGACTTCGCCGCCGCCTTAACAGCGGACGCAGCCTTGCCCATGCCGTGCGTTGCCTTGGCAACGGTATTGCCAAGCTTCCCGGCCTTCGCAAGTTTGGCTATACCGGCAAA
Organism: Corynebacterium sp. c24Ua_83; assembly: GCF_039907245.1. NCBI lineage: Bacteria > Bacillati > Actinomycetota > Actinomycetes > Mycobacteriales > Corynebacteriaceae > Corynebacterium > Corynebacterium sp. c24Ua_83. The sequence continues at coordinate 29,512 of NZ_JASBOI010000003.1, read as the reverse complement.
AGGCAAGGAAGTCGCCACGTCGAAAAGCACCTCGCCCCACGACGCGTTGCCCGTTGCTGCAAGCAAAGCCTTCAGCCCAATGCCTGCAATCAACAGGCCAGCGCCGATTGCCTGAAGCCCAGGAACAAGAAGCAAAACGGAACCGACAATCTGCATGATGTCAGAAATAGCGGCGAGAACGTCAGCATGATCAGACACCCAATCCTTGGTTTTCTGCCATGCACGCTCCAGCATGTTCGGATTGTCATCAAAGTCTGCTTTAGCCTGAGCCGCGATCATACCTACGGCGGAATCAACCTCTTCGCCCAAGGTTGTCTTAATGGCATCAGAGGTCGAAATATGCCCCAGCCAAACAGTCTTAACTTCCTCAAAGTGGAGGCGCGCTGCTTCCATGGCAGTCTGAGCCGTCTGCGCATCAGCTTCTGCAGAAACGGCTGCGGAGGCAGTCGCGGCACCCACACCTGGAATCATCGATGTGCTTACGGCGGTGGCGGTCGCTGCCGTCGCTGTGACTCGCGCGCGAGCCGCGTTGACCTCAGCCGAGTTTAAGGCGGTAACAGCGGCCTGATAGTCAGCATGGGTAGCCCGAGCTGGCACTTCAAGAGCTCCCATTTCCGTTTGAGCAGTTTTCAGCGCAAGCTCGTAAAGGTGGACGGCGCGACCAACACCTGAGTGAGACTCGCCAGTGATATCTAGATGGCTAGGGAAGTCAGCGTTCAGGAGTTCCTTGTATCGGTCGCCCTCGGAGCCCTCGAACCCGCCGTCGTTGATAGACCGCATTGCGGACGCCGCGGTCGTTGCTTGATTGCCGAAAGTAGAATAGCGACGCGCCGTTTCCCCAACGGCTCCAACGTTTCCACCAATGTGGAAGTTCTTACCTTTGTAGACGAAGAACGGGGCAAGCAATAGTTCTGGCATGGCGGGCTAAGATCCTCTGGTCTTTGGTCAGATGAAGAAACGAAGGGGAAATCGAAGGGGAGGGGAAAGGAGAGGGCTAGAGAACCTAGCCCTCTTAGGAACCAGCGATAGCTTGGGAAGCGCGGCCACGAGTCTCAGCGACGGACTGGGTGTTTTCATCCAGCGCGCCACGAATCTGGCCCAGAATTTCCTTCAGGTTATGCGCAGCGGAAGACCACTTACCGTGAACCTGGGAGTATTCCTCCTGCTCGGAGCCTTCCCAGCTGGAAGCCAGCTTGCGGATATCAGAATCCATCTCCGACAGGGTGGACTCGATCTGGTTCATTACGCCATTGAGATCGCCAGAAGTGGACTCAGCATCGGAATTGTTGTACGCGTACACAGCCATGGTGGACGTTAACCTTTCTACGAATGAAAATGTGGTGACGGTGATTGGTTAGAGAATGTTGCCCTGCTGGAAATTCATACCGGCAAACTTTTGCTGCAGCGCGCTGGTCTGCTCTTCCTCACCCGACTGGTAGGACTTACCAGCTTCATCAACGCGACCAGTCAGCTCCTCCAGAGCCTGCTTAACCTGATCCATGTTGTCCGACCATGCCTGAGTCATATTGTCCCAAGCTCCAACAGAGGAACCCTTCCAGGATCCCTTCAACGGCTCCAAAGCTTCCAAGAACTTAGAAGACTGGTCCATCAGGTTCTGGTGGTTGGTCTGCAGAGAAGATACGTGACCAGAAACGGCACTGTGTTCAACGGAAAGGTGTTCGCTACCCATGATTACTCCTTGTGCGAGTCCGACAACACGGGCTCGTCAATAGTGGTGAAAAACTTGTACAGGTTGGCGCGCAGTTAGATCGGTGCTGGAAAGAACAAACGCGAGAGAAGATTTCCGACCTTCACCCGCATGCACCCCGCGCGTGACATTAGCTAACTGAGCTAACTGGTTTCATCGAGCACTTTGGCAATTCCTTCGCGAAGCTGTGTATTGCCATCTTTCATGTTTTGTAAGGCATCTTGGACATCCGCGAGGACGTCCTTCAGATTGGTGGCGCCTTCTTTCCACTTGGTGATGATCTCGTAGTACGCATCAGCCTCAGTGGCCTCCCAGCCTCCACGAAGATCTTCAATTGAGCTGTCAATATCCTCCAAAGTATTCGCGATATCGCCCATTACTGTGTTGATATCGCCCTTTGTGGAATCTGCCGCCGAATCGCGGAACGCATAATACGTAGCGCCAGACATGTGCTATTCCTTTCCCCTGAGCTTGGCGGCAAACTGGTTGAAACCTTTTGCGGATTCGTCATCGTATTGCTGAGTGACGTCAGCGATCTTGCCCGACACATCTCCCAGCTTCCCGACGTTTTCCAGAAGGCGGTTGCGTGGGCCATCCCACTCGCCGAAGTATTCGGCTACCGCCTGCTGGATTTTGTGGCCGTGGATGGAATCCACACCGGAAAGAAGGTCGGCGCCTGTCTTATCGCCTTCCAGATCGGCCTTCATGCCGGCGAGATTGTTTGCAATATCACGCAGAGATTGCAGAGGTACTTGAATGTAATCGGACATGCCTTACTCCTGTTTCTGCAAAGCTTCCTGGCTGCCAGCGAAGAAGTTCGAATCGAGTAGATCCAAACCTTCAAACGTTTCACCCAACGTCTCTGGATGCGCCTGAACACTGTTGGCCACACGCTTCACAATGTTGCCCAGCAACTCACCAGTCTCCTCATCTGGAGCCGATCCAGAAATGACCAACGTCCAGGTGGTGGAGGGAATGGGGAGAAACGCCTGGTGGTGGAATGTCGTGCGCCGCTGAGATATTGGACCGGACTGGGTGGTGTTGGATGAGTGCACATAGGCCATTCCCTTGGGGGATGTGCACTGCTGTGTGGTCGCGTCCTTCGTAGAAAAAGCCTGCTCCACGGTGCGCAGGCTAGCAAACTCAGGGGAGCTGTCGTACCAGCGCAACAACAGCGTGGCTGACGTTGCCTGTCCATCTTCCGAGAGGCCGGGGAGGATCAGGGTTAGAAGAATGTTTCCATCGCGGGCGGCTTTAACCAGCTGCTCGAGCTGCTGAAGCACTATCTTTTGTTCGGCTCGCTTTAAGCGGTGGCCAGGAATGTAATTCTCCGCGATCTGGGACAAACGGTGTGGCGAAGACTCTGGATGAGTGTCAATACGAACCCAGTTGGTGGGTAGGGAGGCTTGCCATAGGAACCGTGGACGTGGGGCATCCGGGTGGAACCGCACAGGCGAGGTGACCGAATTGGCCATAAAGCCTTTCTCCTTATTAACTCACTCGATCGCACCGTCAATCTTGAATACCTTTTCGAGGATACCAGTTGAGCCTCGAGATCGCATTGCAAATTTCGATTAAAGGGAAGGTCGGGGACCTAGATTAGAGAATCCTGAGCGATGGGAAATCTGCAGGCATGACAGCACGGTTTGGGTATTTATCGATAAGTTTCTGGGCTAGCTGGGGATCGGACACTTATGTAAAAATGAGGCGCGTGTAAGGTGTAGTTCGCCTTAGGTTTACCTATAGTGCCCTTTAATTGGGGGAGCGGAAACCAAGCTGAACCAACTCCACACGGCCCGGGCCACGCACCCACTGTGCACGGCCAGTCGGTAGCTGCTGCAGGTACACCTTCGGCCACACAGCGCCCTCTTGCTTCTCTCCGCTGAGCAGCAAACCATTTGCCCCGTTGTCCCGGATGCCTTGCGCAAACGTGTCATACGTGGCTCTCGACACACCAGCCGCGCGGCGTGCAATCCACACGTGAAGACCAATATCTGCGCCATGGGAAAGGAAGGGAACCAGTGGCCGGAGCGGATTGTTGGTTCCCTCGAACTGCTCAAAATCGTCCACCACAATGTAGATTTCGGGGCCTTGCCACCACGATCGATTGCGCAATTGCTCCTGCGTTACATCCGCAGGGGGCAACCGCCTCTCCAACTCCTTGGCGATACCTTTCGCCAATAGCTCCGCGGCGGACTTTGTGCCAGCGTACTCACCCAGGAACTCCTCAGGACACTCGCCAAGCAAGGTACGACGGGCGTCGAAAATACCAAACATCACCTGGCCCGGCTGCTTGCCACGAATTGCCTCCGACATCAATGCACGAAGCGCCGTCGTCTTTCCTGACGCATGCTCACCCACAATGAACAAATGACGCTGAGCACCATCCAAATCGAAGCGCGCAGGTTGCAACGTTGATTCCGCCAATGCCACCACAGCAGGCTGACCGCCGCTGGCCTCAATCAACTCCTGCAGCATGACCTTCTCCGGCAACATGCGTACCGCAGGCGCATTCTTAAATGGGCTTGCTTGAGCAATCGCGGAAATCAGTGCCTGCGTGGACTGCTCCCGAACCACATCTGGCTGTTCCAGCACAGGGCTTGCCACATGGGAAAACAGCTTGTCCGCCGACAGAATGCGACCCGTCGGCTGGCCCGCCAACTGCTCTTGCGGCTTCTTCCCGATCGAGGAATCCAGAGGGTCATTTAGGCGATGTTCCAGCTTTGTGCCAATTACAGCCTGCAGCTGCAGCCGGAAATCTGCCCAGCGTCCCGTTGCAAACACCACATGTATGCCATAACCCAGGCCGCGGGCAGCCAAGTTCTGAGCCTGCTCTGCCAGATCCTCAAAGTCATGCCGAAGAGTTGCCCAGCCATCGATAATGAGAAAGACGTCGGCGCTGGGCAGCTCCGGAAGACGGCCCGCCGCATGAGCGCGGCGCATATCTTCCACGCTGGACAAACGATGCTCGGCAAAGATGCGCTCACGGTCCGCAAGGAACTGTAGCATCTCAGAAAACATGCGGCGCAACTTATCCTCATCAAAACGCGTTGCCACATCACCAACATGGGGAAGCTCCGCAAACCCGGTGAAGGCCGAACCGTTCAAGTCCGCGATGTACATGGACACTTCCGCAGGCGTGTGCGTCAGAGCCGTGGCCAGAACCAGGGACTTCACCGTTGTCGTCTTGCCCGATTGCGGAGCACCCATGATCGCAACATTGCCCTGCGAGCCCGCCAAATCGACAACAAGTGGGCCCTGCCACTGCTCCAAAGGCTTATCCTTCAGCCCCAGTGGAATCTGCAATTGACCGGTGCGCTGAGCACGCATGCCACGGTCAGATGTGAGCTCTACCTGGCCCAACGCCGAGCCAAGATCGATCCTGTCGGGAACCGGAGGAAGCCAAATCTGACGGGTAGGTTCCGCAGCGGGGATCAAGCGGGACACAACCAGCTCCAACGTCGTAGTTGGCTCTACCACCGGTTGGATATTCGCCGACTTCTTGGCATTCGTAGCCAGCGAAAGCTGGTGTGCCTCAACACGCTGCTGCAGCCAGCTTTCCGTCGTATTCTCTAGCTCCAGAGGCATCGGAACAGGTGGAAGCTCGCGCTCCTCCTGGGATGCGGAGGACGTGTACGGTCCCGACACATAAGCGGCCTTAAAGCGGTCAAAGATATCCGGATCCACCTTCAAATAGCCCGAACCAGGAATAGGGGGGAGCTCGTGGGCTGCCGTGGAACCAATGGCCGTGCGGGATTCGGATGCGGAAAACGTACGCAGGCCAATGCGGTAAGACAAGTAAGATTCCAAGCCGCGCAGGCGGCCTTCCTCCAAACGCTGAGAAGCCAAGAGAAGGTGCACGCCAATGGAACGGCCGATGCGCCCGATCTGCACAAACAATTCGATAAACTCCGGCTTGGCTGCCAGAAGCTCACCAAACTCATCAATCACCACAAACAGGACAGGCAGAGGATCCATGGAGGTCGAGCCATCCTGGTCGATCTGTTTTTGTCGAATGGCGTTGTACTCTGCAACATTGGCCAAGTTGCCAGCCTTTTGCAGAACATGCTGGCGGCGCTGAATCTCGCCCAAAATCGAATCATGCAGGCGATCCACCAAGCCCGCTTCGTCCGCCAAGTTATCCACCACCGCAGCCGTGTGGGGAAGTGGCTCCAAGCCGGCAAACGTCGCGCCACCCTTAAAGTCCACCAAAACCAGCGATAGCTGATCGGGATGATGGTTGATCACCTGAGCCAAGACGATGGTGCGCAGCACCTCAGACTTACCCGAACCGGTTGCGCCCACACATAGGCCGTGTGGACCCATTCCGGATTTCGCGGATTCCTTGATATCTAGGTAGATCGGCTGCGCCTCGGCGTCAATTCCAAAAGGCACCTTCAGGAACTCATCCGCGCCACCCGGACTCCATTGGTGGGCAATGTCGTAGGTAGCGAAGTCATCAATGCCCAGCATCGCATCCAGGCCAATGGTCTGTTCAAGCGGAGCGTCCGGCGTGGCATCCTCCACCAAGCGCAGAGGTGAAAGCGAACGCGCCACGGACTCCGCTAAAGCAGGGGAGACCTCATCCAATCGGCCACGGAAACCTCCATACAGCATGCGCTCTACAAAGCCATCCTCGCCAGGTTTGGGTTCGCGCACCTCACCACGGTCAATCAGCTGAACCTGGAATTCGCGGGAATCCTCAATGGATACACGAACGTCCACGTGGCTCGGCTCGTCCTGTTGACGCAGAGACGTGGCCAGCACAGCAATACGGGCCTTCTCCAGGCTCAACACCTGAGACAATTGGCCCTCCAGCCAGCGCCCATGCTCGGAATCCATGTCCAGCACCACCACAATGAAAGGCTCCTCCAGAGACTTCATTTGGTACCGGGCGCGCTCCTTCAACTCGTCATTGCGGCGCTCCACCTCCTGAAGCAACGACTGGGCGGAAGTTTCATCGTGGCTCACCTGGCGCTTGCCCAGAGGCCCATCAAACTCGTCCTCACTCAAGACATGAGGAAGCCACAGCGCCCAATCTGCCGTATCCGCATGATCAGCCAATGGCAATGCAAAGTGGAAACGCACGTCATCAGGAGCATGGAACACCGCCGCTTGGGTGACAATCGTGCGCAGCGCCTCCGTTGTCAGCTGGGGAGAACCCACCAAACTGACCACACCACGGGCTGGAATGGCGATGGGAGTATTCTCCACGGTTTGAGTGCGCTTCAGCATGCGCTCTGCGTGCGCTTGGGAGATCGGCTCCGGAATGGCCAACGGGTCCGTGGCCTCCTTCACCTTGATACCGCACGCCAGCTGGCACGTCCCTGATCCGATGCGGGTGACCAACACATCTTCGTCGCTACGGCGCCGCTCCCACAGACGGAAGGGATTTCGAATGGCATCCTGCAGCGCGCCTGGCTCGGGGCTGCGCATTGCTGCGACCTTTTGTTGCTCAGTTGCCTTGTCTTTTGCCTTCGCCTCCATTTCCTTCAGGTGCTCCAAGAAACGAATTCGGGCTGTTTCGGCCTCCTTGCGCTTGCCCGTGCGCGAACGCGCGAACATCACCAGCGCGCTGACGATCACCATCACGAACATCACCGAGCCGATGGCCATGCGGATAGGGTTGCCGGACGACATCATCATGAGCACCATGCCCATGCCACCAATAACTGGAAGCAGGAACGTCACCGCATTCGCCGCCGCCCCATTGGAACGGATCGTTGGAATCTGGGCCAACTCCAACGGCCCTTGTGGCACTATCGCTCGATTCGCGCGAGCCGGACGGTGAATAATCTTGGTGGACATTACTTCAGCAAAAACTCTCTACGCACGTATCGGGGATCAACAGGACAATCGGCCGCTAGGCGCATACAAGGGCACCCAGTCACGTGCCACACGACAATCCATGTAATCATTACTACTATGTCTGCGATGTTTGTGAGATTAAGTGTGTTTTGGCAAGACCATCAATTGGATGTCAGCCTCCCAGCACACAGGCCCGTCATCGACTACCTCGATGACGTGGTGGAACTGTTCCGTGGACGAGTAGCAGATTCCGAATTTACCGCAGACGTGGAAGCTACCGCGCACCTGTGGGTGCTGTCCTCCCCAGAAACGGGGATTATCAACGCTGAGCGCACTCTCGAAGACTATGAGGTGCTGGACGGGCACAAGCTCTACCTGTCGCAGCGAGCTGAAGCCGCCCACGCACCATTTGTCGATGACATCATGGCCGAAATGCGCAGCACCATTGGTGCCTCCCAGTTTGCGTGGTCTGGAACCACTCGCACAGATGGTCTGCTGGCAACTATGTTGGCCACTATTACGTTGGTTGGCCTCGTTGCACTCAAGGGTGTGTGGGGTAGCAGCCTCGCGGGGCTTGGTTTTGGGCATGGCTCCTCTGCCAGCGGACACGTTGTGGAGGCGTGGAATTCAGGTCGAATCACAAGCGTCGTGACCGCTACCGTCCTGACCCTCCTGGCAATCGGGATTGCTCTGTGGAAGCCCCGTCCGTGGGCTCAGAAGTTGGCGTGGTCCCTGCCTATCTTTGGGTTCATTGTCTCTGCAGCCGTGTTGCGGCCTGTGGACAGTGCGCTAGGGCTAGCCTGGACAATTAGCATCACTGCGCTCTGTGCGGCCATCGCAGCGTGGATCGCGCTGAGGAAGCAGGCGACAGCTACAGCGGTTGCAGCCGGGATCGTCGCCGTTGCTGCGGCGGTCTTCGGGCTGGCAACCTTCCTTGGTGCAAGTCCTTTTGCGCTGGCCGCGTGGACAGCATGGCTGCCCATCGCGATGCTGCTGACCACGTCGACGCTTGCCATCAGTAGCACCGGGCTTGCTGCGATGCTTCGTCGCAGTGACGCAGGGGAGTCCATTAGCCGCGAATCCATCCGCGCTGCCGCCCTACGCACTGAAGCAATTAGTCGCGGTATTAGCTGGGCCGCAACAATCATGGGCGCCCTTATTGTGCTTGTTCTCAACACAAGCAGCTACTGGCAACAGGGGCTCATTGCAGCCCTGCTGGCGGTCATCCTGATCCTGCGCACGAATGGCTTCTCGGATGCTCGGATCATTAGCCCTCTGCTCATCGCCGGAATCACTGGCCTCGCCACGAGCACCGGCAGCTTCGTGCATTGGTTCTCAGGCGACGGATCGCAAACTGGTAAGGACTCCGCTGATCAGTTTGGTGTGAATGCGTGGATCTTCAACAGTGCTACTGAGAGTTGGCAGCCATGGGCTGCAGCCGCCCTGGTCATCGTCATCTCGCTGATTGTTCTAGCCTTTATCGCAAGCCGTCAGCCGGACGAACTGGCCGAGGCTCGCATGGCCAAAGTCATCACATTCATTGACGTGGTGGCGTCCCTTGCATTCATCCCCATTGTCCTCATCGGGCAAGGTGTGCTGACCTACTACTGGGCGGTCAGTTAGGCGTCGTTCTACTAGGACCCTGGCGATAGATATAAGAAAGCTCGTGGCGCGAGGAACGCACCACGAGCTTTTTTACCGGCAGGTGATCAGCCGGTTCTGCCCGCCAAACCGACGTTGGCTAGATGTTGGCTAGATTCTTTCGACCTTGCCCACAGCGTGCAGGGTCTTTAGCTTAGACGCCTTGCGCAGCTGCAGATCCCACTCGCTGGGGCGCGGGTAGGCCTTGTCGCCCGCAGCCTCGGCGAAGAATGCCACGGTGGTCGGCAGCGTAACGGGCTTGGCGAACTCCACGCTGAAACGTGCAGCGGAAGGCAGCAAGCCCTCCAGGCCGCGCAGCATCGTGGCAGCGGACCACATGCCGTGCGCAATGACGGCCGGGAAGCCGAATGCCTTCGCGCCAACGCTGGAGACGTGGATCGGGTTCTTATCACCCGAAGCCTGCGCGTACTCCTGGATGTCCGCCGGGGTGACGCGGAACTTTGCGGATGGGGTCGCGTCGTACTCATCGAACTCAACCGGCTCCAGAATGCGGCCGTCGGTCGGCTGCTTGTCCTTGTAAGGCGAGGAGCTGGAAAGCTTCGCACCCTTAGACAGGAAGCCACTGGTCTGCTTCCACACGTCCTCGCCGTCGACGGAGACGACGGTAACGACATCCAGCAGCACACCCTTGGTGTGCGGACGCAGGTTCTCCGCGTGCACGCGGATGTCCAGCACATCGTCCACGGTCAGGTCGCGGGTCTGCTCGATGCGGTTGGTCAGGTGCACCAGGCCCACGGCATTAACAGGGGAGTCCGATGCAGTCAGGATCTTCATGACAATCGGGAAGCTCAGCACGTACGGGTACGTGATCGGCAACTCGTTGCGCAGGCGCAGGCCCGTTGCCGCGTTGTAGGCAGCCAGCTCCGGCACCTTGATCTTGACGCCCTCAACCTTGAACGCAGTCTTTGGATTGTCCTTGGCGCTGCGGGGGCTACCCACGCCCGGAACAACATCCTTGACGGCGTTGCGGTACTCGTCCATCAGCACTGGGATGGAATCCAGCTTCTTGTAGTCAACCACTGGTCGTGGCTCCTTTCTCTACAGTTCGCTTGACGGGGTTCGTCTTAGGCGCCCAGCATTGCCTGGCCACACACGCGGACAACGTTGCCGGTGACAGCCTGGGAAGCCGGAGCGGCGAAGTAGGCGATGGTCTCGGCGACGTCCACGGTCTCGCCACCCTGCTGCAGGGAGGACAGCAGACGGCCACCGACGCGGGTGCCGAACGGGATGGCGGCGGTCATCTGGGTCTCGATGAAGCCCGGAGCCACAGCGTTGACGGTGATGCCACGGTCAGCCAGCTTCTCGGAGAAGGAATCCACGAAGCCGATCACGCCGGCCTTGGTGGCGCCGTAGTTGGTCTGGCCACGGTTACCGGCGATACCGGCGATGGAAGCCACGCCGATGACACGGCCGTTGTCGGCCAGGCCACCGTTATCCAGCAGCTTCTCGGTGATGCGCACCGGTGCAGCCAGGTTGACGGCGATGACGGAATCCCAACGGCCCTCGTCCATGTTGGCCAGCAGCTTATCGCGGGTGATGCCGGCGTTGTGGACGATGATGTCGATCGGGCCGCCGTGGCGAGCCTCCGCGTGCTCCTTCAGCTTCTCAGCAGCGTCGGCAGCGGTGACGTCCAGCGGCAGGGCAGTGCCGCCAACCTTGTTGGCGGTCTCTGCCAGGCCCTCGCCAGCCTGCGGAACGTCCACGCAGATGACCTTCGCGCCGTCGCGAGCCAGCACCTCTGCGATGGTGGCGCCGATGCCGCGGGCAGCGCCGGTGACTACGGCGATCTTGCCCTCGGAAGGCTTATCCCAGTTGGCCGGGGCGGTCGCGGACTGGGCGTCAACACGAATAACCTGAGCGTCCACGAAGGCCGACTTGGCGGACAGGACGAAGCGCAGGGTGGACTCCAGGCCAGCGAGGTCGGCGGAAGCGTCCGGGGCGGTGTACACCAGCTGGACCGTGGCGCCGCGCAGCAGTTCCTTACCGACGGAGCGGGTGAAGCCCTCCAGGGCACGCTGAGCGATGCGCTCGTCAGCGTTGTCAATCAGCTCCGGGGTGGTGCCGATGACCAGCAGGCGGGCGCAGGGCTGTAGCTGGCGCATGACCGGGTGGAAGAAGTCGTACAGCTGGCGGAGGTCTTCCGGCTTGGTGATGCCGGTGGCGTCAAAAACCAGACCGGCGTACTTGTTATCGCCAGCGGAGGTAGAGACCTTGTAGTCGTCGGCGAGCAGCTCCTCGATGCGGCCGACCAGGCGACCGGAACCGCCCAGCAGAACACGGCCGTCCAGCGCGGGCTCGCCCTCCTTGTAACGACGCAGCTTCGTCGGTACCGGCAGGCCAGCCTGCTTGGAGATCTTCTTGCCGAGGTCCGAGTTGATGAACTTCAGGTATGCATCCTGGTTTTCAGGCACTAGCTTTAACTCCTCATGTCTATATTTTCGCCACAGTGGGTGGCAATTCGGCGCGAAATATACAAGTCTTGTTGGCGATACGCACACGCGCGTTGCCGAGACAATGTATGTTCTCATGTATAACCATACGGTGTGATCGAGCACACCGTGTAGGAAAACGTTCTTTCAATTCACATTCTTCGATGGAGTGACACAAAAATATGACTAACGGAGCACCCCGCAAGGTCGCCATCCTGGGCGGCAACCGCATCCCGTTCGCCCGTTCCAACAAGGAGTACGCGAACGCGTCTAACCAAGACATGCTGACCGCCGCCATCGATGGCCTGGTCGCACGCTACGGCCTGCAGGGCGAGGAGCTGGGCCAGGTCGTCGCCGGCGCCGTGCTGAAGCACTCCCGCGACTTCAACCTGACCCGCGAGACCGTCCTCGGCTCCGCACTGTCCTCCACCACTCCGGCCTTCGATCTGCAGATGGCCTGCGGCACTGGCCTGGCTGCCCTGGTACAGGTTGCGGACGCAATCGCCCTGGGCCGCATCGAGTCCGGCATCGGCGGCGGCGTGGACACCACCTCCGACGCACCGCTGGCTGTTAACGATCAGCTGCGCAAGACCCTGATCAAGCTGAACAACGCGAAGACCACCACCGACCGCCTGAAGCTAGTCGGCCAGATCCGCCCCTCCCAGCTAGCCCCGGAACAGCCGAACAACGGCGAGCCCCGCACCGGACTGTCCATGGGTGAACACGCGGCCATCACCGCCCGCGAGTTCGAGCTGACCCGCGAGGAGCAGGACCAGCTGGCGGCCGAGTCCCACCAGAAGCTGGCCAAGGCATACGACGAGGGCTTCTTCGAGGACCTCATCACCCCGTACCTGGGCGTGCAGCGCGATACCAACCTGCGCCCGGACTCCAACGTGGAGAAGCTGGCCAAGCTGAAGCCGGTCTTCGGCAAGAAGGATGCCGAGCAGCACGGCACCAAGGCCACCATGACCGCCGGTAACTCCACCCCGCTGACCGACGGTGCTTCCGCAGTCCTGATCTCCTCCGAAGAGTGGGCCGCGGAGCACAACATCCCGGTCAAGGCATACCTGGTGGATTCCGAGGTTGCCTCCGTGGACTTCATCAACGGCCGCGATGGCATGACCCCGGACGGACTGCTGATGTCCCCGACCTACGCGGTTGCTCGCCTGCTGAAGCGCAACAACCTTACCCTGCAGGACTTCGACTTCTACGAGATCCACGAGGCCTTCGCTTCCCAGACCTGCGCCACCCTCAAGGCTTGGGAGTCCGACGAGTACTGCCGCGAGCGCCTGGGCCTGGATGGTGCTCTGGGTGCCATCGACCGCGCGAAGCTGAACGTCAAGGGCTCCTCCCTGGCAGCCGGCCACCCGTTCGCCGCTACCGGCGGCCGCATCATCGCTACCGCTGCGAAGGTGCTGGAGGAAAACGGCGGCGGCCGTACCCTGGTTTCCATCTGCGCTGCAGGTGGTCAGGGCATCGTCGCCATCGTCGAGCGCTAAAGCGCCGCTAGCCGCTAGAACACCTTCGCCAGATCAGTCTTGTACACCACCGCGTTGTAGCTGTGCCACGAGGTGGCCACCCAGTACAAGTTCCCATCGGTCTGGTGTGGGTACATATACCCGCCGTAGATATCCGGCACCTGGGCCCTTGAGATCAGCGTTTTCGCACTGCTCCAGGGCCCTTCTGGTCTATCGGCCTGGCGTAGCACCATTCCTTGAGTGGATTCGTAGAGTGCCAGCCACTTGCCGAGGTGCTCGTTGTACTGCACGGATAGTTCGGAGACTCGCCCGTCGAGCACTGGCTTTGCAGCGTCCATGCGGGAGCTCCAGCCACTGCCGTCCCAGTAGTCCGCGGAGCTGAAGTCGGGGAATTCCGCCTCGTTGATGCGTGCCAAGCGCGCCTGGCCGGAGCGCCCCGACGGGGTGCCGTAGACGTACACGTAGCCGTCGTCGCCCGCAGCTGCGCCCTCCGGTGCCTTGGCGAAGGCGGTCATCTGGAAGTAGTCGTTGCTACGGCTGTGTGCTGGGAGGTCAGGCAGGCGGCTGTCCTTAGAAGCCACCGAGCTGGTGCGGTAGGAGCTCGGCACCACGGAGAAAGTCTTCCCGCCATCTGTGGATTTCGCCGTCGCGGCGTAGTTCGTGCGCCACTGTCCCGGGCGCCCCCAGTCGCGCACGGACATGAAGTCCACGTACTGCGCACCATTTACCTCGATGCCTGCGGTCGGGATGATTGTCTTCTCCACACCGTCGATCTTTAGAGATTCAGGTAGGAATTCTGCGGAGTTCGCCCCCGTGGCAGGGCCACCCATGTGGATGCCGTTGGAGGGATCCATATCGTCGGTCTCGTACAGAGCATTGGAGTGCCAGCCGTTGTTTCCGGCACCGCAGCGGAAGGAATCACCGAACGCTGCCAGCACGCGCCCATCGCCGGAATCCCACATGATGCCCAGGTCGGTGGAGCTCAAACCCGTCTTGTCGGTGCGGTCGGGGCCGAACCGGCCGGTAAGCACGTGCATCGCCTCGGTATTTCCGGTGACCTTCGGCATGCCCTCGGGCTTACCGGTCAGCCACTGTGGCTGCCCGAGACTACCGGCAAGTGAGCCGCTGCTGCTGGCGACCAGCCCATCGCTGGTGGTGGGCTTGTAAGTCCAGCATGGATCCGCCGCGGCGTGACCCGTAGACAGGGCGGTCACGGCGGTGGCAGTAGCCAGGATTGAGCCGGCAGTCAAGGTTGCGGCGAGGGTGCGGCGAGAGGCAGAAATCTTATGCATGCAAGTTATATTTGCATACGTCCTTCTGCGTTGCCCGCCGAACTCCGCTATATTCTCGGCTATGGCTAATTCCTCTCGCATTGCTTCCATCGCCGTCGCTGCTGTTCTTACTCTGTCCAGCGCTGCGGGTATCGCTGGCGCCGCGGACGCTGATTCCGCCTCTGAAACCCTCCAGCCGCTGCCGACCGTCGAGACCCCCAAGGCTCCTGCGTCGAGCGGCTTGGGTAGCTCCTCGCGCGTGCCGAAGGCCTGCCAGAAGCTGGACCAGCAAATCGAAGAGGTCCGTAAGCAGTGGGACGAAGCAGTCGCCGAACAGGATATCTACAAGGCCAATGGCCTGCGCATGGAGTTCGGCAACCTTGCCGCCAGCTACTACCAGTGCCGCCTGGCTGGAAACACTCTGGTCGGCTCCCTGTAGGCGCTAGCATGGCCTCATGATCACAATTGGGCTGACTGGTGGAATCGGATCCGGCAAGTCAACCGTCTCTTCGCGGTTGGCGGAGCACGGTGCTTTTATTGTTGACGCCGACCTGGTGGCGCGCGAGATCGTCGAACCAGGTCAGCCAGCTTTGGCCGAGCTGGCGGATGCCTTTGACGGGGTGCTGAACCCCGACGGCACGTTAAACCGGGCGGAGCTAGCCCGGCAGGCCTTTGCTACGCCGGAGGCGACGGAGAAGCTGAACGCGATCACCCACCCGCGCATTCGTGCCCGCACCGAAGAGCTGTTTAAGCAGGGGAGGGAGTCCGGCGCGCAGGTGCTCGTCTACGACATGCCGCTGCTTATCGAAAACGGTGAGGTCGACAAGGTCGATCACGTGTTGGTGGTGGACGCTCCTGACGAGCTGCGCATCGACCGCCTAGTGCAGCACCGTGGCTTAGATGAGGACGACGCCCGCCGCCGCATTGCCGCCCAGATCGACCGCGCGACCCGCCTGAATGCGGCGGACACGGTTCTGGATAACTCCGGATCCCTGGAAAGCTTCCTCGAGCAGGTCGACGGCTTCTGGGACGGGATCTAGAACCTACTACCAGAAGCGCGGAATGCCGGCGCGCGTAATCGCGGGCAACCTCCAGGCGGCGCTGCAGGTTGGGGTGTACGGAACCGTCCGGGTTCAGTCCATTGCCCAGTACCACCACAGTGGCTCGCGGATTGGTGCCCTTGCCAGGAGCCTTCACAGGAGCCTCCAGCACCTTGAGAATGTGGCTCACCTCGGCGCGTCGGGCGGGGGAGAGCCGATCCAGTGCGGGACGGGGATCCTGGTTCAGATACTGGGCGGCGATGGCGGCCGCGGAGTAGGCGTCATCAACAGTGCGAGCAGTACGCGCACCGCTGGGACCAACCGGTAACAGCTCGCCAGGAATATCGACGGTGTTGGGTCCGATCGGCGCAGAACCAGCAACGATCGGCGGGACGGCGGGTGGTGTCCGGGGTGGCAAGTAGACTAGCGGGCATGGCCTTTGCAGCAGAACGTCCCGAATTGTCGTACTCCGAGTTCCGCCCCGTGGGGGAAGTCGAACGCACGGACGCGAAGTTCGAAGTAATTAGCGACTACGAACCCGCCGGCGACCAGCCGAATGCGATCGAGGAGCTGCACCAGCGCCTTAACCGCGGCGAACGCGACGTGGTGCTGATGGGTGCCACCGGTACGGGTAAGTCTGCGACGGCCGCCTGGCTGATCGAGAAGGAACAGCGCCCCACCCTCGTGATGGCGCCGAATAAGACGCTGGCCGCCCAGCTGGCCAACGAACTGCGCAGCCTGCTGCCGAACAACGCGGTGGAGTACTTCGTCTCCTACTACGACTACTACCAACCGGAGGCGTATATCGCGCAGACGGATACGTACATCGAGAAGGACTCGTCGATCAACGAAGACGTGGAGCGCCTGCGCCACTCCGCGACCTCCGCGCTGCTGTCGCGCCGGGACGTGGTGGTTGTGTCCTCGGTCTCCTGCATCTACGGCCTCGGCACTCCGCAGTCCTACCTGGACCGTTCTGTGGTCTTGAAGGTCGACGAGGAGGTCGAGCGCGATCGGTTCCTGCGTCTGCTGGTGGATATCCAATACTCCCGCAACGACGTCGCCTTTACCCGCGGCACTTTCCGCGTGAAGGGCGACACGGTGGACATCATCCCGGCCTACGAGGAGCTGGCGGTGCGCGTGGAGTTCTTCGGCGATGACATCGATGCGCTGTACTACATCCATCCGCTGACTGGCGACGTGATTCGCCAGGTCGACGAACTGCGCATCTTCCCGGCGACACACTACGTCGCCGGCCCGGAGCGCATGGAAAAGGCCATGCAGGCCATCAAGGAAGAGCTGGCGCAGCGTCTGGAGGAGCTGGAGAACCGCGGCAAGCTGCTGGAAGCCCAGCGCCTGCGCATGCGCACTGAATATGACCTGGAGATGATCCAGCAGGTGGGCTTCACCAGCGGTATCGAGAACTACTCCCGCCACATCGACGGCCGCGCTGCCGGTTCCGCGCCCGCCACCCTGATCGATTACTTTCCCGAGGATTTCCTCACCATCATCGACGAGTCCCACGTGACTGTCCCGCAGATCGGCGGCATGTTCGAAGGCGACATGTCCCGCAAGCGCAACCTGGTGGAGCACGGCTTCCGCCTGCCCAGCGCGCTGGATAACCGCCCGCTGACGTGGGAGGAGTTCGACGACCGCAAGGGCCAGTGCGTCTACATGTCCGCCACTCCCGGCGACTACGAGATCGCCGCCGCCCAGGGCGAATACGTCGAGCAGGTCATTCGACCCACCGGCCTGGTGGACCCGAAGGTGGAGGTGCGCCCGACCGAAGGCCAGATCGACGACCTGATCGAGCAGATCCGCCAGCGCACCGAGAAGAACGAACGCGTGCTGGTCACCACCCTGACCAAGCGCATGGCCGAGGACCTCACCGACTATCTGCTGGAGCACGGCGTGAAAGTCCGCTACATGCACTCCGACATCGATACCCTCAAGCGCGTGGAGCTGCTCCGCCAGCTGCGCCTGGGCGAATTCGACGTGCTCGTGGGCATCAACCTGCTGCGTGAGGGCTTGGACCTCCCGGAGGTCTCGCTGGTCGCCATTCTGGATGCCGACAAGGAGGGCTTCCTGCGCTCCGAACGCTCGCTGATCCAGACCATCGGCCGTGCAGCCCGTAACGTCTCCGGCGAGGTCATCATGTACGCCGACAAAGTCACCGACTCGATGCAATACGCCATCGACGAGACCGAGCGCCGCCGCGCCAAGCAGATCGTCTACAACGAAGAGCACGGCATTGACCCGCAGCCTTTGCGCAAAAAGATCGCCGATATCTTGGACCAGGTCGCGGAGCTCGAGGCGGAATCTGGTGTGGACGCCGCAGGCGGCGCCGGTGCCGATTCCAGTGCCGGCGGGCGGGGTGAATCGCCCGAGGCCGACTGGGCGCTGGTGCGCGGTTCCAGCGACGAACCCATGGCACGCCCGCAGCTGGAGAAGCTGATCCAGGAGATGACAGAGCAGATGAAGTCCGCGGCGAAGGAGCTGAAGTTCGAGCTTGCCGGCCGCCTCCGCGATGAAATTGCGGACCTAAAAAAGGAACTGCGGGGCATGATCGAAGCTGGGTTGTAATATTAGAGTTATGTACAACACAGTCGTGGTCGGAACCGATGGGTCAGAATCTTCTTTTCTAGCAGTGCGACGCGCCGCGGGCGTAGCCGCCGCCATGGACGCGGAGCTCGTCCTGGCCAGCGCGTATGTGGGGGAGCACGCGGATACCGCGACTAAGCAGACCACTGCGGTGGACGGGGAGATGTCTGCGGCTGAGGTGTTGGCGTCCGCACGAAAAGAGGCCGAAGGCGAGGGCGCGAAGAAGGTCCGCGCGGTGCTGAAGGAAGGCGACCCGGTGGAGGCGCTGATGAGCATCGTCAAGAGCGAGGAGGCGGACCTGCTGGTCGTCGGCAACCGTGGCATTAACTCGCTGACCGGGCGCCTGCTGGGCAGTGTGCCAGCCGATGCGGCACGCCAGGCGGAGTGCGACGTGATGATCGTCCACACCGTCGGCACCAGGGACTAACCCTTTCTGATCCACGCTAGACCCGCCTAATCCCAGGGCAGCGGGCGGGCATGCACGACCGTCAGTCCCTGGGTGGCGCGAGTCATTGCCACGTAGAGGTCGTTGAGCCCCTGGGGGGAGCTCTCTACAATGTCCGCCGGCTCAACCAAGATCACCTCGTCGAACTCC
Source organism: Corynebacterium sp. c24Ua_83 (assembly GCF_039907245.1). NCBI lineage: Bacteria > Bacillati > Actinomycetota > Actinomycetes > Mycobacteriales > Corynebacteriaceae > Corynebacterium > Corynebacterium sp. c24Ua_83. The sequence goes on along the minus strand of NZ_JASBOI010000003.1, from coordinate 10,923 downwards.
AGCCCCTTCGCGGCGGCGGTATCCACCAGCACAACCTCCGCGCCCGCTCTTTCTGTCTCGGACTGCTCCGTTACCTGCTCCGTCACGATGCCCTTGAGGTGCTCAGGGGCGGCGGTAATCACGCCGATCAGGCCAGCTTCACCCGGGAGTGCCCGCGCGTGCTCAACTGCGGCCTGAACCTGTGAACCCAGATCGGTGCGCTTCGTCGGCATATACCGCACCCCGGTACCCGATTCGCGCAGGGCCAGGGGAGAAGGCTGCGAGGGGTCAATCTCGCGCAGTAGTGGCGCTGCGAGGTCCGCAATGTCCTTCGGAGTGCGGTAGTTCACCGTCAGCTGGTGCAGCTGCCAGCGGTCGGCCACGAAGGGGGAGAGCGCCTCCTTCCAGCTATCCACCCCGCCAGGATTGCCGGTCTGCGCCGGGTCGCCCACCAAAGTCATCCACTTATTCGGCGAGCGGCGGAACACCATCCGCCAGGCCATTTCGCTGAGCTCTTGGGCCTCGTCCACAATCACGTGCCCGAACGCCCATCGGCTGTCGGCTGCCGCGCGCTCAGCGGTGGTGCGGTGGTCGCGGACTTGCTGGCGGGCGGCCAGCGTTTCGGCGTCGATAACGTCGTAGGCCATCAGCACCTCGGGAGCGAACCCATCGTCCAGGTCCTGGCTGGCCGATCCGGTCAGGATGTCCAGCGCTTCCTGCGCCTCGGTGATCTTCTCCAGCCACTGCTCGCGCTCCTCGGCGGCGGTTTCCTCGTCGGAGACGTAGCCCAGCATGTCGATCAGTTCGTCGATGAGTGGCGCGTCGGCGTCGGTCCATTCGCCGCTGGGGTGGGCGGCCAGGCCGCGCCACGTGTCTTCGTCGTAGTCGACCGCGATGCTCGCCGGGTCCGCGTATAGCCGCTCCAGCACCTGGGTGGGGCGCAGCTCGGGCCAGAACTGCCCGAGTGCGTCCACGATCGTCGGATCCGCACCGAGTTCCTCGCGCAGGGTGGCGATGTCGCCCTTACCCAGCAGGTTTTCGCCTCCCAGAGGGTCGGCGCCGATGTTCTCGCCCAGGGCCTCCGCGAGCGAATTCAGCCCGTGGTCCAGGAAGGCCGCCCGCGCATGATTGTGCGGCTTGCGGGAGCGCCGCGCACGAGTCCTGGCAGCACGCACCATCTTCGGCGTGAGCTGCACGTTGAGCCCGTCGATGCTGATGTCGATGCTGTCTTCCGGCACGGTCTGGTACGTCTTGATCGCATCAGCCAGGATCGTCAGCATCTCCGCCGAACCCTTGACCTCGCGCGCCAGCAGGTTCGTCTCCGGCACGGTGTGCAGGTTCGGCAGCAGGGTGCCGGGGGTTGCCAGCACCACGCCAGTTTCGCCCAGCGAGGGCAGCACCTGCGAAATGTAGGAAAGGAAGCGGTCGTTAGGGCCGATGATCAGCACGCCCGTGTTATCGAGCTGCTCGCGCCACGTGTACAGCAGGTACGCCGCCCGGTGCAGCGCCACGGCAGTCTTGCCGGTTCCAGGCGCTCCCTGGACCACGGTCACGCCACGGTGTGCGGCGCGGATGATCGCGTCCTGTTCCGCCGCGATCGTCTCTACGATGTCTTGCATATACGCGGTGCGCGCCCTGTTGACGGCATCGAGTAGCGCTTCTTCTTTGGCGACGCCCCCTCGCGGCCCAGTACCTACCGCATCGGTCGGTCCTGCCGTGGTGGATAGCTGTTCGTCTGCCACGCTGCGCACCGTCCGACCACGGGTGGTGATGTGCCGCCGCGTGTGTACCCCGTCGGGGCGCAGGGTGGTGGCCAGGTAGAAGGGGCGGGCCAGGGGAGCGCGCCAGTCCATCAGCAGGGTGCGCATCTGCTCGTCGTCATCGTGTAGGCCGATGCGCCCGATGTATCGGCGATCCAGGTGTTCGTTTCCGGGGACGGGGTTCTCCGCCTCCGCATCCTCCACGTCGATGCGCCCGAACATCAAACCAACCTCTGCCGCAGAGTAGGAATCCAGGCGTTGAGCAATGTCGCGTGCCTCGCGGTCGCGCACCATCAGACCCTGCGGGTCGTCGATATCGGCCTCCAGGCGGACAGCCTTGAGCCGCTGTTCCAGCTTCTCGCGGGCCTGGTCTACCCGTTCTAGGAGGTCATCGAGGTAGTGCTGCTCGGCAGCGATGTCGTCGGTGAGCGACAAGGTGGGTGGGAGTTCCCTTCTGTGTCTGGGCTTTTAAGGATAGAGCACGCCAGTTTACTCCCTCTGCGATGCTTTCGATAGCAAAGAACCCCTGGTAGCTGAACTAACCAGGGGCTCTAAGTGTATTTAGCTCTTACTTGAAGCGCTTTTGCGCCTTCTTCTGAGCTTTCTTTGCTCGCTTCTGCGCCTGCTTCTGTGCCTTCTGGGCGCGCTTGCGGGACTTCTTGGTGGCCTTCTGAACGTCCTTCTTCAGATCCTCGGCGTCAAAGTCCTCCCATGCATCCTGTGCCTTGGCAGCAGCGGACTGTGCGTAGTCGGAAGCCTGATCGCCGAACTCAGCTGCGCGCTCGCGCAGATTCTCGGCCGTTTCCTTCCACTCGTCCTGGTGCTCGTCCACGTAGTCGGCAACCTTATCCTGTACCTGGCCGGCAACCTCCTTCGTCTTGGCGAAGAAGCCCTGGGCCTGGTCGGAAGCGCTGGCAGCGAAGGCCTTGGACTGGGTCTGAGCGTTCTCCAGCATCTTCTGCTGCTCAGTCTTGCCCGGCATTGCCTGCTGCGCACGCCACTTCAGCCCCGGCTTGCCGGCGGTATCTGCAGAGGTGATAACCAGGCCACCCAGCAGCGCCAGGTCGGTCACTAGGCCGCGGATCTCCTCCTTACGCTCCGCACCATTGGAAGCATTCCAGAATGCGTGGCGGGACAGCGCGGTCGGGATCTGCACGGCGGCCAGGGTAGCGGCGGCCAGGCGCGGAGCCTTGCCGGTGGCCAGCAGGGCAGAGGCGACGACCTTGGTGGTGCCAACCACACGCACGGTGGTCTCAGCATCGTCAGGAATCAGGCCGGCCTTATCCTGCGGCAGCACGGAACGCAGGGTGCCGTTGATAGCCTTTGCGTCTTCTGCATACTCGTTGCTGTTCAGCAGCATCTGGGAGCCGTCAACGGCGAAAGCGGAAGCCAGCAGCGGGCGGGCAAGGGTACGGAACATTGGGGTCTACACACTCCTCATCAGTTGGTGGCACGACCCTTGACTGCGTTTAGTCGTGCTCGAACAATCTCCCAGGTTACCTGAATCAATCTCACCGGGAGTGGGGTCCGGGGCTACCTACCAGCCTCGCGCGGCCCATTCATCGACCTTGCCCTTTTCCTCCCCAACGGAAGTGGAATCACCGTGACCAGGGTGGATTCGGGTTTCTCCGGGGAGGGTGAAGATCCTGTCGCGCACGTCGCCCAGGAGCTGCTGGAACTGCTCGGGGCTATTTGTTTTTCCGACGCCACCGGGGAAAACACTGTCACCCACCCACCCTCGTGGCACGCGCCCGTCGGCCAGATCCAGCACCGCCAGGCCGCCCGGGGTGTGGCCCCGCAGTTCGACAACCTGCAGCCCCAGCCCCGGCAGCTGTGTACCGGCCAGGTCCAGTGGTTCCCGCGAACCTTCGTCGTTTCCGTACACCCGGTCCGGCGCCACGGGCAGCGCCTCGGCATCCAGGCGTGGCCCGTGGTGGCGGGCGCTTGTCGCCTTTAGGACGTCTGCCAGCGCGCGGGTGTGGTCTGCATGCTGGTGGGTCGTGAGCACGTCGGTGATATGTACACCCAGCTGTTCGGCCAGGCCCAGCAGGTGTTCTGCATCGTCGGCGGCATCCACCAGCAGCGCCTCGCCGCCCCGGCACAGCAACCAACAGTTGTTGTCCATAGAACCCACGGTCGTCACTGCGTACGTATGGGCGTCAGTACTTAAAACCTGCACGTCGCGCGGTGCGGAAAGATGGCTAAATTCGGTAACTTGCTGCATGGCACCACATTAGCGATGTCTCGGCGATGACGTAGACTAGCAGGGTTGATGGATCAACAAATAAGGAGTGAATAGTGGCCGATCAGCTGATTGTCCGTGGAGCCAGCGAACACAACCTCAAGGGCGTGGATATCGACCTACCGCGCGACAAGATGATCGTGTTTACGGGGCTGTCTGGCTCGGGTAAATCCTCCCTGGCCTTTGACACGATCTTCGCAGAAGGCCAGCGCCGATACGTTGAGTCTTTGAGCTCCTATGCGCGCATGTTCCTCGGACGCATGGATAAGCCGGACGTGGAGCTGATCGAGGGGCTGTCCCCGGCGGTGTCCATCGACCAGAAGTCCACGAACCGCAACCCGCGCTCGACCGTCGGAACGGTGACGGAAATCTTCGACTACTTGCGCCTGCTGTACGCCCGCACCGGTATTCCGCATTGCCCGGAGTGTGGCGGCGTGATCCAGCGCCAGACCCCGCAGGAGATCGTGGACCAGATTCTGGCGATGGAGCAGGGGCTGAAGTTCCAGGTGCTCGCGCCGGTAGTGCGCACCCGAAAGGGCGAGTTCGTGGACCTCTTCGAGGACCTGGCCGCGCAGGGCTACTCCCGCGTGCAGGTTGACGGTGCCGTTCATCAGCTGTCCAACCCGCCGACACTGGAAAAGCAGGTCAAGCACGACATTGACGTGGTGGTGGACCGCCTGCAGGTAAAGGAATCCCAGAAGCAGCGCCTGACAGACTCGATCGAGACCGCCCTGCAGCTGGCCGACGGGATCGTGGTTCTGGACTTCGTGGGCCTACCGGACGACGACCCGCACCGCACGCGCCGCTTCTCCGAGAAGATGGCCTGCCCGAATGGTCACGCGATCCAGTTGGATGAGCTGGAGCCGCGCACGTTCTCCTTCAACTCGCCCTACGGAGCCTGCCCTGCCTGTGACGGCCTGGGCACGCGCCTGGAGGTAGACGAGAAGCTGGTGATCCCGGACGAGGACGCAGCCGTGGTCGACGCGATCGCGCCGTGGTCGTCTAGCCCGAACAGCAAGTACTTCACCAAGCTGGTGAACGCACTGGGCGAGGCGATGGGCTTCGACCCGAAGTCCCCGTGGAAGGACCTGAAGGCAACCCACCGCAAGGCCATCCTGAACGGCCACAAGACGCAGATCAAGGTCAGCTACCGCAACCGCTACGGCCGTTCGCGCACCTACAACGCGCCCTTCGAGGGCGTGATGCCCTTCCTGAAGCGCAAGCTCGACCAAACCGATTCCGACTGGTCCAAGGAGCGCTACCGCAGCTACATGCGTGAGGTCGCCTGCCCGACGTGCGACGGCACGCGCCTAAAGCCGGAGGTTCTGGCCGTAACTATTGCCTCGGGCGAGCAGGAACTGTCCATCGCCGAGGTCTCTGATCTTTCTATTGCGGACGCCAGCAGCTTCCTCGAAAACCTATCTCTAAGCAAGCGCGAGGAGATGATTGCCGGGGCGGTTCTGCGGGAGATCCAGGCGCGCCTGAAGTTCCTGCTAGATGTTGGCCTGAAATACCTGTCGATGTCCCGCTCCGCGGGCACGCTTTCCGGTGGTGAGGCCCAGCGCATCCGCCTGGCCACGCAGATCGGCTCCGGCCTGGCGGGCGTGCTGTATGTGCTGGATGAACCTTCTATTGGCCTGCACCAGCGCGATAACGAGCGGCTGATCCGCACCCTGCAGCACCTGCGCGACCTGGGTAACACTCTGATCGTGGTGGAGCACGACGAGGACACGATCCGCACGGCCGACTGGCTGGTGGATATTGGCCCGCGTGCTGGCGAGTACGGCGGCGAGATTGTCTACCAGGGCGAGCCCAAGGGGATCCTCGAGGCGAAGGATTCCCTGACCGGCCAGTACCTGTCCGGTGAAAGGGTGCTGGCTGTCCCGGAGAAGCGCCGCCCGATCGATAAGGACCGGGTGCTGACGGTACACGGCGCCCAGGAAAATAACCTGAAGAACGTGGACGTCACTCTGCCGCTGGGCGTGCTGACGCTGATCACTGGTGTGTCGGGCTCCGGTAAGTCTTCCCTGATCAACGGCATCGTGGCGAAGTCTCTGAGCAACACCCTGAACAAGGCGCGCCAGGTGCCGGGACACCACAAGAAAATCACGGGCACGGAGCACTTGGACAAGCTGGTGCAGGTGGATCAGAGCCCGATTGGCCGCACTCCGCGATCCAACCCGGCTACGTACACGGGCGTGTTCGACAAGATCCGCAAGCTATTCGCCGAGACGACTGAGGCGAAGGTGCGTGGCTACACCGCGGGCCGGTTCTCGTTCAACGTCAAGGGCGGGCGCTGCGAGGCCTGCCACGGCGATGGCACGCTGAAGATCGAGATGAACTTCCTGCCAGACGTGTACGTGCCCTGCGAAGTCTGCGAGGGCGCTCGCTACAACCGCGAGACGCTGGAGGTTCACTACAAGGGCAAGTCCATCGCCGAGGTGCTGGACATGCCGATTTCCGAGGCAGCGGAGTTCTTCGAGCCCGTCACCTCGATTTCCCGCTACCTGAACACCCTGGTGGATGTGGGCCTGGGGTACGTCCGCCTGGGTCAGGCGGCCACCACCTTGTCCGGTGGTGAGGCACAGCGCGTGAAGCTGGCCGCCGAGCTGCAGAAGCGTTCCAACGGCCGGACGGTGTACATCCTCGACGAGCCGACCACCGGCCTGCACTTCGAGGACATCCGCAAGCTGATGCTGGTGATCCAGGGGCTCGTGGACAAGGGCAATAGCGTGTTCATCATCGAGCACAACCTGGACGTCATCAAGGCTGCCGACTGGATTGTGGACATGGGGCCGGAGGGCGGCTCCGGCGGTGGCACCGTTGTTGCCGAGGGCACCCCGGAGCAGGTTGTGGAGGTGGAGGCCTCCCACACCGGCCGCTACCTGCGATCCATGCTCTGATCCTGCATCCGGGACTGCTGGGGTTGCTGAGGCTGTTGCTGCATCGGCTGCTGCGGTTGTGGCATCGTCGGTTGCGGCTGCTGCAGGGGCTGCTGCGGAGGCGTCTTGTTTGGCTTCTCGCGGGTAATGGCGGCAACCAGTAGCACCATGCCGCAGATGAGGAACGCCAGAGCCTGCACAAGGCCACCGAGGACGGACAGGTCGTAGAAGACAAGCTTGGCGGTGGCGATAATTGCCAGCATCAGGCCGGGCTTCGAGTTGTTGCGGTACAGCAGGTACACGGCGCCCAACATCCAGCTGACGGAGATCAGCACATGTGCCACCATGAATGACAGCTTCGTGGTGGAGATAGCCATAGCGACGGCGGGGATTGCGGAGGAAGCAAGCACAAGCGTGATTACGCCGATGACCAACATCGTCACTTCCGAGTTGGACTGCTTACCCGGAATCTCGCGTCCAGCGATTCCGCGCAGGTCGGTCTCGAGGAGGTATTGGTGGCGATACAGAAGCGCCACCGCTAGCGCGAGGCTGACTACCAAGACGATCGCCGAGTCCGGAACACGCATGCTATCTGCCCCGACCCAGCTGCGCGGTGCGTAGGTGAACACCGCCAGGAAAGAGCACATCAGAGAGATCCATGCGACATTCTTAGGCATGCGCGGCAGTCCCCATACAACGGCTGCGGTGTATAGCAGCAGCCCCACAGCGACGATGATGCTCCCGTAGCCAAACGCCGAGGCTTCAGCGGGGGTCTGCCGTAGCTCAGAATCCAACGCGTACCACTGGAAGAAGCGGATGATGAAGACAATGGGGAGAGTGCCGGCGGAGATTATGAAAGCGAACGCGTTGGCCAGCTGTGGTGGAAGCGGTTCTGTTCCTGGAATCTGGAAGTCCGCTTGGAAGATGCCGCCGTTGATGCGAGCGATGATGTATGCGCACGCAGTTACTAGGGAGATAAAGACAACAGCCGCCCAGGAATTGTTGGACAACAGGCACACCGACGGAATGATCACTACGGCAACTACGCCGCTGAGGTGAAGCTGGCGGGATGCAAACGGTGGGACGAAACTGATGATCGTCACGAGCGCGAAGCCCACCACGCCGAGTAGGAACGTCGAAAGTATGAAGGGTGCACTCAGCAGCATCGCGCAGATGTAAGTAATGGTCGCGGTGGTCTGAAGCTTGAACCACGGGCGCCCCCAGCGGGCTGCGAAGCCGCAGATAGCGGCGGCGATTAGGCTGCCGGCGAAGTAACCATTGTGGATTTCGCGTTGCACTTCCTGGTCGGCGGGGAACATGGAGAGGAAGTTCGCTGCCGCCGGCAGGATGAATAGGGGCGCAAAGGCGGTGACGACCACCGCGAGGACTTCCTTCTTCCAGGCATATGCCAGAGCCAATGCGCCGGCACATATGACTACCGTCAGCACGCTACCGAGCGCCTCACCGAACCATCCCAGGTTAAACACCGCGACCCAGAGGTCCGCCAAACCGCCCAGTGTGGCAACTATCAATAGCGCTGACGAGCTCACTCCGTCTGGTTGCTTCTTGTGCACGATCGTCGACGTCACGGCCAAACCGCCACAGATCACCGCAGCGAGAATGACCGCTCCCTCCGGAGTAAGGATTCCGGAAGCATAGGCCAATAGAGCCAGGAAGGTGAGGCCGACAACCGTGATGGAGCCGCCGATGATCGCCAGCAGGCGAGTGACCAGGTCCTCCTTTTCCCACCACTGTTGCAGCTTGTTCGGCTCCTTTGGCTCCTGCTGCTTCGCTGCTGGCTGGGGCTGTGGCTGAGGGGCAGCTGGTTGCGGAGCCTGAGGGCGCGGAGCCTGAGGTCGCGATGCCTGCGGGCGGGGTGCCTGAGGTCGCGACGCCTGCGGACGTACCGGCGTTTGCTGCTTTGGCGGTGCGGGCTCCTGGCGCGGCGGTTGCGCGGGGCGCGCCGGGTGGTGCTGCGCCTGTTGTGGCTGCTGTTGACGCTGAGCCGGCTTGGACTGAGGTTGTGCGGGCTGAGGTTGTGTGGGCTGAGGCTTGGGAGCTTGAGTTCGCTCCATCTTGCGTTCAGCCGACCGTTCAGCCGGCACAGGGGAGTGTTTCTGTGGAGCCTGAGCCGGCGGGGCCTGTAAGTCCGGTTTGGAGCGCGGGGGAGGTGAGGCTGGGGGCGTCACTAAGGAAGAAGAAGGAGCAGCGGCTCGTTGTGCCTGCGAGAGCCTTTGTTGATTTAGGGCGACCTCCCGCAGAATGGCGATCATCTGCGTTTGCGCCTGCACCTGCGAGCGGGCAAGATCATCGATGCGTTTGATGAGGTCGTTGGTGGGCTGTGCGGATCCGTTAGAAGAGTTGTTCATGGCTCAAAAGCTTATTCTTATTCGGCGCGCCAGGGCGCAGTATTGGTTTTGGTAAATGCTCGGACGATTGTTATACTTCCAAGCACTACCGTCTCGTTCCGGCGGTTTGAGTCGCTCTATCTCAAATTCGTCTCAAACAAACGGAAACGGGCTGCAAGTGGAGATTCCTTCTCCCACCTAGAGACCGCCTTTAGAGGTTGGGCTCGGGTCGTAGCCACAGGCACGGATGGGTTCAGGAGAATCCAGAAGTGTAATGCGTGATGCAGGGCAGTTGTTCCCGCCGGCGCAAAATGGCTGTGATTGTGGGGGAACACAGGGGATCTTCAGTACTGCAGGGGTCGGTAAGACATTAACCAAAACTGCTACTGAGGAGTTCACATTAGCGCAGAAGCTCGCATCAACGACCGTATTCGAGTCCCTGAGGTCCGACTCGTCGGTCCAGGCGGCGAACAGGTCGGTATCGTCAAGACAGACGATGCGCGAAAGCTGGCCTATGAAGCTGACCTCGACCTTGTAGAGGTTGCACCGAACGCCAAGCCGCCCGTGGCAAAGATCATGGACTACGGCAAGTTCAAGTACGAGCAGGCCCAGAAGGCCCGCGAAGCTCGTAAGAACCAGCAGCAGACCGTGGTGAAGGAACAGAAGTTCCGTCCGAAGATCGACGACCACGACTACGAGACCAAGAAGGGCAACGTCATTCGTTTCCTGGAGAAGGGCTCCAAGGTCAAGGTCACGATCATGTTCCGCGGGCGTGAGCAGTCTCGCCCGGAGCTCGGGTTCCGGTTGCTTGAGCGACTGGCAAACGACGTCGAGGAATACGGCGTAGTTGAGACCCGTGCCAAGCAAGACGGTCGCAACATGACCATGGTGCTGGGCCCGGTCCGCAAGGGCAAGAAGTAGTAACAGAACTAGTTGTTAGAGGTTTTTCACCAATGAAGCAGAAGACTCACAAGGGTGCCGCAAAGCGCATCAAGATCTCCGGTTCCGGCAAGCTGCGTCGCGAGCAGGCTAACCGCCGCCACCTGCTGGAGGGCAAGCCTTCCAAGCGCACCCGTCGCCTGAAGGGCACCGAGGACGTCGCTCCGGCCGATGTCAAGCGCATGAAGCGTCTGCTGGGCAAGGCATAACTTAAAGCCCGCTTTCCCACCCCTATTCACCCAACCGCGTCATCGAGTAGATACAGCGCTTGCGAAAGTGCTGGTTAGAGGCGCGCACTCTTAAAGAAAAGGAAGTATCACCGTGGCACGTGTCAAGCGCTCAGTGAACGCCAAGAAGAAGCGTCGCGAAGTACTGAAGTCCGCCAAGGGCTACCGTGGTCAGCGCTCCCGCCTGTACCGCAAGGCAAAGGAGCAGATGCTCCACTCCAAGACTTACGAGTTCCGCGATCGCAAGGCTCGTAAGAACGAGTTCCGCAAGCTGTGGATCCAGCGCATCAACGCTGGTGCTCGCCAGAACGGCATGACCTACAACCGTCTGATCCAGGGCCTGCGCCTGGCCGAGATCGAGGTCGACCGCAAGAACCTGGCCGAGCTGGCCGTCAACGACTTCGACGCATTCACCGCTCTGTGCGAGGCTGCCAAGGCTGCTCTGCCGGAGGACGTTAACGCACCGGCTGCTTCCTAGAGTCAGCTTTAACCGCGTAACGCGCACCCCATCCTGGACACCCAGGGTGGGGTTTTGTCGTATAGAGC